>DATFDR010000054.1:0-104622 GCA_035251935.1 Rhizomicrobium sp. | reverse complement strand
GTCAAAATCGCGCGTGAAGTCGCCGCCGAAACCGGGCTGGCGCCGGCGCGGGTGGATGGGCTGCTGGCGCTCAAGGGCGTATTGGTCAGCGATGACGCGGCGGCGCCGCTGAATCCGGTGGCGCGGGGGCATCGCGATGCGGCCATTTTGGAAAGTCTGGCCGTGACGTTCGACAGACTGGCGAAAGAACGTTGCGGCGAGGGCGCCAAGCTGGCGGTCTTGATGACGGCGCAGATCGGCGAGATCGAAAAGCTGGTGGGCGAGGCGGCACGCCTGGCGGCGGCGCAGCCCGATGTTTTGCGGACACGGTTGCGCGCGCAGCTGCAGGAGCTGTTGGACGCGGTCCCGGTTTCCGAAGACCGGCTGGCGCAGGAAGTGGCGCTGCTCGCGCTGAAGGTGGATGTGCGCGAGGAATTGGACCGACTCATTGCCCATGTTCAGGATGCCCGCGCCTTGATCGCGCAGGGCAAAGGGGTAGGCCGCAAGCTGGATTTCTTGGCCCAGGAATTCAACCGTGAGGCCAATACGCTATGTTCCAAATCCAACGACATCGCGTTGACCCGCACCGGACTTGCCCTTAAGGCGGTGATCGACCAGTTCCGCGAGCAAGCCCAAAATGTCGAATGACAATATCAGCCGAAGGGGCCTGATGCTGGTTTTGTCCTCGCCCTCGGGCGCGGGCAAGACCACTCTGTCGCGCCGATTGTTGGAGAGCGATTCCGCCATCGCCATGAGCGTATCGGCGACCACGCGGCCGATGCGTCCGGGCGAGGTGCATGGCAAGGACTATCACTTTCTGTCCGCGGAGGAATTCGCGGCTTGGCAAGCGGGCGGCCGTTTTCTGGAGCATGCCACCGTCTTCGGCAATCGCTACGGGACGCCTTCGCATCTGGTGACGCAGGCGCTGACGGCCGGCTGCGATGTGCTGTTCGACATCGATTGGCAGGGAACCCAGCAGCTCAAGGAAAAGATGCGCGACGATCTGGTCAGCATCTTTATTCTGCCGCCCAGCCACGATGAACTGGAGCGCCGGCTCAGGGCGCGCGCCCAGGACAGCGATTCTGTGGTGGCGGCGCGCATGGCCAAGGCGGCGGATGAGATCAGCCATTGGCCGGAGTATGACTATGTGATCGTCAACACCGATCTGGAAAAGGCGTTGGCCGATATCCAGGCCATTCTCAATGCCGAACGGCTGCGCCGCACCCGTCAGACGGGTATTTCCGAATTTGTCGGCAAGCTGCTTTAAAGCATACGGGCTTTTTCGATGGGGCCGGCCACCGCCCGCGCCAGCGCCGCGAACTGCGCGATCGTCAGATCTTCCGGACGCATTGTGGGATCGATTCCGGCTTTTTCCAGCAACGCCTCGCCGCCCAGCGGTTTGAGGCTTTGCCGCAGCATCTTGCGGCGCTGGCCGAAGGCGGCCGCCGTGATTTTCTCCAGGTCGAGCAGAGTGCAAGGCGCCAGAGGTGTGTGGCGCGGTTCCAGCCGCACAATGGACGAGGTCACCGTTGGGGGCGGCACAAAGGCGCCGCGATGGACGTCGAACAATATCTTCGCCGTGCAGCGCCACTGCGCCAGCACCGACAGCCGGCCATAATGCGCGCCGCCGGGCGGCGCGATGATGCGTTGCGCCACTTCTTTTTGGAACATCAATGTCAGGCCGGCCCAGAAGGGCGGCCATTGCAGTGTGGTCAGCCATTTGATCAAAAGGGCGGTGCCGATATTGTAAGGCAGGTTGGCGGCGATCCGCACCCCGCGCGGCAGGAGGGCCGCTTCGTCCAAGTCCAGCGCATCGGCGGACAAGACGTCCAATTTGCCGGGATAGGCGGCGGCAATTTCCGCCAGCGCGGGCAGGCAGCGCGCGTCGCGTTCCACCGCGATCACTTTGCCGGCGCCCTCGCTGAGCAGAGCGCGGGTCAAGCCGCCGGGTCCCGGGCCCACTTCGTAAAAGACCCCGCCATCCGGTGCACCCGCGGCGCGCGCGATTTTGCGGGTGAGATTCAGGTCGAACAGGAAATTCTGGCCAAGAGATTTCTTCGCCGCCAAGCCGTGGGCGGCAATGACATCCCGCAGGGGAGGCAATCGGTCGGTCATTGTGGAATGGTATTTGTTGGTCGCGCCGCCGACGGCTTCGCCTGGCGGTCGCTCCGGCGCAAGGGCGGCAATTTATCGGTTTCGGGCATCGGCCATATCCGCCGCCATTTTCACCGCCGCGATCATGCTGCGGGCATCGGCCTTGCCCTTGCCTGCGATGTCCAAAGCGGTGCCGTGATCGGGCGATGTGCGCACGATCGGCAAGCCCAGCGTGACATTCACCCCGTCCCAGAAACTCAAACTCTTGATCGGTATCAGGGCTTGGTCGTGATACATGCACAGCGCCGCGTCATACGCCGTGCGCGCTTCCTCATGAAACAGGGTGTCGGCCGATAACGGCCCGCGGACATGAAAGCCCCGCGCCGCCAGAGCGGCGATGGCAGGGGCGATCACCGCGGCGTCCTCCGCCCCCAGCACCCCGTTCTCGCCCGCATGGGGATTGAGGCCCGCCACCGCCAGGCGCGGATTGCGGATGCCAAAATCGCGGCGCAAGGCGGTGAGAATGATCTCGCCGGTCTCGAACACCGCCTGCTTGGTGACGTGTTTGGGCACATCCGCGATCGGCAGGTGAATGGTCAAAGGCACGACCCTGAGTTTCTCGCTGGCGAGCATCATCACCGCCCGGCGCGCACCCGTGAGATGGGCGAGGAATTCGGTGTGACCGGGAAAGGCAAAACCGGCTGCGTTCAGCACCGCCTTATGGATGGGCGCAGTGACCATGGCGGCGGCCTTGCCCCCAAGACAGGCCTGGGCCGCGATCTCGATCGCTTGCGTGACGGCGGCGGCATTGACGGGTTCGGGCCGCCCCGGCGTGACGGTGATGCGCGAGGAAGTGGGAATCAAAAAATCCCTGTGCGCGAAAAAAATACCGGCATCGCCGACCAATTTCAGGGCGCGGTGTCCGATCTTGCCGCCGAAATGCGCGAAGGCAGCCAGCGCGAGTTCCGGCCCGACGCCGGCCGGTTCGCCCATGGTTATCAGGATGGGGCTGTCGCCGCTCATCGCTTGGCCGCGCGGGCTTGGCGATCAGCGCGGTTTTTCGATGATCCGCTTTCAGCGGATGAGGGCATCAGGCTTGCTGTCATCGCGCACCTGGATATTGGCGTTGCGCTTCAAGTCGCGCAGATAACGCCGTGCCAGCGCGGCGATCTGGCTCTGAAACAGCTGATCCTCGACTTGCTGGCGGGTCGGCATCACATAGGCGGTCTTGATTTCCACCCGCTTGTCGCAACGGCCGATCAGCTCGATGCCGGCATCGGACGCAAAGGGCACCGCAGCCTCACCCGGCCGCGACGTTTTCATCGCCTCCTGAATCTGCGGGCTAAGGTCGGCCAATTTGACCTCACCCAGGTCCATATAGACCGTTCCGGTCATCTTCTGGTGCAGGTCGTCCAACTGCGCGCAGCCCATATAGCGTTGCTGAATCTGGTTGGCGACCCTGAGGATTTGGTCCAGCTGCGCCTTGGAGCTGCGCGGATCGACCGGAAACAGCAGGCGCGCCAAGTGCAAGGTACCCGCCGGGTTGGTGACCCCGATAGGGGCCTCCTCAATTTTGGTGCCCAAAGGCTCCTGCCGCTCGCGCAATGCCAGGACGTAATAGCCGCCGGTGGAGCGGATAGGATCGGAAATACTGCCCACCTCCATCTTGGCCAGCACGGCGTTCAATTCCGGCGCCAATTGGCCGTCATTGATCCAGCCCATGTCGCCGCCCGTGGCGGCGGAAGGGTGTTGGCTGAATTGCCGCGCCACCATGCCAAAGCTCGCGCCCTGCCGCAGCTGATTTTGAACGTCCTCGGCATCCTTTTTCACCTTGGCGTCCAGCTCGGGATTGTCCACCGGAAGGAAGATTTCCATCACCCGGTAATGCGGCTTGTTGGCGCTTTCGGCATGACGCGCCAATTCCTCATCCACCATCTGCGGCGTGATGTTGATGCGGTCGCCATATTCGTCCTGCACCGCTTTCTGCCAGGCGATGGAGGCGGTGATCTGCGCGCGCAGCGCTTCCTCGCTGGCGCCTGCATTGGCCAGGTTCTGCCGCAGCTGCTCAATGTTGAAGCGATAGTCCTGCATCATGGCGTTGATACGCTTGTCCACTTCCACCGGGCTGACGGTGATCTTCTTCTTCACCGCTTCCTGAAGTTGGACCTTTTCGCTTTCCAGCATTTCCAGAATCTGACCGCGAATGCGGGTCTTTTGCTCCGGCGTCAACTGCTGGGTGATTCCGTTGAGCGCCATATAGAGCGCCATGCGCTGGCGAAGCTCGAAATCGGAAATCGATTCGTCGTTCACCGTGGCGACAATGGAATTGGAATCGTTGGGGTTCTTGTCGCTGACGGCGTCGATCACCCCGGCGGCATTGTTCTTGGCTTCCTGCACCGCGGGCGTGCCTTGGGCGGATGGGGACGTCTCACCGGCCGGGGCAGGGGCTTGCGCTGTGGGGTCGGCGGCCGCAGCCGGCGCATCCATATCTTTGGCCGGGCTTGCCGGAACCGCGGCCGGGGAAACCGTTGTTTGAGGAACGATAGCGGCTTGCCGGACTTGGGATTTGAGCTGCGGCACCGCCGGCATCGGCCTGAGATCTGCCGCCCGCGCCACGATCACGGCGTTGGCGCCCGTCAGGACGGCGACGCCCAGCAAGAGGGTGGTGGCAATTCGCATCTTCAAACTTGATCTTTGGCCATAGCAAAGGGCGTATCCACGACGCACCGCCGCGCCCCCTAACCCGCTGCCAAAATACGGGTTTTTACGCTGCGATCAAGCGCTGGCCGACGCCGGCGCGCCTGCAAAAAGGCAGGATTTCCGCCCTTTTCCGCTTTTAAGGATGAGTCAGCGCGAATACGTCTCTCGGGAACAGGCTGAAGGGTTGAATCGGACTGTCCCCGGTCTTGAGGTTGAAGCGCAGGATCACCGAGGTGGATGGGGGCACGCCCAGCACGATGTCCGAGGTGTATTTGCGCCGGTAGGCCAGCGATATGGCCAAGCATTCGTCCTCATAGCCCAGGCCATATTCGGTGTTGAGGAACTGATTGTTGTTCAAGTCGCGCTGGGCGGCGGCGAACACTTGCCAGTTGCGCCAGATATTGATGTCGGCCTGAAGATTGACCTCCTCGCGGCTGGGCAGACCCAGGCTGGTGGCCGACCGCGGCAGCCGCACATAGCTCGCCTGGAACGAAGAGCGGTTGAAGGTACTGGTGACATAAATTTCGTGCCGGCGCACCGAACCGTTGCCGCGGTCGATGCCGACGCGGTCGGTCAGGTCGAAATGCGGAAATTTGATCGAAAAACTTCCCACCACATCGGACGCCGTGCCGCCATTGCCGGAAAAACTGGCGAACAAGGGATCGGGCTTGAGGCGGTAAGTCTGGCCGACCTGGGCTTCGACTTTGCCGCCCGGAAACAAGGCTTCCGCCATGACGCCGACATTGGCGCGATGGCCGCTTTCGATCAGGTCATAGCCAGGGACCTGGTTGAAACTGAAGACATTGTTGTCGTCGAACTCGAAGGATTGGGAGTCTTCGATCCGCAATCCGCGCGGATTGCCGCCATAAGGCTGGGCCACGAATTGGGCGATGGGCTGCAGGATATAGGAATAGCCGGAGCGGCTTTGCGCCAGGAACGGCCAGCGCCAATCCAGCGCCGCATAGGCAGTCCCGCGCTCCAAGCGGCTGGGGCTGCCCGGTGGCGTCCCGCCCGGATAGTCGAAATGATAGCTGTCGCCGCGCGCGTCCAGCACAAAGGTCCAGAGTTGGCCGTTGCCCAGCACAAAGGGTCGTTTCCAATTCACTTCGCCGGTAAGGCGCTGATCGTTGCGCTGGTTGTCGCGGCCGATGGCGACGCCGTTGAGATCGAAGCGGAACGCCCCGCCCGCAACCTTGGTCACGGGAATATAGGAGAACTCTAGCTTCGGCAGGATAAAGGGGATATTGGCGGTGACGTCGGTGGAGCGCAGGCCCTGAAAATAGTAACTCGAAAGCGCGAAGCGGGAGCGGCCGGGCGTGCCTTCCAGGAAGATGTCGTTGACCAGCCGGTCCAGAAACGAAATGTCGTAAAAACGCATATAGGCGCTGTTGCTGGTGGCCTGGACGTCGAAACCCACCCGCCAGTTCTTGCTCAAACTCTGGCGGCCCGATCCGAAAATATGGCCGTAGGTTTGCGCGCCGGGACTGCCCGACAATCCGCCGTTGGAATTGTAAGCGCCGCTGCCCTGAAACCACAAACCGCCGCTGTTCCAGCGGTGACGATACTCCATCTCCAGCACCTCGCCGCCCAAGGTGGTGAACATCGGCGCCAGCGTCATGTCCTGGCTGGGCGAGAGCGCGAGATAAACCGGCAGGCGGGTGAAATACCCGACCTTGGTGGAATTGCCCGCTTCCGGTGTGAGAAGTCCGCTGGTGTAGCGCACCGTGGGATCGGGCACCGAAAGGGCCGGCACCCAGAGCACGGGCACGCCTTTCACTTCGATGGTGGCGCTATTGAAGCGGACCTTGTGCTTGGTTTGATCATAGACCACCCGCTCGGCCTTGACCTGCCAGAGCGGTGTGCGCTGGCCCGGCTTGTTGCAGATCTCGCAAGGTGAATAGACGGTGCGGTTGGCGATCACGGTGGTGCCGTTGATGCGCTGGGCGCTGCGGGCCGCCAGCCGGCCGGTCTTGCCGATCAGGGCGCCGAAGCCGGACAAAGCGCCGTCGCGCATATGATCGGTCAACACCACATGATCGGCGAAAGCGACATTGCCGCGTTCGTCGGTGATACTGACATGACCGCGTGCCGTGATCGTGTCGCTGGCCTGGTCATAATCCACCCGTTCCGCCAGAAGCGTGCGGCCGGAATCGGAAATTTCGACATGACCGACCGCCGAAACGGTCTTGGCTTCGCTGTCATAGACGATCTCATCCGCCTGCAGCAGGATCGGCGTTTCTTTTAGGGCCGGGTTGGACAGGTTGGTCTGCGCCGCCTGAGCAATCAGGGGCAGCATGGCGCAGGCCCCCAAGGCGGCGATACGAAGGGCGGTGCTGCGCATCAACCGTCTTCCTGCGAGAAGATCAGAGTCATGCCGATCAAAATAGATGCCAAAGCCGGTGCCGTCGCCGCCAGCAAGGTCGGCACCGCGCCCGAGCGGCCCAGCACCATGGTCAGATCCTGGAAAAAGAAAACGCCGAAACCGCTGGCCGCGCTCAGCAGGATCACTTTCATCATGCCGCCTTCGCGTCCCGGCCGGAGGGAGAAACTGGCGGCCATGAAAACCATGGCGGCGAACAAGGCGGGCAAGGCATAGAGCGTATAAAGATAGAGTTGGTACCGGGTGGCCGAGAAACCCGCAGCCTGGGCGGCGCGGATATAACCGGGCAGATCCCAGAAGGAAAGCGTGTCGGGAGACGCCGAGCTTTCGATGATCTGTTCCGCCGTCAGCGTGGTGGGTAAGCGGTACTTGTCGTGATGCACCGGCACACCTTTGGTGTCCGACACCCAGGAATCCTGGAGGATCCAGAAACCGTCCTGGAGGTCCGCCGATTTGGCGTCGATGCGGCCGGTGAAACGGTCATTGGCGCCGTACAGCAGCACCAGCACATTCTCAAGATGCTCACCTTGACGCGCGACGCGCAGGGCATGGATCACCGACTGCTGGGTTTCATCGCCTTGCCGGAGCCACAGCCCATTGATGGAGACCGAAAGCTGGCTTTCCTCGCCCTTGACGTAGCGCGCTTCCAAGCCGGCAAATTCCGAAAACATCTTGGCGGCCACGGGCGTGAAAAGTGTGACGACAAAAACGCCGATGAACACCGCCACGGTGAGCGGCGGCAGCAGAAAGTCCCAGGCCGATATGCCGGCGGCCCGCGTCGCCACCAGTTCGCGCGACCGTGACAGGCGCACAAAGGTGAAGACCCCGCCGAGCAGAATGGCGAAGGGCAGCATTTTCTGGCCCAGATTCGGCAATTGCAGCACCGCCATGCCCACCACGGTGGCGGTGGGCACATTGTGGCTGGCGGTGCGGTTGAGCAGGTCCACAATGTCGATGGAAAAGGCCAATGTCAGAAAAATGGCGTAGATCACGGCGAAGCCGATCAGGAATTGCACCGCCAGATAGCGATAAAGAGTCCAGGACCAACTCATGCCGCCCCAGCCATGGAATGCGCCCGCCAGCGTGTCAGCAAAGAGGACGGCGTGTATCCGGCCAAGACCGCAAAACCCGCCGCCGCGCCCAAGGCCGGCAACAGATAAAAAACCGCCACCAGCGGGGGATGGCGTTGGGCCAAGCCCATGATGCCATAACCGGCGATCCGCAGCCCCGCGGCTATCAGACTTGCCAGGGTCAGCCGCAGCGCGATGCTGCCGCGCTGGCGCCGGCCGCGCATCACCGCCGCCAGCGCGATCAGGGCGAAGGCAATGCAGTAAAGCGGCTGCGCGATACGGTTGTGCGCCTCGGCGAAGAATTGATTGCGGATGCGGGGGGTGAGGCCCTGACGTTCCGACGGCCAAAGCAGTTCGCCCAGATAACGTTCGTTGAATTTGCGCAAGGTGTTGCGTGCCGGGCCGGAGAATTGGTCCAAATTCACCGTGTGGCTTTCGAAGTGCAGCACCTGAAGCTGCTTGCCGCCTTGCGCGCTGACCTGGATGGTACCGTTCATCATGATCAGGCGGCTGCCCGCCGGTGTCTGGGCCAGAACGCCTTTTTCGGCAATGTAGGTGATGGGCCGCGCCCGGTCGCGATTGTCGTGCACCAGGATGCCGCGGATCTCGCCATTGTTGCCCAGCTGCCGGATAAACACGGTCAGGCCCCGGGCAGGGGTGTTGAAATCGCCTTCATTGAGCAGGGCGCCCGCCATGTCGGCGCGGATGTCCAACACCTTGTCGCGCAAGGCGCGTTGTCCGGCGGGCATCAGGTACAGCAAGCAGGCATAGGTCAGGGCCATGACGATCGCCGCCGCCGTCAGCACGGGCATGGCGAGCTGACGCAGCGAATAGCCGGCCGACGCCATCACCACCAATTCGCTGTCGCCCTGCAGGCGGTGCAAGGTGAATAGGATCGCAAAAAAGAAGGCGATGGGCATGATGATGACCAGGGGCTGCGGCAGCGCCAGCAGGATCAGATAGAGGAAGGTGAAGGCCGATTGGCCGCGATTGATCACCAGATCCATCAGAGGCAGAATGGCGATCAGCCAGATCACGCTGGTCATCAGGAAGGTCAGGACCGCCACCGGCGCCAAAAGCTGACCCAGCACATAGCGCGACAGGCGGGGCACCAGAGGCGCACGCACGACAGTCCGGTCCCGGCCGGAGCCGGGCTGGTCTGGGGCTTGGGTGCGCACGCTTTCCATGGTCTGTTGCGACCCTTGTCGGAGGCCGGATTCGACCTAAACTATCACTAGAACTAGGATTTTCCCCACAAATACCCTGTCCTTAGCCGGAGATATAGCATGCAGATTTCCTTTGTTGCCTCCGCCGATGCCGTGTCCAAAGCGGGGAGCGGCGCCTGGGTGGTAGGCGCGGGCGAGGGCGCGGCCTTGCTGCCCGGCGCGGTCCGTCTGGACAAGGCCAGCGGCGGCGCCCTGACGCGAGCGCTGAAATTCTCCCGCTTCACGGGCAAAGCGGGCCAGATGCTGGAAGTGCTGGCGCCCGCCGGCATGACGGCGTCGCGGCTGTTGCTGGTGGGTCTGGGCAAGCCGGATAATGTGGATGAAAAGGGATTGGAGACGCTGGGCGCGCAGATCGTGGGCCGCCTGCATGCGGCGGGAGAGGCGCAAGCCCGGATCGAGATCGATCTTCCGCCGACGCCATCAGGAAAGAAAGGCGGCAAGGTCAAGAAAGCGGAAGTGGCAGCGCATCTGGCCTTTGGCGCCAAACTCAAAAGCTATGCCTTCGACAAGTACCGCACCCGCAATCTGGAAGAGTATGAGAAGAAGTTAAAGACGCTGCGGATCGTCACGCCGGATCCGGCGGCGGCCAAGAAAGCGCATGCCGGATTGGCGGCCGTGGCGGACGGCATTTTCCTGGCGCGCGATCTGGTGAACGAGCCGCCGAATATTTTGTATCCGGCGGAATTTGCCCGCCGCGCCAGGGTCACGCTATCCAAGCTGGGCGTCAAGGTGGAGATCCTGGGCGAGGCGGAGCTGAAAAAACGCGGTTTCGGCGCGCTGCTGGGTGTGGGCCAGGGCAGCGCGCGCGAAAGCCAGTTGGTGGTGATGCAATGGCAGGGCAGCAAAAAGAGCGCCAAGCCCATCGCCCTGGTCGGCAAGGGCGTGTGTTTTGATTCCGGCGGCCTCTCCATCAAGGTCGGCGCCGGCATGCAGGGCATGAAGGGCGACATGGCGGGCGCGGCTTGCGTCACCGGCACGCTTCTGGCGCTGGCCACCCGCAAGGCGAAAGTGAATGTGGTGGGCGTGATCGGTCTGGTGGAGAATATGCCGGACGGCAGCGCCTTCCGCCCCGACGATGTGCTGACGTCTTTGTCGGGCCAAACCATCGAGGTGCTGAACACCGACGCCGAAGGCCGTTTGGTGCTGGCCGATGCGCTCACTTACACCCAGCGCCGTTTTAAGCCCAAAATCCTGATTGATTTGGCCACCCTGACCGGGGCCATTGTGCAGACCCTGGGCTATGAGCATGCCGGGGTGTTTTCCAACAGCGACCAACTGGTGCAGCGCATCCAGGCGGCCGGCCGCACCACCGGCGAGCGGGTGTGGCAATTGCCGCTCGACCCCTTCTACGACAAGATGATCCGCTCCAAGATCGCCGACATGAAAAATATCGGCGGCGCCAATTCCGGCTCCATCACGGCGGCGCAATTTCTGCTGCGCTTCATCGAAAAGGACACCGCCTGGGCGCATCTGGATATCGCGGGCGTGGCCTGGCAGGACGGTGAACAGAAACCGGCTATTCCCAGCTGGGGCACCGGTTGGGGGGTGCGGTTGCTCAACCGGCTGATGAAAGAGAACTACGAGAACTGAAGGTCGATGTCTTTGACGCAAAATATCTTCCCCCTCCCCCACGTCGCGCCGCGCCCCCTCCCGCAAGGGGAGGGGGATTGGTCTCGGGATGACTGAAACTCTCTTTTATCATCTTGAGCGGCGTTCGCTGGAAGACGTTCTGCCCGGCCTAGTGGAAAAGTCGCTGGCGCGGGGCTGGCGGACGGCGATCAAGGCCGATTCCTCGGAACGCGCCGATGCGCTGGACACCCTGCTTTGGACATATGACGATCAGTCGTTCCTGCCGCATGCCCAGCAGGGTGACGGCGATGCCGCGGCCCAGCCGGTGCTGATCACGGTGGAGGAAGGCAATCCCAATTCCGCCCAGATTTTTTTCTATGTCGGCGGCGCCATGCCGCCGGATTGGGGATCGCTGTCCGACTTGGCGCGGGTGGTGCTGTTGTTCGACGGCCGGGACGGCGAGGCTCTTGCGGCCGCGCGCGTGGCATGGAAAGAGGCAAAGGCGGCGGGCCACGACGTGACCTATTGGAAGGAAACGCCGTCCGGCAAGTTTGAAAAGCAGAATTAGACGGAGCAAGCGTGGGTTTCTTCAATCCTTGGATGATCGGCAGTTTTCTCGTCAGCCTGACGATCGCCTATCATTCCATCCGCAACGGCAAGTCGCCCCTGTGGCTGCTGGGGCTGGCGGCGGCCTCCTTTCTGAGTTTCTATGCCACCATCGCGGTATGGATCGCCTATCTGGCTTTTGCCGTCATTCCCGATCTGCTCAAGTCTCATTCGGCGCGGCGCTTTGCCGACAATGTGGTCAATGCCGCCGATCCGGGCCGCGCCTATCGGGAAAAACTGCGCAATGTCGAGCTGGTGGGCTCGGTGGACTCTAAGCGCGCCTTGGCCGAGGAGTGCATCAGGACCGGACGATTCTCCGACGCCATCGAACTCTATGAAAGCGCCATGCAAGGGCCGTTGGGCGCCGCCGACCCCACCTTGCTCAAAGGCTTGGGCCGCGCCCGGATGTTGTCGGGCCAAGGCGCGGAAGCCGAAGCCCTGTTTGTGAAATTGAAGGACGTGGATCCCGCTGCGTTCGATTCCGACGCGGAGCTGGACTATGCCCGTGCTTTGGCATTGCAGGGCAAAAACGACGCCGCGGTGGCGCAATATGAAAAAGTGGTGTCGCGTTATCCCGGCGAGGAAGCGCGTGCCCGTTTCGGTCTATTGTTGGAAACGCTGGGCCAACATGCCCGCGCCCAGGCGCTCTTCGCCGAGATTCTCAAATCGGTGAAGGGCGCACCGTCGCATTATCGCAGCCGCCAGCGCGAGTGGGTTGCGCTGGCGAAGTCGCATATGAAGTAGCCTTTGTCATTCCCGTCCTCCGGTCCGCGCGAAGCGCGGCCGGAGTGTAAACTCCGTGTGGGCACTCAGTTGGATTGAATGACGATTTGTGTCGTTTAAATATCGCCCTTAATTTTTGCGGATGTGCGGTGTCACCTGGGTGGCCCGCATTTGCGGGCCATGACATTGGAGCAGATGGCTACTCCGCGTCGTCTTCCGTCTTTTTCGGCTTGGCCATCTTGGCCAGCAGCGCCGTCTCGCGGTGCCAGCGCTTGAGCGGCCGCGCCGGATAGCCGCCCACCCGCTCGCCCGCGCCGATATCGCGTGTCACGCCGGAGCGCGCCGCCAGCCTTGCGCCCGCGCCGATGGTCAGATGATCGCTGATGCCGACCTGGCCGCCAATCAACACCATGGGCCCCACGGTGGTGGAACCGCCGATGCCCACCTGCGCCACCAGCAAACTGTGATGGCCGATTCGCACATTGTGGCCGACATGGATCAGGCTGTCGAAGCGCACGCCGCGCTCGATATGGGTATCGCCGATGGCGCCGCGATCCACCGTGCAGTTGGAGCCGAACTCGACATCGTCCTCGATGATCACGCGGCCCAGTTGCGGCACGCGGAGCAGCCCTTCCAGGCTTGGCACGAAGGAAAATCCCTGATTGCCGATGCTATTGTTCGGCCCCATCACCACGCGGTTGCCGATCAGCGCATGGGTGATGACGCAGTTGGGGCCGATGGAACAATGATCGCCGATCTCCACCCCGCGCCCGATCACCACATTGTTGCCGATAAAGACATGGGCGCCGATCTTGGCGTTTGCGCCGATCTGCGCCCCGGCGCCGATTTCGGTGCCGTTCCCGATAAAGGCGGTGGGATGCACCGGCTCTGCCGCGCGCACGCCGGCTTGCAATTTGGCGGGCGGATAAAAAATATGGCCGACCTGGGCAAAGGCCAAACGCGGATTGGGCACGATCAACAGCACCACGCCATGCGGCAAGGCCGCGAGCTTGTCGTTGGTGATCACCACGCTCGCCTTGGTCACAGCAAAGGCGTTGGCGTATTTGGCGTCGCTGAACAGCGAGATATCGCCGGCCTGCGCGCTTTCCAGCGCGGCGACATCGCTGAGTTTCAGATCGGCCGGATCGCCTTTGGATATTTCCGCGCCGATGCGCCCGGCGATCTCCGCCAAGCTGAAGGGTCCGGCCCTTTCGTAAAATCTGTCATCGGTCATGGGTGCGGGAGTCTAATCGAAGGGTGCACAGCTGCAAACCCCGCGGCAACTACGCATTGGCATTCTCATAGGCTTCGCTGGCGGTGAGCCATGCTTTTTCCGCTGCTTCCAGCTTGCGCGCCGCGTCGGCGCGTTTCTTGGACACCGAGGCGGCCTTGGCCGGGTCCCGGTTGAAGAGCAGCGGGTCGGACAAGCTTTTGTCCAGCTTGGCGATCTCCGCCGTTAGGGCGGCGATCTGGGATTCCGCGGCCGTGACCTTGTCCTTCAGAGGTTTCAGATTGTGGCGCTTTTCCGCGTTGCTGCGCCGGGCTTCGTCTTTTTTCGCTTTTGGCCCGTCGTTGTTTTCTAAGGCGCGCCGCGTCGGTGCATTGTCGCCGCTCAAAAGGAATTTGCGGTAATCGTCCAGATCGCCTTCGAAGGGCGTGACATGGCCGTCCGATACCAAGAGCAGCCGGTCAGCGGTGGCTTCGATCAAGCGGCGGTCATGGCTGACCAGGATCACCGCGCCGTCGAAATCATTCAGCGCCGTGAGCAATTCGTTGCGCGCGTCAATGTCCAGATGGTTGGTGGGCTCGTCCAGGATCAACAGGTTGGGCTTGTCCAGGGTCGCCAGCGCCAGCATCAGCCGCGCCCGCTCGCCGCCCGACAATTTGCCCACCAGTGTCTGTTGCTTGTCCTGCGTAAAGCCGAAGCCGCCCAACTGGGTGCGCACCTGTTCCAAGGTCAGTTTGGGCCGCAGGCGCTGCAAGGTCAGGATCGGCGTGACGCCGGTGTCCAATTCCTCGGCCTGATGCTGGGCGAAATATCCCACCACCAGCTTGCGGGCCGGGGTGAAATCGCCGGACATCGCCGCAAGTTTGCCCGCCAGCAATTTGGCCATGGTGGATTTGCCGTTGCCGTTCTTGCCCAGCAGCGCCACCCGGTCTTCCGGATCGAAGCGAAAAGAAAGCCCCGTCAGAATCGGCTTGCCCGGTTCATAACCCACGCTGGCCCGGTCCATGGTGATCAAAGGCGGGGAGGCGGGCGTGGCGGTGGGAATGTTGATCGGCGCGACATGCTCGTCCGGCGGCACCTCCACCAGCGCCATCTTGGCCAGCATCTTGACGCGGCTTTGCGCCTGGCGCGCTTTGGCGGCGGATGCCTTGAAGCGGTCGACGAATTTTTGCATATGGGCGCGCGCCGCTTCCTGTTTCTTGGCGAAGGCCATGTCCTGGGCGCGGCCGGCGGCGCGGGTTTCCATAAAGGTGTCGTAACCGCCGGTATAGAGTTTCAGCTTGCCCCGCTCCAAATGCAGGATGAATTCGCAGGCTGTGTTCAGCAGGTCGCGGTCATGGCTGACGATCAGGATGGTGCCGCGATATTTCTGGATGAAATTTTCCAGCCACAACACGCCTTCCAGATCCAGATAGTTGGTGGGTTCGTCCAGCAGCAAAAGATCGGGGGCGGAGAACAGGATGGCGGCCAGCGCCACGCGCATGCGCCAGCCGCCGGAGAATTCGCGGCAGGGGCGCAGCTGGTCTTCCGCCGAAAAACCCAGGCCCGCCAGAATTTCGGCGGCGCGCGCGGGCGCGGTATAGGCGTCAATCGCTTCCAGGCGATGGTAAATATCGCCCAACCGGTGTCCGTCCGTCTCATGCTCGGCTTCCGCCAAAAGGGACAGGCGTTCCGGATCGGCCTCCAGCACGGTGTCCAACAGACTGGTGTCGGTGCCGGGCGCTTCCTGCGCCACCGCGCCCACCCGCCAGGCGCTGGGCCAGCTGATGTCGCCGTCATCTTGGTGCAGCCGCCCCAGAATCACGTTGAACAGGGTGGATTTGCCGGCGCCGTTGCGGCCCACCAGCCCGATGCGGCGGCCCGCAGGCAGGTTGGCGGTAGCCCCTTTGAGGATTTCCCGCCCCGCAATCCGCACGGTGATGTTGTCAATGACCAGCATTTGCTGGGGCGTTTAAACATGTCATGGCCGGGCAGCAAGGGCCGTTTTTCGGCCCGCAGCGCGACCCGGCCATTGTGTCATACGCAAACACATTGCATAACCCCGCCGCCTTTAACTTTTTGGAGTCCCCATGGCCGTCGAGCGCACCCTTTCCATCATCAAGCCGGATGCGACACGCCGCAATCTCACCGGCAAGATCATCGCCAAGTTCGAGGAAGCAGGCTTGCGCGTGGTCGCCAGCCGCCGTATCCGTCTGTCCCAGGCCGATGCCGAAGCCTTTTACGGCGTGCATCGCGAGCGTCCTTTTTTCAAGGATCTGGTCCAATTCATGATCTCGGGTCCGGTGGTGGTGCAGGTGCTGGAAGGCGAAGGCGCCATCGCCAAGAACCGCGAAGTGATGGGCGCGACCAATCCCGCCAATGCCGCGCCCGGCACCATCCGCAAGGAATTCGCCGAATCCATCGAGGCCAATTCGGTGCATGGTTCCGACGCGCCGGAAACCGCCGCCAATGAGATCAAGTTCTTCTTTCGAGACCTGGACATCGTAGGGTGAGCCGGGAATAGCCGAAGGTCCAGTGGACCTTCGGCCCCGGCGAACGGTCCATAGCGACAGCGTATGGACGCGTCGCGCGACCAAGCGCGATGCGAGGCCGGGACGAAGTCCCGCACAAATGTTATAAGGCTCCCGCATCGCGGGAGCCTTTTTCATGCAAGGCAAAACCGTCGTCATAACCGGCGCCACCTCCGGCATCGGGGAAATCGCCGCCTTGCGTCTTGCGGAAAAGGGCGCCCGCATCGTCTTTACCGCCCGCGACCAGAAACGCGCCGACGACACGCTATTCCGGCTCCACCGCGCCAATTCCAAGGCCCAGCATATCTTTCATTTGGCCGATCTTTCGCGGCTGGCGGAGATGAAGCGCGCCGGCGCCACCCTGGCGCAGGAGCCGCACATAGACGTGTTGATCAACAATGCCGGCGCGCTGTTCAACAAAAGACAGGAAACCGAGGACGGGTTGGAGATGACCTTCGCCCTCAACCATATGGCGTATTTCGTCGTCACCAATTTGCTGCTTGGCAAGCTCAAGGCGGGCGCACGGATTGTGACGGTGGCCTCCAACGCCCATCGCGGCGCGCGGCTGGATTTTGAGGATTTGCAATCGCGGCGCGGCTATATCGGCTATCCGGTTTATGCCAAGTCCAAGCTCTGCAACATTCTGTTCAACCGCGAACTGGCGCGGCGCATTTCCGGCAGCGGTGTCACCGCCAATGCGCTGCATCCCGGCTTTGTCGCCACCCGCTTTGGCGACCAGAGCGGCGGCTTCATGCGCACGATGATCAGAATCGCCAAACCGATCGGCGCCATTTCGCCGGAAGAGGGGGCCAAGACCATGGTCTATCTGGCGTCCTCGTCCGAGGCGGCGAAGGTCAGCGGTGAATATTTCTACGAATGCAAGCCCGCCACCCCTACCGCCGAAGCGCGCCGTGACGAGGATGCGAGGAAATTGTGGGAGGTTTCGGCGAAGATCGCTGGGTGAGGAGCGGTTCGGCGTAGCCGAATGGAACGGTCCAGTGGACCGTTCCAAGTGACGAACGCCGCGAGCCAAAGCGAGCGGCAGGGATGTCTACCTGAAAACCGCCAGGCCGTTCTGCAAAACGACCTTGCCGTTGGCCAAGAGTTTCAAGGCGTCCGGATAAAGCCTGTGTTCCACCGCCAGCACGCGTTCGGCCAGTGTTCGTGGCGTATCGGACGGTGCGACTTGCACCCTCGCCTGGGCGATCACCGGCCCGGCGTCGAGTTCCGGCACCACGAAATGCACGCTGGCGCCGCTTACAGCTTCCTGGGCCTCGATCACCCGCTCATGGACGCGGGTGCCTTTGTAGGCGGGTAACAGAGAAGGGTGGATGTTGATCAGCTTGCCTTCCCAGCCACGCACAAAACCGTCCGACAGGATGCGCATGAAACCCGCCAGCACCACCAATTCGACATGGGCGGCGCGCAAGGCCGCATCCGCTTCGGCATCGAAAGCCTCGCGGGTCTTGCCAATGTGGGAAATGACGGCGGTGGGAATAAGAGCGGCGCGCGCTTTGTCCAGGCCGCTTGCATCGGCGATGTTGGAAATCACCAGGACGATTCTGTAGCTGGCGTCCTGCGCATCGATCAGGCTTTGCAGATTGCTGCCCCGCCCGGAAATCAGCACTGCAACCCGCTTCAAAGCTGGAGCGCCCCGCGATAGACGGTTTTGGCTTCGCCACTGCCGTTGATGAGGGTGCCGATGCGCTCGGCACGGTCTCCGGCTTCCTGAAAGGCATCGATCACGGCGCCGGCGTTTTTCTCATCCGCCACCGCGACCAGGCCGATGCCGCAATTGAAGGTGCGCAGCATTTCACGTTCGGCGATCCCGGCTTGCTTCGCCAGCCAGGAAAAGACCGGCAACACCGTGATGGCGTCCAGATTTACGTCCGCATCCAGCCCTTCCGGCAGGCAGCGCGGCAGATTGTCGGTGATGCCGCCGCCGGTGATGTGGGCCAGGCCCTTGACCCCGCCGGTCTGCATCGCTGCCAGAGCGGCGCGGACATAAAGCCGGGTGGGCGTCAGCAGCGCCTCTCCCAAACTTTTCCCGGGCGCAAATGGTGCGGGTGCGCCCAAACCCAGGCCGCTTTTTTCCACCACCTTGCGCACCAGGGAATAGCCGTTGGAATGCACGCCGCTGGAGGCCACCCCGATCAGCACGTCGCCCGGCTTCATGGTTTGAGTCTTGGGCAGGATGGCATCACGCTCCACCGCGCCGACCGCAAAGCCCGCCAGATCGAAATCGCCCTTGGCGTAGAGCCCCGGCATCTCCGCCGTTTCGCCGCCGATCAGGGCGCAGCCCGATTCCTTGCAGGCGCGCGCAATGCCTTCCACCACGGTTGCCGCGGACTCCACATCCAGCTTGCCGGTGGCGTAATAATCCAGAAAGAAAAGCGGCTCGGCGCCCTGGACCACAATGTCATTGACGCACATCGCCACCAGATCCTGGCCGATGCCGTCAAAGCGCTGTGTGTCTATCGCCAGTTTCAGCTTGGTGCCGACCCCGTCGGTGCCTGCGACCAGAATCGGGTCCTGGAAACCCGCCGCCTTGAGGTCGAACAACCCGCCAAACCCGCCCAAATCGGCGTCGGCGCCGCGCCGCCGCGTCGCTTTGGCGGCGGGACCGATGCGCTCCACCAGCGCTTCGCCGGCGTCGATGTCCACGCCGGCATCCTTGTACGTCAGGCCATTTTGAGGGTCGGATTTGGGCTCGGGCATGGGTTTCGTTTAATTGCCCGCCGTAAGGGGCGCAAGCAGGGGTGCCCAAGCCACGCACAGGACCGCAATTTCGCTTGTTTGGGCATGATGTTAGATGCCTTCCTCCGGTCACTATCGGCCGGTATAGTCGCAAGCTTCCAGACAGGCTTTTCATGTTTCTTCGCTCGTTCGCCTTCCTTCTCGCCGCCTTGTTGTTTGCGGTCCCCGCCGCGGCACAGGATTCGCTTTACACAGTTTCCAACGTGCATGTGGACGCCACCGGCGCGTCCTCCACCGAGGCGCTCAATGCGGCCATCGCGCAGGGGCGGGGCAAGGCATTCCAGATCGTCTATCGCCGTCTTACCCGTCAATCCGATTGGGGCCGGCAACCGGCATTGGACGCGGCGGGGCTGCAGCGCATCAGCCGTGGCTATACCATCGCCAACGAACGCCGCTCCACCACCCGCTATGTCGCCGATGTGACTTATACGTTCAGCCCTGACGGCGTGGCGCGCATCCTGCGCACGTCCCAGATCGCCTTCTCCCAGGCCCAAGCCAAGCGCATTCTGGTGATTGCTTTTTCGCCCGGCGTCAGCCACGGCCCCTGGGCCCAGGCCTTGATGGCGCCCGCCTTTCGCGACAGTCTGGTGCCGTTCACCATGCTGGCACCGGAAGACGCGCCCGCGCTTGCGGCGCTGAATTTCGATGCGGCCAGCTGGAACGATGTCGCCTCGGTGGCGTACAAGAGCCGCGTCACCGAAGTCGCGCTGGCGCAGGCCATCTATGCCAACGGCAAAATTACGGTGAACATCCGTCGCCTGGGCCTGGGCCAGCAACCCTCCAAATCCAGTGTCGAGGTGCCGGTGCTGCAAACCGTGGGCACGACCTATCCGGTGGCGGCGCAGGCCGCGGTGCGCGAAATCGAGGATCTGTGGAAGACGCGTGCCGCGATCGATTACAGCCAGCGCGGCCGCCTGACCGCCGATGTGCGCATCCCGGATATGGCGCAATGGGGTGAGATCCAGTCGGCCTTGAGTTCGGTGAGCAATGTCACGGGCGTGACGGTGACCGCCATGAGCATCAACACGGCGCGCATCAATCTTGCCTATATGGGCGGCGTCGATCAGCTGCGTGAGGCGGTGGGCGGGGCGGGACTGAGTTTGACCAATCGTGGCGGGCAATGGACGCTCGCGCGCGGGAGTCCGTAACCGTGGCGCGGCGCCGATGATCCGGCCAGGGATCAAAGATGTGCCCAATCTGCTGTCGGCGCTGCGCCTGCTGGCGGCGCCCTTCGCAGCATACCTCATCTATGTTGGGCACGATACCGCCGCTCTGTCGGTGTTCGCGGCTGCGGGCGCCAGCGACGCTTTGGACGGTTTTGTTGCGCGGCGCTGGGGCGTGACTTCGCGTTTTGGCGCCTGGCTGGATCCGGCGGCCGACAAATTGCTGATGCTGTTGTGCTTCGGCGCGTTGTTTCTGATCGGCACGGTACCGCTCTGGTTGTTGGCGCTGGTGGTGGGGCGCGATCTGGCGATCGCGATCGGCTGGTTGGCGATCACGCTGTTTGGTCTGTCCATAGAAATAAAGACGCTGCTTATCGGCAAGGCTTCGACCGTGGTGCATGTGCTTTATATCCTCACCGTCCTTCTGCTGCTGGCATTCGATTGGCATGCGCCGCGTCTGGTGGAGGCGGCAAATTGGATTTGCGGATTGTTCACCCTTCTGTCGGGCGCGGCCTATGCCGGTGTTTTTCTGCGCCGCCTGATGAGGCCTGCGTGACACAGTTGATCCTGCCGCTTGAGACGCGTAGCGCCCTGGGCCGGGCCGATTTCATCGTCGCGCCGGCCAATGCGCGCGCCGTCGCGTTTCTGGATTCCTATCCCCATTGGGCCGCGCCGGCGGTGGCGCTCTATGGCCCGCCGGCTTGCGGCAAGTCGCATTTGGCGGCGGTGTGGGCGGCAAAGGCGGGGGCGCGGATCATCGACGCGGCGGCGCTGGACGAAAATGTTCCGGAAGGCGCCGTGGTGGTGGAAAATGTCGGGCTGGGCGTGCCCGAAACCCCGTTGTTTGCTTTGCTGGAACGCGGCGCGCCGCTGCTTTTGACCGCCGCCGTCCCGCCCTCGGATTGGCCGCAGAAATTCGCGCTGGCGCTGCCCGATTTGGTGTCGCGTGCCCGCGCGCTTTTGGCCTTCCCGCTTTGGGCGCCTGACGACGCGCTGTTGATGGGCCTGGCGGTCAAACTGTTCGCCGACCGTCAGCTTTCGGTGCCCGAAGGGGTGGTGTCTCACATGATCCAAAGCCTGGAACGGTCGCCGGGGGCGATCCGTGACTTTATCGCCCGTGCCGATGCCGCCGCCCTGGCGGCCAAACGGCCTATAAATGTGAACCTTATCAATAGTTTATTGGACGATCCGGCGTCCTGAAGGTTTCACGTCATTACAATTTCACGCTTTTCTGGCTAGGCTGGGCCATGTCCACACCCAGCGCGAATCCACCCCTCGCCGTGGCCAACGAGGATGCGCCCGCACCTGATGTCGCCACAGCGGATGTGGCGTCGCTGGCGCATCAGGGCAGCAACGTGATTTTTGACGCGGTCTCGCCCCAACGCTTCGTCAATCGCGAACTCTCTTGGCTGGCCTTCAACCGCCGGGTGATCGAGGAGGCGCTCAATCGCCGCCATCCCCTGTTCGAGCGGGTGCGGTTCTTGTCCATTTCCGCCTCCAACCTGGATGAGTTCTACATGGTGCGGGTCGCCGGCCTGATGGGCATGGTGCGTGAAGGCGTCACCACCGCCAGCGCCGACGGGCTGATGCCGGCGGAGCAGCTTGCCAAGGTGGACGAAACCGCCCGTACTTTGATCGCTGATCAGCAGCGCGTTTGGACGGAGCTGCACAGCGAGCTGCGCAAGGAAGGCATCAGTGTGGTCACGGGCGAAGAGCTGGGGCCGCATGACGGCGACTATCTGAATACCCAGTTCGCGGAGCAGATATATCCGGTGTTGACGCCGCTCGCGATCGATCCGGCGCATCCGTTCCCCTTCATTCCCAATCTGGGCTTCACCATCGCGGTGCAACTGACCAACAAACGCGACGGCAAGCAATTCTCCGCCCTGATTCCGGTGCCGCCGCAGCTGAGGCGTTTCATCCGCCTGCCCGATACGGCCGCAAAGAGCGCGCGCTTCATTCCGCTGGAGCATGTGATCGCGCTGTATTTCGACCGGCTGTTCCCCGGCCATGGCGTGACCGGCTGGGGCATGTTCCGCCTGTTGCGCGACAGCGACGTGGAGGTGGAGGAAGAAGCCGAAGATCTCGTGCTGTTGTTCGAGAGCCTGCTCAAGCGCCGCCGCCGCGGCAGTGTCATTCACATGAAATGCAGCGCCTCCATGCCGGAGCCCTTGCGCCATTTCATCGCCGAGCATCTTGATCTCGACGATTCCGAGATCGTCACCATCGGCAATCTGATGGGGCTGTCGGATCTGGGCAAGCTGATCCTGCCGGAGCGGCCCGATCTGCTGTTCAAGCCCTATATCGCCCGTTTTCCCGAGCGCATCCGCGATCACAGCGGCGATTGTTTCGCCGCCATCCGCGAAAAGGATCTGATCGTCCATCATCCCTTCGAAAGTTTCGATACGGTGGTGCAATTCATTCGCCAGGCCGCCGCCGATCCGGAAGTTGTGGCGATCAAGCAGACGCTGTATCGCACCTCCTCCGATAGCCCGATCGTGGGCGCGCTGATCGAGGCGGCCGAAGCGGGCAAATCGGTCACCGCCCTGGTCGAGCTGAAAGCCCGTTTCGACGAGGCCGCCAATATCAAATGGGCCAGAGACCTGGAGCGCGCGGGCGTGCAGGTGGTTTATGGCTTCATCGCGCTGAAAACCCACGCCAAGATCAGCCTGGTGGTGCGCCGCGAAGGTGGACATCTGGCCACCTATTGCCATTTCGGCACCGGCAACTATCACCCCAACACCGCTAAGATCTATACCGATCTGTCGCTGTTCAGCGCCAATCCGGCGCTGGGCCGCGATGCCGCCCAGTTGTTCAATTTCATCACCGGCTATGCCGAACCCACCAGCCTGGAGAAACTGGCGATGTCGCCGCTCACCCTGCGGGGGCGGCTGATCGAAGATATCCAGCATGAGATCATGAATGCCCGCGCCGGCAAGCCGGCGGCGATCTGGGTGAAACTGAACAGCCTGGTGGATCCCGCCATGATCGACGGGCTCTATCGTGCCAGCCAGGCGGGGGTGAAGATCGAATTGGTGGTGCGCGGCATCTGCTGCCTGAGGCCCGGCGTGCCCGGCCTGTCGGAGAATATCCGGGTCAAGTCCATTGTCGGCCGTTTCCTGGAACACGGCCGCATCATCTGCTTCGGAAACGGCCACGACCTGCCGCACAAAGACGCCAAGGTCTATATTTCCTCGGCCGACTGGATGCCCCGCAACCTGGACCGCCGGGTGGAAACCCTGGTTCCCATCGACAATCCCACCGTCCATCAACAAGTGCTGGACCAGATCATGGTGGCGCAGCTCAAAGATCAGGCCCAAAGCTGGTATATGGAGGCGGACGGGCGCTATGTCCGTGATTCCCATTCCGAGGACGGCGATGCTTTTTCCGCGCATACCTATTTCATGACCAACCCCTCGCTTTCCGGCCGCGGGCGCGCGCTCAAGATACAAAATCCGGCAAAGCGCCGGAACTGATATGCCTCCCGTGGCCGATCTTCGCACCGACTGGCAGACCAAGAGCCAGACCGCCAATGCGTCCCCCAATGCGGCCAAGCTGCGGGGTCCGGTCGCCATTGTGGACATCGGCTCCAATTCCGTGCGCCTGGTGGTCTATGAAGCGCAGAACCGCGTCGCGGCGACCCTGCAGAACGAAAAATCCATCTGCGGCATCGGCCGCGACATGGTCACCAGCGGACGGCTGCATGCCGAGGGCTGCGCCGCGGCGCTGGAGGCCCTGTCGCGCTTTCGCTTGATCGCCGACGGCTTGAATGTGGAAGCCCGCGATGCGGTGGCGACGGCGGCGGCGCGCGACGCCAGCAACGGCGCGGAATTCATCCGTCGCGCCGAGGCTGCCTGGGGCCGGCCGATCCGGATTCTGGCAGGCGAAGATGAAGCCCGCATCGCCGCCGAAGGCGTGGTGGCGGGCATTCCCGATGCCGATGGCCTGGCGGCGGATCTGGGCGGCGGCAGCCTGGACATGGTGTCGGTCAAGGGCGGCCAGACCGGCGCGGCTTATACTCTGCCGTTCGGACCCTTGCGGCTGATGGACCAAAGCAAGGGCGATCCTGACAAGGCGCGCGACATTGTCGACAAGGGGCTGAGAAATATTCCCAACCTGTCCGCCTCTGCGCTCTATGCGGTCGGCGGCGCCTGGCGCAGTTTCGCCCGCGTGGACATGGAGGAACACGATTATCCCCTCCATGTGCTGCAGCATTACACCATCCCGCGGGCGCGGGCGCTTCGCTTGTGCCGGTTGTTGGCGGGCCTGTCCAAGGACAGCGTGCGCAAGATCAAGGTCGTGTCCAAGCGGCGCGCTGAAAGCCTGCCTTACGGCGCGGTGGTGCTGGAACGTCTGTTGGAGGCCGGCGGCATCAAGGAGGTCGTGATTTCGGCCTATGGTTTGCGCGAAGGCCTGTTGTTTGCGCGCCTGCCGGCGGAAGAACGCGCCAAGGATCCGCTGGTGGAATTTGCCCGCGCCGCCAATGTGCGCACCGCCCGCGTTGCAGCGCATGCCCAGGAAATGCTGGATTGGACGGCGCCCTTGTTCGAGGGCGACAGTGCCGAGATGGCGCGCATCCGCCAGGCGTCGGCTTTTTTCTCCGACGTGGCGTGGCGGCGCCATCCCGATGACCGCGCCGTGGGGGCTTTCGGCCAGGTTCTCACCGCGCCCTTTGCCGGTGCCAACCACCGCGCCCGCGCCTTGATCGCAGCCAGCGTGTTCCATCGCTATTCCGGCGACGAGGATTTTCCGCAGGCGGTGGCGCTGGCGGGATTGCTGGACAAGGACGATGAGAAGCGCGCCTTGCTGCTGGGCTTGGCTTGGCGTTTTGCTTTTTCTTTGTCGGCTTCGGCGCCGGGCGAATTGTCGAACTATCGCTTGCGCATGACGCCGTCGAAAGTCGTTTTGGAAGTTCCGCCGCGCCGCGAGGCTATTGCGGGCGAGCCGGTGCAGAAGCGTCTGGGTGAGTTGGCGGATATTCTAGGCCGCAAGGGCGAAATACTGGTTGGGTGAGGAGCGGTTCGCCGTAGGCGAACGAAATGGTCCAGCGGACCATTTCGAGCGGCTGGAGAGGGCGGGCGCAAAAATCCTTGCGCTAGGGTATACGGTTCACAAAACGGAGGGGAACCGGGTCTATAAGCCCCGAAATACCCCCTTTTTCGTGGTGCTCTTGCGCGCCAGCCCCCAAGGGGCTTTAAAGGATGCGAAGGGCTGGGGCCGCGGCGTGATCTGCGGTAAACTATTCGGGCTTTCAAAGGTTTAGGAGAAATGCATGGGTAGCTTCAGCATCTGGCACATTCTGATCTTCGCGGTGGTGGCGCTGGTGCTTTTCGGCGGCCGCGGCAAGATTTCCGACCTGATGGGCGACTTCGGCAAAGGGATCAACAGCTTCAAGAAGGGGCTGACCGAAAAAGACGATCCCAAGGTGATCAATGCCGAGGACACCAACAAGGACAAGACCGCGGTCTGAATCAAAAGACCATGTTCGATTTCTTCAGTTGGCAGCATCTGAGCATCATGCTCATCGTGGCCTTGGTCGTGGTGGGTCCCAAGGATTTGCCGCGCCTGATGAACATGGCGGGCAAATGGGCGGGCAAGGCCCGCGCCATGGCGAGCGAATTCCGCAGAAGCTTCGACGAAATGGCGCGCGAAACCGAGCTGGCCGAGCTGCGCAAGGAGATCGAAAATCTGAAGAAGAACAACCCTGTCGCCGACATCGCCGACAGCATGGCCAGCGTGCAAACGGAAATGGGCGCTGCGGTGCAGACCGCCGCCGACAGTGTCGAGCCCCGCAGCGGAGAATTCGCGGTCACCGAAACAGAGCCGCAGCATGCGCCGGTTCCAGGCGCAACCCCATCCTGAGAGTGACGGCTAGGCGGCCGCCTTGCGTCCGGTGTTGATGCGGTTGGCCGGGAAGTTCAGCACTACCTTGGTGCCGCGGCCCGGCGTGCTGGTGATGACCAACTGTCCCTCATGCAATTCCAGCATCGCCTTGGCCAGCGGCAAGCCCAGGCCGGTGCCGTTGTGTTTGGCGGTCATCCTGTTTTCGATCTGGCCGAACGGAGTCAGCGCCTCGACGATTTCTTGTTCGGTCATGCCGATACCGGAATCTTGGACGATGACCGCATAGCCGCCATCCGCCAGGGCCTGGCCGCTCACCGTCACCGTGCCGCCCGCTGGGGTGAACTTAATCGCATTGCTGACCAGATTGATCATGATCTGGCGGATCATGCGCTCCACCGCCAGCAGCCGCACGCTCTCCGGCGGCAGATGGCTGTCGATGCGCACGCCGAATTTCTCGCCCAAGCTGTTGCAGATGGCCAGCGAGCCCGCCAGCGCGTGGCACAGGGGGAATTCTTCGGCATTCTCCACCGTCATCTTCCCGGCTTCGATCTTGGAGAGATCCAGAATGTCGTTGATGATGCCGAGCAGATAGCGCCCGCTCGACAAGATGTCGCCCGCATAGGACAGATAGCGCGGGTTCTGCATCGGGCCCAGATGCTGCTCTTTCATCACTTCCGAAAAGCCCATGATGGCGTTCAGCGGCGTGCGCAGCTCGTGACTCATATTGGCGAGGAAGGCGGACTTGGCGCGGTTGGCGGCTTCCGCCTGCGCGACGGTGATTTTCAACCGGCGGGACATTTCGTCCATCTTGGCGCGCGAATGCCGCAACTGGGCGATTACATCGCGGGCATAGAAAATGATGGGCGCCGCGACCAGGCCGATTTCCAGCGACAGATTGACGATGGCGATGGGCTGCACCGGCAGGCCCTCCAGGATCCGGACCAAGAAATGCAGCGTCACCACGGCAAAGACCGTCATGAAGGTCAGGATGGCGGTGGACCCGATGCGGCCATAGCGCGAAATCCATCCATCGAGCGTGTCGAGCACACCCCGGATTGCGTCGGCAAAGCTCGTCACAGAACCCCGGCTCACGCGGGTCATCCCCCGAAATGCGCGCAGAGGCTATGCCCAAGCGGGTTGCAGCGTGGTTTCGCTTCGCTGGGCAATTGCAGGTGCGAAATTAGGACTTTGTTAATCCGGGCCTGCGGAAAACGGGCTTTTGACCCAGGGGCGCCGCGCGTGGCATGACCGCTGCGCAGGAGATTCCCATGCACGACATCAAGGCTATTCGCGACGATCCGTACCCTTTCGTACGCGGACTTCAGCGTCGGGGCATGGCGGGAGCGCAGGCCATTTCCGACGATTTGTTGAAAAAAGACAAAGCGTTACGCGATCTCTTGACCCGGCTGCAAAATGCCCAGGCGCGGCGCAACGAGGCTTCCAAATTGATCGGCCAGGCCAAGGCCAAAAAGGACCAGGCCGGGGCCGCCGCCCTGATGGCGGAAGTCGCTGGTCTGAAAGACATCATCCAGCAGGGCGAGGGCGAAGAACGCGCGCTGGAAAAAAATTTGCATGACACATTGTCAGTTATCCCGAACCTGCCGACCGACGATGTGCCGGATGGGGCGGACGAGAGCGCCAATGTGCCGGTGGCTGTCCGCGCTTTCGGCACGCCGCCCCCGGTCAACAATCCCAAACAGCATTTCGAGATCGGCGAGGGGTTGGGCCAGATGGATTTCGAGCGTGCCGCCAAGGTCTCCGGCGCGCGCTTTGTTTATCTGAAGGGCGATCTGGCGCGGCTGGAGCGGGCGCTAGGCGCCTTCATGCTGGATACCCATACGCAAAGCTTTGGCTACACCGAAGTCTCTCCCCCCGTGCTGGTGAAAAGTGGTGCGATGTTTGGCACAGGCCAACTGCCGAAGTTTCAGGACGATCTCTTTCGCGTTGGCACCGAGGATCCTTTTTGGTTGCTTCCTACGGCGGAAGTTTCGCTGACCAACTATGTCGCCGACGAGATCCTGAGCGAAGCCGAACTGCCCTTGCGCTTGACTGCCTTCACGCCGTGCTTCCGCGCCGAGGCCGGTGCGGCGGGCAAGGACACAAGCGGCATGATCCGCATGCATCAATTCTCCAAGGTGGAATTGGTCTCCATCACCACGCCGGACCAGTCGAATGACGAGCATGAACGCATGACCGATGCGGCGCAGGAAATTCTCAAAAAGCTGAATCTTGCCCATCGCGTCGTCACGCTCTGCGCCGGCGACATGGGTTTTTCCGCCAAAAAGACCTACGACATCGAAGTCTGGCTGCCGGGGCAGGGCGCCTATCGCGAGATCTCGTCCTGTTCCAACTGCGGCGATTTCCAGGCCCGCCGCATGAACACCCGCTTCCGCAATGCCGAAGGCAAGGTTGCGGGACCGGTGCATACCTTGAACGGTTCGGGCCTGGCCGTGGGGCGCACCCTGGTCGCCATTCTGGAAAATTATCAGCAGGCCGATGGCAGCGTCGCCATTCCCGATGTCTTGCAGCCTTATATGGGCGGGAAGAAAGTGATCATGAAACTTTAATGGCACGACCCTGTTGTTAGCTCAATTCAATAACATGTCATGGCCCGCAAATGCGGGCCACCCAGGTTACGTCTGCGCTTCGCCGTCAAGTCAGTCGCAAACCCAACTGGGTGGCCCACACGGAGTTTACACTCCGGCCGGGCTTCGTGCGGACCGGGGCGGTGGGCCATGACAGTTTGGGATATGTGAGTACAGACACCCATGCGCATTCTTGTCACCAATGACGACGGTATCCATTCGCCGGGATTGGCCGTCACCGAAAAGATCGCCCATGCGCTGAGCGGCGATGTCTGGGTGGTGGCGCCGGAAAACGAACAATCGGGCGCCTCGCATTCCTTGACGCTCACATCGCCCTTGCGGCTGCGGCAGATGGAACATCGCCGTTTCGCAGTCAGCGGCACGCCCACGGACTGCGTGATGATGGCGTGTCTGCATATTTTAAAGGACCAGCCGCCGGACCTTGTCCTGTCGGGCGTGAATTGGGGCTCCAACCTGGCCGACGATGTCACCTATTCCGGCACCATCGCGGGCGCGATGGAGGGCTGCTTTCTGGGCATTCCTTCCATCGCTTTGTCGCAATGTTATGACGAGAGCGACCGGCATTTGATCGATTGGTCGGCGGCCGAAAATCACGGCCCCGGGATCGTGGGCGATCTGGTGAAAGCAGGCTGGCCGGCAAGCACCTTGATGAACGTGAATTTTCCGGCCTGTCCGGCGGAGCGCGTGAAGGGCGTCAAGCTGGTGCCGCAAGGCAAATATGATTTGCAGTCCACCGAGATCGAAGAGCGCAAGGATGCGCGTCAGCGCGCCTATTACTGGATCGGATTGCGCCGCCGCAAAGCCACGCCGCCCGCCAACAGCGATGTGGGCGCGATCTATGCCGAATATATCGCCGTGACCCCGTTGCACATGAATCTGACGGAACACGATGTGCTGGAAACGTTACGGACGAACTTGGCCTGGTAAGGAATTGTTAACCTTTCTCCGCCCAAACAGCGCCAATCCTGCAAAAAGGGGGGCGGGAACTTTGGCCGGCGGCGGAGACGGTTAAATTCTTCTAAACTTTTTCCGTTCAATGATCCGATTCGAGACAGGGCTAGAGGCGCCGTCATGAGCCGGATTCTGAAGTTCGCTTTGCTGTTGGCCGCGCCGATCCTGGCGGGTTGCATGCCGGATTCGCCGCGCACCCATCTGGATTGGGGCGTGAACACCAGGCTGGCGCGCCCCGCGGCCAAGCCTGCAAGCGCCAAGACCTATACCTATCAGGACAAGGACGGCCAGCCCCGTTACGTCACCCGCAATGTCGCGCCCTACACGCCGGTCACCAGCCAGGCGCTGCCGCCGATCGGTGGCGCACCGGCCTTCGCCTGGCCCGTCCATGGCCGTGTGATTTCCGATTTCGGCGCCACCGCCAGCGGCGGCCGCAATGACGGCATCAATATCGCCGCCAGCACGGGGACGCCGATTCACGCCAGCGCCTCGGGCACCGTCACCTATGCGGGCAACGAATTGAAGAATTACGGCAATCTGGTGCTGGTGAAACATGCCGGCGGCTACACCACCGCTTACGCCCATGCCGACCGGCTGGTGGTGTCGCGCGGTGAGTTTGTGGCGCGCGGACAGGTGATCGGCTATGCGGGCCAGACCGGCGATGTCGCCAGTCCGCAAGTGCATTTCGAAATCCGCTCGGCCACCACGCCGCTCAATCCGCGCTCCTATCTGACGTCAGTGACCGCGAGCTATTAGGAAACGCCGTCAGCTTGCTGAGAAGAACGCAGGGCGTCCCTGACATGTCACTGCTGGAACAGCTCTGGGCTTACGCACTCCTGGCGGGCGCCGCCGCGATGGCGGTGTACACCGTGCGGAGCCGGTCGCGCGGCTGGATCAGGAACGAGGAGGACGAAATCGTCTATCGCAAGGACCATCCTCGCACCTTCGCGTTCATGCAGTTGCTCCAGATCGCCGCGGTCGTCATCCTGCTGTTCGTCGGACTGGACGCGCTTCATGGATGGAAATGACAGTCTGAAACAAGCTGGCTGAGATCAAGCTGCCTGCTATTTCCACAACTAACCGCCGGTAAGCAGATGGGCCATGGCCCCCAATTGGATATTGACCGGCGCGGACCGGCTTTTGATCTTGAGTGTCGCAACATGCCGGACATTGTCGATCTTGACGGAAGTGGGGTTGGAGGCACAGCCCTTACCGTGGCAGATGACATGGGCCGTCGTGTCAACCAGCGCCAGATTTTTGGGGAACTTGTCCTCAAATATGTAATCGTCCCCCGCGTTGCGGCCGCAACGCGGATAACATCTCGCCCGCCGGACGTGGAACAAAGTCGGGCTCGTGAATTGAATCATCGGTAAGGTGGGGCGGACAGGTGCGCTCACTTTTGCAGCAATGGGCGCGCTGGGCGACACGGCTGCCTTCGGTGTTGCATCAATGGGCGCGCTGGACTGCACGGCTGCATTCGGTAAATTGCGTGTCGCGCCCTTGAAAACGTCACTGACAAACCCGGCCAATTGTATCCCCTGTGGCGCTTGACTGGCGCCATCGGCCTCTCTCGCATGGGCCGTTGCGATCAACGCAAAATCGATATGCCGCTCTAGGAAGGCGGTATGTTTGACTGGCGGAGCCGCGTTTATGAGAGAGGAAATGATGGCAGGGGCGCCAATGCCAAGCTGCACCAATTTGAGCGGTTTGTCTTCATCGGAATTCAACCAGGCGACGATGCCGCCGAGTATGAACAGCACGAGATAGCGCAGGACCGCGCCAATATAGACACCCAGTGTGATGGATGTTCGGCTATCTACGATTTGTGAGATGTCGACAGCCAGCAAGGTGACAAGGAGCGGCAGCAAAGCGCCTCCACCCCCGATCCAAAAGCGTTTCCAAGGTGTCATTGCTGCCTCCTCAGTCGGCCACTTGTCTGATCTCGTTGTGCGCCGAAAAATACGCATTTCAAGCGCGACAGGCAAATCTGGATCAGCGCCCGTGCCACATCGCTCCAATCCGACGGTGCGGTATTGAGTAGATAGTGTTTAAAAATGATGGAGAGCGCTTGCGTAGGCCTGGAGATCATCCTGGGTTGAGACGCTCCGCGTCGTTTTCATCGGCTGATCTGATGACAAGTTGTCAGATGCGCGATTGGTTTGACGGGGTTGGCAAGACGCTGGACGCGGAAAACCAGCCGGACGTTAGGGGGGGTGGCAAAGCAACGCGACTATAGGGGTTCATGACTCCAGCTTCTGTCCCAACTCACCTGCCAAGTCTTGGATGAACTGCCACGCCACACGTCCCGACCGTGCGCCGCGGCCCATCGCCCAGGTCAGCGCCCGTTTGCGCAATTCATCCGGTGCGATCTTGAGCTTGTGGAAGGCGGCATAGGCTTCGATCATGGCGAGATATTCGTCCTGGCCGCAATGATGGAAGCCCAGCCACAGGCCGAAGCGGTCCGATAGCGACACTTTTTCTTCCACCGCCTCGCCGGGATTGATGGCGGTGCCGCGTTCATTGTCCACCAGGTCTCGCGGCATCAAATGCCGCCGGTTCGAGGTGGCATAGAAGATGGTGTTGACGGGACGTCCCTCAATCCCGCCTTCCAGCGCTGCCTTGAGGGATTTGTAGCTGGTGTCGTCCTTGTCGAAAGACAGATCGTCGCAATAGAGCACCACCCGCCGCTTGCTGGCGCGCAGGATGCGCAGCAAAGTCGGCAAGCTGTTGATATCCTCGCGATGGATTTCGATCAGCACCAGCCGGTTGCTTTTGCGCGTGCGGTTGATCTCTTCATGCACGGCCTTGACCAGGCTGGATTTGCCCATGCCGCGCGCGCCCCACAACAGCGCATTGTTGGCGGGCAACCCTTCGGCAAAGCGCGCCGTGTTGGCCAAAAGCGTGTCGCGCTGGCTTTCAATGCCTTTGAGCAGCGCCAACTCCACATGGGCGACATGCGCCACCGCGACCAGCCCGCCTTGCGCCGGCTCCCAGACAAAGGCGTCGCCGTCCGGCAGTGTCGCGGCAAGGGCAGGCGGCGCCAGCCGCTCCAGCGCGTCGGCGATCCGCGCCAACACAAGCGGATCGTCCAAAGCACCGTGTTTTCCGCTCTTGGCCATGCTAACCCCTTGATTTACCACGGTTGCAAAGGAGGGCCGGCCCGCTATAGTCCGCCCGCATTCCCAGAAAGTCTCCGCAATATGAATCCGAACGATCCGATATTCCAGACGCTGACTCTCGCGCTGCCGATGATCGCGATCTTCTACTTTCTTCTCTGGCGTCCGCAAAGCCAGCGCCAAAAGCAATTGCGCCAGATGATCGACGGGTTGCGCCGGGGCGACACGGTGGTGACCGCGGGCGGCATTCTGGGCAAGGTGGTCAAATCGGCCGCCGCCGACGAGCAGGAAGTCCTGGTCGAGATCGCCGACAATGTGCAGGTGCGGGTGCTAAAGACCACGATTTCCGATGTGCGCGCCAAAAACGCCGACAACAAGAGCGCCGACAAGGAATAATCCGTGCTGCAGACGTCTTTCTGGTCGCGCCTTTTCACCCTCGTCGTCGTGCTGGCCGGGTTGCTGGTCGCCTTGCCCAATGCCCTGCCGTCCGACCTGCGGGCCAAGATTCCGAATTTCCTGCCCAGCGGCGCGGTCAATCTGGGTCTGGACCTGCAAGGTGGCTCTTACCTGTTGTTGGGCGTGGATTTCGATGAGGTGACGCGCGCCCGCGCCGAAACCCTGATGGGCGACATCCGCGCCGCGTTCCGCAAGGCGCGCCTTCCCTTTACCGACTTGAATGCGCGCGGCGATACGGTGACGGTGCGGGTAACCGAGTTGGGGCGGCTGGAAGAGGCGCGCACGCTTCTGCAAACCACCAATCCGGTGATGAACGCTTCGATCCTGACGGTGGGCGGCGCCAAGGAATATGAGATGTCGGAATCGGGCGGCGTCTTCACCTTGCGCATGAGCGAGGCCTTCAAGACGTTGACGCGCCAGCAGGTGATGGACCAGTCGATCGAGGTGGTGCGCCGCCGTATCGACGAATTGGGCACCCGCGAACCCTCTATCGAGCGTACGGGGGAAGACCGCATCCTGGTGCAAGTGCCCGGCCTGCAGGATCCCGCGCAATTGAAGGAAATCCTGGGCCAGACCGCCAAGATGACCTTCCAGCTGGTGGACGAACAGGCCGATCCCAACGCCAGTGTGGCGCCGATCGGCGACGAAATCCTGCCGGTGATGGACGAGCGCAACAAGAACATGCCCGCCCGCAAGGTGGTGGTGCAGCGGCGCGTGATGGTGTCCGGCGACCGTCTGGCCGATGCCAACCAGGGTTTCGATCCCCAGACCGGCGCGCCGGTGGTGAATTTCCGCATGGACAGCGTGGGAGCGCGCCAGTTCGGCGACATCACCAAGGCCAATGTCGGCCGCCGCTTCGCCATCGTGCTGGACAAGAAGGTGGTCACCGATCCAGTGATCAATACGCCGATCTTGGGCGGCTCGGGTTATATCACCGGCAGTTTCACCGTCGAGACCGCCAAGAACATGGCGATCCTGTTGCGCGCCGGCGCACTGCCCGCGCCCTTGAAGCCGCTGGAAGAACGTAGCGTGGGCGCCGAATTGGGCGCGGACTCGATCAAGGCGGGCCGCTATTCGGCCATGGCCGGCCTGGGACTGGTCGCGTTGTTCATGATCCTGCGCTATGGCCTGTTCGGGCTTTTCGCCAATATTGCGCTCACCCTGAACGTGATCCTGCTCTTGGCGGTGCTGACCGCCTTCGGCGCCACCCTGACGCTGCCGGGCATCGCCGGCATCGTGCTGACCATGGGCATGGCGGTGGACGCCAATGTGCTGATCTATGAGCGTATCCGAGAGGAACAGCGCAACGGCCGCACCATGCTGGCGGCGATCGACACCGGCTTCCGCCGCGCCATGGCGACCATCATCGACGCCAATATGACCCATTTGATCGCCTCGCTGATCCTGTTTCAGCTGGGGACCGGCCCGATCAAGGGCTTCGCGGTCGCCCTGGGCGTGGGGATCATCACCTCCTTCTTCACGGCGGTGATGGTGACCCGGATGATCGTGATCATCTGGCTGAACACCGTGCGTCCCCGCAAGCTGACCATTTAGCCCCTCCGATCCGGCCTTCGCGCCGATGGCGCTCGGCGTTCGGTTGGCTTGGCCGCCAACCTCACCCTTCGCACCTGATCGGTGCTACGGCGTTCGGCTGGCTTGGTCGCCAGCCTCACCCCCATGCCAACGCGCTATCGCGCGTGCGGGGGTGAGGCACGACCCGCAATGCGGGGCAAATCGGTCCAGTGGACCGATTTGAGTGCCGAACGCTGCGAGCCAAAGCGAGCGGCGGAGCATCTAGGCGCGACAAACATTATTGCTTGCGCTAAAGTCCCCGTCTCGAATCTGAGGGGGGAGGGGCCCATGGCCGCGTTTTTCGGAAATCTTCGTAATGTGGTGATCGCAAGTTTTGCGCTGGCGATCCTGCTGATCGGGCTTTACTGCACCTTGCAGGGCTTTGACGGGATGATCTTCGAACTGTTCCTGCTGCGCTGGCTGCATGTCGCCGCCGGCGTGATGTGGATCGGTCTGCTCTGGTACTTCAACTTCGTTCAGATCCCCACCATGCCCAAGGTGCCGGACGAGCTGAAAAAAGGCGTCAGCGGCTATATCGCGCCGGAGGCACTGTTCTGGTTCCGCTGGGCGGCGATGGTCACTATTGTCCTCGGCGTCATCCTGGCGCTGCGCAACGGCTATCTGGTGGAAGCCTATACGCTGGGCGCCGTGGAGGGCTTCACCGTCCCCAAGAACATCATGATCGGCATCGGCATGTGGCTGGGCACCATCATGTGGTTCAATGTCTGGTTTGTGATCTGGCCCAATCAACAGAAGGCGCTGAATATCGGCGGCAAATATTCCGATCTCGCCGCCGCCGACAAGGCCGCCGCCGGCAAGACCGCCATGATCTTCAGCCGTGTCAACACGCTTTTGTCGGTGCCGATGCTGTTCTGCATGGTCGCAGCGATGCATCTGGTCGGCTGAGTTTTCGTTTTTAAAATCATTGGGGCCGTCCGGAACCGCCGGGCGGCCCTTCGTATTTGGAACCCATGGACGCGGCTCTCGCCAATCGCCTTGCCGCTTCGGTCCGCGCCGCTGATCCGGATCGGTATTTTGCCGTGCTCTTCGCGCCGGCGGCCCGGCGACCGTTTCTTTTCGCGCTCTATGCCTTTCACGCCGAAGTGGCGCGGATCGCCGAGACGGCGCGCGAACCCATGCTGGGCGCGATCCGGCTGGAATGGTGGCGTGAAAGCGCCGAAGCCGCCTTTAAGGGCAGCATCCGCAATCACGATGCGGCCAAAGGCTTGGCGGCGCTGTTCGGTGAAACCGATATCGCGCTGGCGGAGGTGGAAGCCTTGGTCGCGGCGCGCGCCTTCGATTCGTCCGCCGAGTATTTTGCGGACTTTGCTGCGCTGGAAACCTATGTGGATTCCACCAGCGGCACGCTGATGCGCCTGGCGGCGCGGCTGTTGGGCGGCAAGACGGACGGGGCGCGCGAAGCCGGCCTGGCCTATGGCCTGACCGGCCTGCTCCGGTCTTTACCGTTCCACAAGGACCGGCACAAATTGTATTTGCCGCTGGATCTTCTGAAGGCGTTGGCGCTCACGCCGGAGGAATTTTTTCATCTGCCCCAGGAGGACGCGCGCCTCAAAGCCGTGATCCGCCAAGTGTCGCTGAAAGCGCGCGATCATTTTCTGGCCGCGCGCCAAGGGCCCAAACCGGGCGCGGCGCTGGCGGCCATTCTTCCTGCGGCCCTGGTGCCGGTTTATCTGCGCAGGCTGGAAAGCGGTCGCGACGTGCCTATCCACCGGCGGCAAATGGCGCTGCTGAGCGCCGCCATGAGAAAGCGGTTATAGCCTGCCGCTATTTTTGTGCTTCACATCGCCATGGCTGACGCGGCGATAGTCTTTCAACTGTTTCTGCGCCACCAAGAAAGCGTCATCCAGCACGGCATAGGCGTCGGTCGCAGCCTTTTTGTGGCCGTTATGCGCCAGTTCCTTGCTGACCACGATTTCCTTGCCCGGCACACGCACCACGATATGCACATCCGGAGGATTGCCGCTGGCTTTCTGGCTCTTGTGCGGCATCTCGATGACCACGCGGCAGCCGATAATGTGGTCGTGAAACTGTTCCAGCTTCTCGACATGGGCCGCCACCGCCGCCTTCAGCGCATCGGAGGATTCGATATTGTGGAAGGAAAGTTCGAGAGGAATATCCATGATGTTTCCGTGAAGATGCTCTTCCTTGGAAACGTACGGAACCGGACCGGGTTTCGTCCAGTTTATTCCGCAGCGGTTTCTGTCAGCGGCGATAAATCCAACCAGCGTGACAAATCCTGCAGTGCGCGCATGCTCATCGCCTGCTTGCGATCCTTGCCGCGTATCTTGGCACTTTTGGGCAGTTCGGGAAATAGCCCGAAATTGACATTCATGGGCTGAAATGTCCGCGCATCGGCGCCGCCGGTAATATGGGACAAAAGCGCCCCGAAAGCGGTGGTGGGCGGCGGCGCGCTTAACGATTGTCCCAAAAGCTCGGCCGCCGCGAACCGGCCTGCAAGAAGCCCGATGGCGGCGCTTTCCACATAACCCTCGACGCCGGTCACCTGGCCCGCAAAACGCAGATGCGGCTGCGACTTCAGGCGGAGCCGGTCATCCAGCAGGCGCGGGGAATTGATGAAGGTATTGCGGTGCAGCCCGCCCAGGCGCGCGAATTGCGCGTTCTCCAGTCCCGGTATGGTGCGGAAGATGCGCACCTGTTCGGCGTGGCGCAGTTTGGTCTGAAACCCGACCATGTTCCACAGCGTCCCCAGCGCATTGTCCTGGCGCAACTGCACCACGGCATAAGGGCGTTGCGTGCTGCGGGGATCCTGCAATCCCACCGGCTTCATCGGCCCGAAGGACAGGGTTTGCGCACCGCGCGCCGCCATCACTTCAATCGGAAGACAGGCCTCGAAATAGGGGGTGTTTTTTTCCCATTCCTTGAAATCGGTCTTTTCCCCGGCCAGCAAGGCAGCGACAAAATCTTTGTACTGCGCTTCGTCCAAAGGCAGGTTGATATAGTCGGCGACCCCGCCGCCCGGACCTTCCTTGTCGTAGCGCGACTGGAACCACGCGACATCGAAGTTGATGGATTCGCGATGCACGATGGGCGCGATGGCATCGAAGAAAGCCAGTTGATCCTGACCCGTGGCCGCGCCGATCGATGCGCCCAGGCTGGCCGATGTCAGCGGCCCGGTGGCGACGATCACGCTGCCCCCGTCCGGCGGGGGCAGGGCGGTGATCTCTTCGCGCGCGATGGCGATTCGCGGATGGTTTTCCAGCGCCGCCGTGACGGCGGCGGAAAAGCCGTGGCGGTCCACGGCCAAGGCGCCGCCCGCTGGCAATTTGTGGGCATCGGCTGCGCGCATGATCAGCGATCCGCACCGGCGCATCTCTTCGTGCAGCAGGCCCACCGCGTTGTTGGCGGCGTCGTCGGACCGGAAGGAGTTGGAACAGACCAGTTCGGCGAGGGAATCGGTCTGATGCGCTTCAGTGCCCCGGCAGGGGCGCATTTCATGGAGAATCACGGCCACGCCGGACTCGGCCGCCTGCCAGGCCGCTTCCGACCCGGCCAATCCACCGCCGATAACACGCAAGCTTGGGGTCATGCCCGGGGCTTTAGCAGGTCGGTTCCGCCCCACAAACCGTTCTGGGTGCCTTGGCCCGTCCAAGGTTTTTTGCAATTGCAATATGACAAAGAGATGACAGCCGGTAAAGCCTTTTGCCAACAGGAAAAAATGAAGCCAGAACAACCGGTTGACGAGGCTTTGGGCTTCGGACAAGTATGCCTGCCATTGCACAAATGGGGGCACCTATTTTTAGTTCTAAGAGTGTTGTTGCTGCGGTCTTGGCGGCAGCGATGATTGGTCCTTCGGCTTTCGCCGCTGATGGCGCCCTGGCGCCTGGTAAGCCCGCTGGCGTGAAGCCCGCGCAGGAAATCGGCTTGGGCACGCTGCTGGTTGCCGGTGCCGCGATTGTCGTCGTTACGGCTATCGCGATCACGGTTGCGGACGATGACAGCGGCCCCACCACCTCCACGACGGCTGCCACTGCGCCGTAAGAGTGACGCTTTGGCTTGAAAGCGGATCGTAAAATCACCGGAAAAGCCCGCCATCCCCGATGGCGGGCTTTTTTGCACGTCCAGCCTGGTCTTTGCCATAATTTGGCGCCGCTTTAACGTTTTGTCTGAAAGCCTATGCGACAATGTCGCGATCGCCTGGTTTCAGTCCAAAACCCCATGACGGCGGCGGAATCGCCGCCTATATAGGGATCGTCAGAAGGACAGAGTTTGATGGCCGAAGAACGCAAGGGACCCAATTACGTCAAGCTGGCGCTGGGTGCCGGATTGTTGGCCGCCGCCGCGGTGAGCGTCGCTGTTTTCGTTCCGCGCCGTCATCTCACATTGGTGACCGAGCCTTTGGCGGGTTTGGCCAAATTGCCGGTTGCGGCCGCGGTCACCGCCTGGGCCGTTGGGTTGTGGCACAGCGCCACCGCGCCACGAGCCCCGGTGTTCGACGATCTGCGCCCCTTCGACGAGTTTTAAGCGCTGTGATTCGGCGCATCCCGGTCGTCGCGACCATCCGTGACGCTTATATTTTCACGGCCACGCAGCTTGGCGGCATCATCGGCCTGATCTGGGTATCGATGGTGATGATCACTGTCGCCCGCTTCTTCACATTTCACCGTTTGTATAGCGATCTTACCGAATATATGGTCAGCGGAAACGCCGCCCCTATGGGCCCAGCTTTTCTGATGCTGCTGGCTTATCTGGTCGCTGCGCTTTTGCTGTATGCGATCATGTTTGTCGCTGTCATCCAGCTGGCGGCGGGGACGCGGCCGGCGCCGGTCTTCGTTCATTTCACCTTCGGTCCCATGGAATGGCGGATGTTCCGGGCTTTCTTCGCCTTTGTGGGCTTGATGATGATGATCAGCTTTTCGCTGCTTCTTGCCGCCAACGCCTTTCTCGCTTTCTTGCCGGGCGCCAAAACGAGCCAGGAGGCCATGGGGGGAATCATGGTCCTGATCCTGTTGGGTGTGGGTATCGCCTTGGCTGCCCGCTTCCTGCTGCTGCTGCCCGCCATCGCCGTCCATGAAACCGGCCCGGTTCTGCGCCGTGCCTGGGCGTTGTCGGCCGGTCATGCCATGCCGTTGATCGGCATTTTGTTGGGGCTTTTCCTGCCCCTGCTGCTGGTTTTTATCACCATAGATGCGGCGTTGGGAGACAAAGCCGCTATAGCGCCGGGCGCCAGCCAGCAGGCTCAGATGGCCGCCGCCTTCACGCATCTGCGCGACACGCTGCCCTTGACCTGCGGCTTGAGTTTCTTCTTTTCGCCGGTGGTGGTCGGCCTGTTCGCAAGCGCCAGCGTTTCGGCTTGGCGTGCGCTGAAGGACGAGCCGGTATTGGATATAGCGGTCTGACGGTGCACCGAACGGCTATTCAGCGGCCTTGAGCCGCTTGGGTGCGTTCTTCAGCAGCGCTTTGAGATACTGGCCGGTATAAGAGCGCGCATTCTTTGCTACGTCCTCCGGCGTCCCGCTGGCAACGATCTCGCCGCCCCCGTCCCCGCCTTCCGGCCCCAGATCCACGATCCAGTCCGCGGTCTTGATGACTTCCAGATTGTGCTCGATCACCACCACGGTGTTGCCCTGGTCCACCAGCTCCTGCAGCACCTCCAGAAGTTTTTTGACGTCATGGAAATGCAGGCCCGTGGTGGGCTCATCCAAGATGTACAGGGTGCGCCCGGTGGCGCGGCGCGACAATTCCTTGCTGAGCTTGACCCGCTGCGCCTCGCCGCCGGAAAGGGTGGTGGCCTGCTGGCCGATGGAGATATAACCCAGACCCACGCGTTTGAGCGTTTCCAGTTTTTCGGCGATGGACGGCACCGCCTTGAACAGCTCGGCGCCCGCTTCGATGGTCATGTCCAGGACATCGCTGATGGAGTGATCCCGGAATTTCACGTCCAGGGTCTCGCGATTGTAGCGCTTGCCCTTGCAGACATCGCATTGGACATAGACGTCGGGCAAGAAGTGCATCTCGATCTGGATGACGCCGTCGCCCTGGCAGGCTTCGCAGCGCCCGCCCTTGACGTTGAAGCTGAAACGGCCGGGCGCATAGCCGCGCGCCTTGGCTTCCGGCAATTCGGTGAACCAGTCGCGGATGGGGGTGAAGGCGCCGGTATAGGTGGCCGGGTTGGATCGCGGCGTGCGCCCGATCGGGCTTTGATCGATGTCGATCACTTTGTCCAGGAACTCCAACCCCTCGATGCGCTCATGGACTGCGGGATTCTCGCGCGCCTGGCCAAGCTTGCGGGCGGCTGCCTTGTACAGAGTCTCGATGGTCAGGGTCGATTTTCCGCCGCCCGAAACGCCGGTGATGCAGGTCAGGGTGCCTAAGGGAATCTGCGCGGTTACATTCTTGAGATTGTTGCCCTTGGCCCCCACAACTTTCAGCCAGCGATTGTGGATGGCTTTGCGGCGCGTGGCGGGGATGGCGATATGTTCCGCCCCGCTGAGATATTTCCCGGTCAGGCTTTTCTTGCTGGCGATGATATCGGCCGGGCTGCCTTGAGCAACGATGTGGCCGCCATGAATGCCGGCGCCCGGGCCCATATCGATCACATGATCGGCGGTGCGGATGGCGTCTTCATCATGCTCCACCACCAGTACGGTGTTGCCCATGTCGCGCAGCCCCTTGAGGCTTTCGAGCAGCTTGGAATTGTCACGCTGATGCAGCCCGATACTGGGCTCGTCCAGCACATAGAGCACGCCCGTGAGGCCCGAACCGATCTGGGAGGCCAACCGGATGCGCTGGCTCTCGCCGCCGGACAGGGTGCCGGACGCGCGTCCCAGGGTGAGATACTCCAATCCCACATTGTTGAGGAACTTCAGCCGGTCGCGAATCTCTTTCAGGATTCGCACCGCAATTTCCCGGCTCTGCTTGTTGAGTTTCTTGTCGATGTCGCGGAACCAGCCATCGGCGTCGCGGATGGATTGTTCGCAAACCTGGCTGATATGCAGGCCGCCGATCTTGACCGCCAGGGCTTCGGGCTTGAGACGGTAGCCGGTGCAGACATCGCACGGCGCCTCTGCCTGGAATTTTTCCAAATCTTCCTGGATCCAGGCGCTGTCGGTTTCGCCATAGCGGCGGTCCATATTGGGAATGACGCCCTCGAATTCCTTCTTGGTGTCGTAGCGGCGCATCCCATCGTCATAGGTGAATTTGATCACCTCTTCGCCGGAGCCGTGCAGGATCACGTCCCGCGCCTTCTTCGGCAAATCTTCCCAAGGTTCGTTCATGGAAAATTTGTAATGCCGCGCCAAGGCTTCCAAAGTCTGAAGATAGTAAGGCGAGGAAGATTTGGCCCAGGGAGCGATGGCGCCCTTTCTCAGGCTCAGGGCATGGTCCGGCACCACCAACGCTTCGTCAAAATAATTCTGCACTCCCAACCCGTCGCATTCCGGACAAGCGCCGTGAGGATTGTTGAACGAGAATAGCCGGGGCTCGATTTCCGAGATGGTGAAACCCGATACTGGGCAGGCGAATTTGGAAGAAAAGATGATTTGTTTCTGCTTGCCGTCCTTCTCCTTCTCGTCAGCGAACTCCACCACCAACAGGCCGTCGGCGAGATTGAGCGCGGTTTCGATGGAGTCGGGCAAGCGGTTGCCGATATCCGGCTTGACCACGATACGGTCCACCACGATCTCGATATCGTGCTTGAGCTTCTTGTCGAGCGCCGGCGTGGCGCCAATGTCGTAAAACTTGCCGTCCACCTTGGCGCGTTGAAAGCCTTTCTTCTGAAGTTCGGCCAGCTCCTTTCTGTATTCGCCCTTGCGACCGCGCACGATGGGGGCCAGCAGATAGAGGCGCGTACTCTCGGGCAACGCCAGAATCCGGTCGGCCATTTGGCTGATGGTCTGGCTTTCGATGGGAAGACCGGTGGCGGGCGAATAGGGCACGCCCACCCGCGCGAACAGCAGCCGCAGATAGTCATAGATCTCGGTCACCGTGCCGACGGTGGAACGCGGATTCTTGGACGTCGTCTTTTGTTCGATGGAAATGGCGGGCGACAGACCCTCGATATGGTCCACGTCCGGCTTCTGCATCAATTCCAGGAACTGGCGGGCATAGGCCGACAGGCTTTCGACATAGCGGCGCTGGCCTTCGGCATAGATGGTGTCGAAGGCGAGCGAGGACTTGCCCGAGCCGCTAAGGCCCGTCAGTACGGTGAGCGTGTCGCGCGGAATTTCCACATCGATATTCTTGAGATTGTGCTCGCGCGCGCCGCGAATGGAGATGTTTTTGAGCATGAAGCGGGTTTTCTGTTGGAAAGGCTTGCAAGATAACGCCGGTTGGCTTCCGCCGCCACCGCGCCGATTTTTCGTCCATGTCACAATGGCTTGCGCTCCTTGCGCCACAACCACCGCGACCATCTGACATGTCAGTTCGCGCCGATTTTCATCTGCCTGAGCAGCCATAGGCCGGCGGGAGGGCGAAAATGCACCAGGTCGACATAGTTCTGGCTGGGGCCAGCCTTTGGCGTTTCGCGGGTCAGCGCATTCGGCCCCATGAAGTCGAACAGTTGCGCTTGGTTCGGGCACCTCCGGTTGTGATTTGCCACCCTCATACGCACCTTCTGCTTGAAAGCCTTAAATCCTGCGCTGTCGCTTTGGCGATAGCGCGCGATGATCGCCAGATTGTCCGGCGGAAAGAACAGAATGAGTTTGATCTGTGCTTGGCAGCCGGCCGCCAGCATGGTGGAGAATTCGCGCTCGGCGCCTTCTCCCATGCGCATGGTGCGCGACCTGCGATAGTTAAGGTCGTGCTGCAGGATCGCTAGCGTCATCCGCCCATAGGCGGGAAAAATATCGGGACGGTCGTCTGCGCTTTGTCCGCTCTTCAGTTGCATCAAGGACCAGGCCGACAGAGCATTCATTCCAAGCGCGCCGCCGCTGAGAAAGCGGTTGGTGATTTGCCAAAGCGCGCGGTGGGGCGTGGGCGCCCCTTGCGGCGTCACGGCCAGCCGGGTTTCGTCAAAGCTGGGCAGGGCTTCGCCCGCTCCTCCGTCCCCCGTAAAGACGTCCAATCCGACCACGATCCGCCGCACCGAAGACAGAGCCAGCGCATCTTGAACAAAGCGGCGCGCCTCATAGGGCGTCATGCTGGAGGCGCCATAATTAAAGCTCCGCAGCTTCAAGGCGGGCTCGATCAAGGTCGGATCGAAGCCGTCGCGCACCCGGCTGGAACCCACAAATACCAACTCGGGCCGGATCTGGGTGAGCCACACCGGCTTCAGGGCGCGCTCAAAGCCGGAAAGCGTCTGGATGCTGCCGCCTTGGGGATGGCGCAGGATGTAAGCGCCGGCCAGCGCATTGAAGCCGGCGCAGAGCGCCACTGCCGACAGCAAGGTGGCCAGAAACCAAAAAGCGTAGCGGGTTTTTTCCATCAGAATTGGAAGTAGATGAACGGCTTGAGATTGGACAGCGCCAAGACCGCCATGATGCAGAGAAGACCATAGGCAAAGGCATTGCGCGGCGTGGGCGCCCAGGAAAAACGCTGTGCTTGCGTCACCGGCTGATCGGCATATGGGGAGGGCAAAGCGGGCCGGTAGCGCCACATCATCTCCATGGCGTTGGGCATCAACCACACCAGGCCAAACAACAGCGTTAGCGCCACCGCGGCCAAGGGCGAGAAACGCACCACCGCCGAATCGCCCAAGCCCAGCAAGCCGCCGAAAAGGCGGCCGGCGCTGGCCAAGTCGGGGGACCGGAAAAGGATCCAGGCGAGCGATGTGGCGGCAAAGGTCAGGACCACCGAAGCCGCATGCAGGGGCATACGCCATGCCGCCGGCACGCTTATGCCTTTGGTGGCATGGCGGAAGGCATGGTTGATCGACAGATAAAGCCCGTGCAGACCGCCCCAGAGCATGAAAGTCCAGTTGGCGCCATGCCACAGGCCGCCGAGCAGCATGGTGATCATGAGATTGAGAGTGCGCCGCGTGGGGCCTCGGCGGTTGCCGCCCAAGGGAAAATACAGATAGTCGCGCAGGAAGGCCGACAGCGAAATATGCCAGCGCCGCCAGAATTCGATGATGCTGGCGGCTTTGTAAGGCGAATGGAAATTGACCGGCAGGCGCATGCCCAGCATCACCGATGAACCCAGCGCCATGTCGGAATAGGCCGAGAAGTCGAAGTAGATCTGGAACGCGAAAAATAACGTGCCCAGCCAGCTGTCGGTCGCGCCCAACGCGGTGCCGCGCGCCGCGGCATTGAAAATCGCGTCCGCGAAAGGCGCCAGATTGTCGGCAATCAGCGCTTTCTTTGCCAGGCCGATGCTGAACAACGTGATGCCGACCGCCAGATCGTGGTTGGCGCTGCGCAGCTGGTGGAACTGCGGGATCAGATCATTGTGCCGCACGATCGGGCCGGCGATCAGGTGCGGGAAATAGGCGACGAACAGCGCATAATCCAGCAAGGAATAATTGTGGGTCTTGCCGGCATCGGCATCCACCAGATAGCTGATCTGCTCGAAGGTGAAAAAGCTGATGGCCAAGGGCAGGAAGAAATGCGGCACCGGCAAGCCGATGCCCAAGAGCTGGTTGGCGGTCTCGGCAAACAGCGTGTTGTATTTGAAGAGCGCGATCAGGCCGAGATTGAAGGCAAGCCCCGTGATCAACAGCGCGCGCCGGTCCGCAAGGCGGGCCCGGCGCTGTTCGATTGCGCGGCCGATGAGGAAATTGACCAGGGTCGAGCCGCACAACAACAACAGGAAGTCCGCCCGCCACCAGGCGTAAAAAGCATAGGAGGCGAGCAGCAGGAATATCCGCCGTCCGTCCGGCCCCCGGTTCTCCAGCAGCCGAAATCCCAGGACCGCTACCGCCAAGAACAGGAAATAAGGATAGGAATTGAAGGGCATGGGCCTTTTACCGGGGCGGGGACCGTGGCGCTTTAATGGGGGAAAAGCTGCTTCAAGGCTATTGGAACAAAAGGTGAACAATGTTATGGGTGGATAAAAGAGCCGCCTTGATGGCGCGGGCAGGGGCCGCTCGTCTAACGTCGCGGCTAAGGACATGGAGAAGAGCATGGCGGGTAGCGTCAACAAGGTGATTTTGGTCGGCAATCTGGGCAAGGATCCCGAAGTGCGCCGCATGACCAGCGGCGATCCGGTGGTCAATCTGTCCATCGCCACCAGCGAATCCTGGCGCGACAAGGCCAGCGGCGAGCGCAAGGAAAAGACCGAATGGCACCGGGTGGTGATCTTCAACAAGAACCTGGCCGATGTGGCGGAAAAATATCTGCGCAAGGGCTCCAAGGTCTATGTCGAAGGCCAGTTGCAGACTCGCAAATGGACCGACAAGGACGGAGCGGAAAAATACTCCACCGAAGTGGTGCTGCAGAATTTCCGCGGCGAGCTGACCATGCTGGATGGCAAGAATGGTGGCGAGGGCGGCGGCCGCGGCGCCGGCGAAACGCCGGCCAGTTTCCAGCGCGACGAGTTGGATGACGAGATTCCCTTCTAGCCTCGTTTCTCTATTTCTTCTGCTGGCTGTTTGGGGCTGTGCCGCGCCGTCGGGCATGCGTGTCTCCGCCATTGCCCAGCCGGACATCGCCGCCGCCTATCTGCCTTTGCAGGGACGGGCCTTTTTGGGGCTGACGCGCGCCGACGGCGCCGCGGTGGTGATCGCGCCGGGAATCGCGGTCACCAATGCCCACAACGCCAATCTGCTGGCGCCCAAAAGCGTGATCGGCACGCGGCAAGACTATGATCTGTTGTTCTTCCGCACCGCCAGGACGCGCGTGCCGGAAACCGCCGCGCCTGTGTTGGGAGAGGACGTCACCGCCTACGGCCAGGGCAGCGACGGGGAATTGCGCGTCGCGCACGGGGTGGTGCGTGAGATCAAACAATGTGCGGGCTGCGCCGCGCCGGCCTATTTTGTTTTTGCCGGCGATGCCGGTCCGGGCTTTTCCGGCGGCCCGGTTTTGGACGGCTCCGGCAGGCTGGTCGGCATTGTCTTCGGTTATAAGGACGAACGCCGCGGGCGGCTGATTTACGCCTATGACATGAATCGGGTCCGGGCCGAGCTTTCGGCCTTGCAAAAGCGCCAAATTCGCTAGGCCAGACAAGGCGTTATGAGAGGTTAATTTGCTGGTTTCAAGATCGGCAAAATGCTAGGAATCACGTCTGTTTTTCCGGCGCTTTGAAAGCGCGTTTGAGGCTGGCTTTTTGAGCGACGATCCCAACACTTTAAGCCCGCCGGAAGGCGGCAGTCCGGCCCAATCCATCGCGGTCGAGGACGAGCTCAAGCGGTCCTATCTCGATTATGCGATGAGCGTGATCGTGCAGCGCGCCCTTCCCGACGCGCGCGACGGCCTCAAGCCCGTGCATCGGCGCATTCTCTATTCCATGCATGAGAATGGTTATGACTGGAACAAGGGCTATCGCAAATCCGCCCGTGTGGTCGGCGACGTCATCGGTAAATATCACCCCCATGGCGATCAATCGATTTACGACGCACTGGTACGCATGGCGCAGGATTTTTCCATGCGCGCGCCGCTCATCGATGGGCAGGGCAATTTCGGCTCGGTGGACGGCGATCCGCCGGCCGCCATGCGTTATACCGAAGTGCGCCGCGCCAAGATCGCGCATGCCCTGACCGAGGATATCGACAAGGAAACCGTCGAATTCCGCGACAATTATGACGGCACCGAGAGAGAACCTTGGGTCTTGCCGTCGCGCTTTCCCAATCTTTTGGTCAATGGCTCGTCCGGCATTGCGGTGGGTATGGCGACCAACATTCCGCCCCACAATCTGGGTGAGGTCATCGACGCCTGCCTTGCTTATATCGAGGACCCCGCCATCAACCTGGAGGCTCTGACCGAGATTGTGCCGGGCCCCGATTTTCCCACCGGAGCGCTGCTGATCGGCAAGCAAAATGCCCGCGCCGCGCTGGCGCGGGGCCGCGGCTCGATTCTGATGCGGGCGCGCTGCGCAGTGGAGGAAATCCGCAAGGACCGCGAAGCCATCATCGTCACCGAACTGCCCTATCAGGTGAACAAGGCGGTGCTGACCGAGCGCATTGCCGAACTGGTGCGCGATAAGCGCGTCGAGGGCATTTCGGATATTCGCGACGAAAGCGACCGCGCCGGCATGCGGCTGGTGATTGAGCTGAAGCGCGATGCCTCCAGCGAAGTGGTACTCAATCAGCTCTATCGCTTCTCGAACCTGCAGCAGAGCTTCGGCGTTAACATGCTGGCGCTGAACGACGGCCGCCCGGTTCAGATGAACCTCAAGGATATGCTGGCCGCTTTCGTGGCGTTCCGCGAGGAGGTCGTCACCCGCCGCACCAAGTTCGACCTGTCCAAGGCGCGCGACCGCGGCCATATTTTGGTCGGTCTGGCTGTTGCCGTCGCCAATATCGATGAGGTCATCAGGCTGATCCGCGCCGCGCCCGACGCCGCCGCGGCGCGCGCGCAATTGATGGCTCGTTCCTGGCCGGCCAAGGATGTTGGGCCGCTGGTGGCCCTGATCGCCGACCCGCGCCACAAAGTCGAAAGCGACAATACCGTCCGGCTGTCGGAAGAACAGGCCAAGGCGATCCTGGATCTGCGCCTGCAGCGCCTGACCGCGCTGGGCCGTGACGAAATCAATGACGAAGCCCGCAAACTGGGCCTGGCGATCGCCGATTACTTGGACATCCTGTCGTCGCGCGGACGGGTGCTGACCATTATTCGCGGCGAACTCACCGCCATCCGCGATGAATTCGCCACCCCGCGCAAGACCGAGCTGATCGATGCCGATATCGAGTTGGAAGACGAGGCGCTGATCGAGCGCGAGGATGTCGCGGTCACCGTCACCCATAACGGCTATATCAAGCGCACCCCCTTGGCCGAATACCGGGTGCAGGGCCGTGGCGGCAAAGGCCGCTCCGGCATGGCGACACGGGACGAGGATTTCGTCACCAGCCTGTTTGTGGCGTCCACCCATGCCTGGCTGTTGTTCTTCTCCTCCACCGGCATGGCCTACAAGCTCAAGGTTTGGCGTCTGCCCGAGGCGCGCATCGCCGGCAAGGGCAAGGCGATGGTGAATCTGTTGCCGTTGAGCGAAGGCGAGCGCATCACCACCATCTTGGCGCTGCCCGAAGACGAAGCCGAATGGGACAAGCTGAATGTGGTGTTCGCCACCACATCCGGAGATGTGCGGCGCAATCAATTGTCCGATTTCGCCCAGGTCAACAAGAACGGCAAGATCGCCATGAAGCTGGCCGAGAGCGACGGCATTGTCGGTGTTGCCACCTGCACCGACGCCGACGATTTCTTGCTCACCACGCGCGGCGGCAAGGCGATCCGCTTCCCGGTCGGTGATGTCCGTGTTTTCAAGGGGCGCGATTCCACCGGCGTGCGCGGCATCAAGCTGGCGCCGGGCGATGCTGTGGTGAGCCTGTCGCTGCTGTACCATTCCGACGCCACCTCGGCGGAAGCGCGCGCCTATCTCAAGCAGGCGAGCGCCGCGCGCCGGGCCGAAAGCGGGGAAGCCGAAGCGCCCGTCGAGGCCGATGACGTGTCTTCCGAGGAGGGGGCCGAAGAGGGCGTCGAGGAAGCCACCTTGACCTCGGAGCGTTATGCGGCCCTGGGCGCGCGCGAGCAGTTCGTACTCACCATGTCCCAGACGGGTTTTGGCAAGCGCAGCTCGTCTTACGAGTATCGCGTCACCGGCCGGGGCGGCTCGGGCATTGTCGCCATCGGCATGGGCAAGAAGAACAGCGCCGTGATCGCCTCCTTCCCGGTCGAAGAAAGCGACGATTTGATGCTGATCTCCGATTCCGGTCAGACCATCCGCGTTGCGGTGTCGGGCATCTCGATCCAGGGCCGCGCCGCCCAGGGCGTCACCGTTTTCCGTGTGGATGAAGGCGAGAAAGTCGTGTCGGTGGAACGTATCGCCGATGTCGGCGGCGGCGAATGAGCGCGCCTTCTTCCAAACGGCGCATCGCCCTTTATCCCGGCACCTTCGATCCGGTGACGCTGGGCCATTTGGACATCATCGAGCGTGCCGTCAAGCTGGTGGACCATCTTGTGATCGGCGTGGCGACCAATGCCGCCAAGGAACCGCTTTTTGCCCTGCCCGAACGGGTCGCGATGGTGAAGATCGAAGCCGAAAGACTGGCGGCAGGGCATGCCACGATTGCGGTGATTGCCTTCGACACGCTGCTGGTGAAGTTCGCCGCCCAGGTGGGCGCCGCGATGATCATTCGCGGCCTGCGCGCGGTTTCGGACTTTGAATATGAATTCCAGATGGTGGCGATGAACCAGCGGCTCAACACCGAAATCGAAACCGTATTCCTGATGGCCGACCCCCGGCATCAGGCGATTTCTTCCAAATTGGTCAAGGAAATCGCGCATCTGGGCGGCGACATCTCGCCCTTCACCACCGCCGCCGTCGCGGACGCTCTCATCAAACGCTCCAAGGAAAAAACCTAATGGCCGATTATCTGATTTTGGATCTCAAGGACGGACCGGTGAAAATCAAACTGCGCTCCGATTTGGCGCCCAATCATGTGGCGCGCGTCAAGGAATTGGCCGGCAGCGGTTTTTACGACGGCGTGGTGTTTCATCGCGTCATTCCCGGCTTCATGGCCCAAACGGGCGATCCCACCGGCACCGGCAGCGGCGGGTCCGATCTTCCCGACCTGAAAGCGGAATTTTCCAACGAGGCGCACAAGCGCGGTACGGTGTCGGCGGCGCGCACCGCCAATCCCGACAGCGCCAACAGCCAGTTCTATATCTGCTTCGACGACGCGCCGTGGCTCGACCGGCAATATTCGGTGTGGGGTGAGGTGGTCGAAGGCATGGACAATGTCGACAAGATCAAGAAGGGCGGCGAACACAATAACGGCACCATCAGCGGCGCGCCGGATAAGATCCTGAAAGCGCGTATCGAGCCGGCATAAAGCGCAACAATTGTTGAGTGGCGCGAGCGCGCGCCCGCCGCCTAGAACCCGCCCGAGCGCAGGAGCAGCCTTGGCCGAGCCTATTTCCTTTATCGATCTGCAAGCCCAGCGCCGCCGTTTGGGCGCCCCATTGGAGGCTGCCGTCAAAGCGGCGGTGGAAGGCGGACAATGGATTTTGGGTCCGCAGGTCGCGCAATTCGAAAAAGATATCGCCGCTTGGGCGGGCGTAAAGCATGCAATCGCTTGCGCCAATGGCACCGATGCGCTGCTGTTGGTGTTGCGCGCCTGGGGCGTGGGACCGGGCGATGCGGTGTTCGTGCCGGCTTTCACCTTCGCCGCATCCGCCGAAGTGGTGGCGCTGGCTGGCGCCACGCCGGTGTTCGTGGATGTGTTGTCCGACACGTTCAACATGGATCTGGTCAGTCTGGAAGCCGCCATCGCCATGGTCCGGCGGGACGGCAAGCTGACGCCCAAAGTGGTGATGCCGGTGGATCTGTTCGGCCAGCCCGCCGACTATCGCACCATCGTGCCCATCGCCCGGCGCGAAGGCCTCAAGCTGTTCTGCGACACCGCGCAAGGGTTCGGCGGATCGATGGATGGCAAACGAGCCGGTGCCATCGGCGATGCGGCGGCGACCAGCTTTTTTCCCGCCAAGCCCTTGGGCTGTTATGGCGATGGCGGCGCCTGCTTCACCCATGACGATGCGCTGAAAGACACGCTCCTGAGTCTGCGCATGCATGGCCAGGGCGCTGATCGCTACGAGCATGTCGCCATCGGCCTGAATTCGCGGCTGGACACGATTCAGGCCGCCATCCTGATCGAGAAGCTCAAAATCTTCGATGACGAGATCGCCCGGCGCAACGCCGTGGCCCGGCGGTATGACCAGGCCTTTGCGGGCGTGAACCGCATCAAGATACCGGTTGTGCTGGAAGGCATGACCTCCAGCTGGGCCCAATACACGCTGCAGGTGGCCGACCGCGCCAAGTTCCAGGCTGGGCTGAAGGCCGCAGGTGTGCCGACCATGGTCTATTATCCCATTCCGCTGTCCCGCCAGCCGGCCTATGCCCACTATCCCAGCGTGCCCACCCCGGTCAGCGAGGCCCTTTGCGGCCATGTGGTGAGCCTGCCGATGCATCCCTATTTGGACGAGGAAACCCAGGACCGGATCATCGCCGCAGTCCTCGCAAACGCCGGATAACACGGTACCAAGTTCCTGCTTGCGGCGTCCTGTCGCAGGTCTATAGTTTGCCCTCTGGTACAGGTCCGCGGGTCACCGTGACCGACGGCCCTTGCTCCAAGGAGCCGCCAGGCCATGGCGCCCCGCCATACAGACGGGAGCATTGCCATGACCATCCGAAATCCCATTGAGTGGAGCGGCGCGCAGTTTGTCTTCGCCGCGCATGCCGCCGAAGCGGTCGGCCGCTCGATCGATCACATGCGCGACACCGCGCATTCGCCCGCGCCTGCGATCCGGCGCATCGCCAGCCGCGATGTCTGGCGATCCCTGCGCCAAGGTTTTTCGGACTTCCAAGCCTATCGCAGCGATGTGATTTTCCTTTGCGCCACCTATGCCATCATCGGTGTGGTGATGGCGCGGCTAGCCTTCGGCTCGGACCTGTTGCCGCTCTTTTTTCCTTTGGCATCGGGTTTTGCCATTATCGGGCCGTTGGCGGCGGTGGGCCTGTATGAGATGAGCCGCCGGCGCGAACAGGGCGCACAGGTGGGCTGGGCCAATGCTTTTGATGTGCTCAAGGCGCCCGCCATCGGCGGCATTGCCGCCTTGGGGCTGATGCTGGTGGCCTTGTTCCTGGCTTGGCTGGTGGCCGCCTGGGCGATCTATCAAGCCACCCTGGGCCCGGTTTTGCCGCCGGCGCCCGCTCCCGATGTCTTTGCAGAAGCGGTGTTGTTCACCCCGGCTGGGCAGGCGATGATCGCGCTGGGCATGGGTGTGGGCTTCCTGTTCGCCCTGTTGGCGATGATGTTGAGCGTGGTGTCCTTTCCCCTGCTGCTGGACCGTGACGCGGGCCTGGATACCGCCATCGCCACCTCTTTTCGGGCGGTGCTGGCCAATCCGGGACCGATGGCGCTGTGGGGTCTGGTGGTGGCTAGCCTGCTTTTGGCTGGCTCCTTGGTGATGTTTGTGGGCCTGATCGTGGTGGTGCCGGTGCTGGGGCATGCCACCTGGCACCTCTATAGAAAATTGGTGGCCTGAAGACGCGCTGTCCAAAGCTGTAACTTCGGCGGGGACCTGATATGAGGCCCCGCCATGGATGTCAGCCTGTTCGATTTTGTGTTGCCACAGGCGCAGATCGCGCTGCGTCCGGCGGCGCCGCGCGACAGCGCCCGGATGATGGTGGTGGATGGCGACGGCCGCATTGTGCATCGCACGGTTCGCGATCTGCCCGAATATCTGAATGCGGGCGATGTGCTGCTGGTCAACGACACCAAGGTGATCCCGGCGCGGCTGCGCGGACAGCGGTTGCGCCCCGCCGGGCCCGCCGGAATCGAAATCCTGCTGCATCGCCGCCTTTCGCAGGATAGCTTTCGTGTGCTGGCGCGTCCGGCACGCAAACTGGCCCCCGGCGACGCGTTGGTGTTCGGCGCCCTGCAGGCGCGCGTGATCGCGCGCGCAGACAATGGTGAGGCGGATATTGGTTTTGCGCTATCGGGCGCCGCGCTGGATGCCGCGATCGCCGCTGCCGGCGAAATGCCCTTGCCGCCTTATATCGCGGGCAAGCGCAAGGCCGATGCGCGCGACAAAGCGGACTATCAGACCCTGTTCGCGCGGCATGACGGGTCGGTGGCCGCGCCCACCGCGGGCCTGCATTTCACGCCCGAATTGTTCGCCGCGCTGGAAAAAAAAGGCGTGACGCGCGAAGCCGTGACCTTGCATGTGGGGCTGGGCACGTTTCTGCCGGTCACCGCCGGTGACACCAGCCTGCACCGGATGCATGCCGAGCGGGCGGTGCTGGATGCCGCCGCCGCCGGGCGGCTGAACGGCGTGCATGCGGCGGGCGGGCGCATAGCGGCGGTGGGAACCACCAGCCTGCGCACCCTGGAAAGCGCCGCCACGCCGGGCGGCATGGTTCAGTCTTTCGACGGGGAGACCGACATCTTCATCACGCCGGGCTATCGTTTCCGGGCCGTCGATATGCTGTTGACCAATTTTCATCTGCCGCGCTCGACCTTGTTCATGCTGGTCAGCGCCCTGATGGGACTGGACGTCATGCAAAGGGCCTATGCCGAGGCCATCGCACGAGGCTATCGCTTCTATTCCTATGGCGATGCCTGTCTGCTAATGCCTCGGCGATGACGGACTTCCGCTTCGAATTTCTGGCCCGCGACGGCGCGGCACGCACCGGTGTGATTCATACCCCGCGGGGTGATATTCGCACGCCCGCTTTCATGCCGGTGGGCACCGCCGCCACCGTCAAGGCGATGTTGCCGCAAAGCGTGCGCCAAACCGGCGCCGACATCCTGTTGGGCAACACCTATCATCTGATGCTGCGGCCCGGCGCCGAACGCATCGCGCGTCTGGGGGGATTGCATCAATTCATGGACTGGCAACGGCCCATCCTGACCGACAGCGGCGGTTTCCAGGTGATGTCGCTGTCGGCGCTGCGCAAGATCAGCGAGGAGGGTGTCAAGTTCCAATCCCATATCGACGGGCATGCGGAATTTCTGTCGCCGGAGCGGGCGATGGAAATCCAGCGCCTGCTGGCATCCGACATTCAAATGGTGTTCGACGAATGTCCGGCGCTGCCCGCCAGCCATGACACCATCGAAAAGTCCATGAACTTGTCCATGCGTTGGGCCAAGCGGTCCAAGGCGGCATTCGGCTTGCAGAGCGATGCCGAGCGCGCGGGCCGCGCCTGTTTCGGCATCGTGCAGGGCGGAACCTTCGCCGACCTGCGCCTGCGTTCCGCGGAAGCCCTGCGGGAGATCGGGTTTGACGGCTATGCGGTGGGCGGCTTGGCGGTGGGCGAGCCACAAAGCGCCATGTTCGAGACCTTGGATGCAACCGTGCCGCATCTGCCGGCGGAGAAGCCGCGCTATCTGATGGGGGTGGGAAAGCCCGGCGACATTGTGGGCGCGGTGATGCGCGGCATAGACATGTTCGATTGCGTACTGCCGACCCGGTCAGGCCGCAACGGCCAAGCGTTCACGGCCAAGGGCGCGCTCAATCTCAAAAATGCCCGTTTCGCTGACGATGTCGCGCCTTTGGAGGCCGATTGCGGCTGTCCCGCCTGCCGGCAATTTTCCCGCGCTTATCTGCATCACACCGTCAAATCCGGCGAGATCATCGCCGCCATGCTGCTGACCTGGCACAACCTGACCTACTATCAGCGGCTGATGGAAGAGATGCGCGAGGCCATCGCCGGATCGCGCCTGCAGGCTTGGGCGGCCAGCCACTTTGGCGCTGCACAGGATGGTGAAGAACTGTGACAGATGGGCGCGCCGAGCCGTCTAGCAGTGGTATTGGTGATGTCGGCCGCAACACTTGTTTGATATGTTTTGGGTCGCCCCAAAGCCGTTTCGAACGAAAAATAGTCTTATAAGATACTGTTATAAAATGATAATTTGTCAGTTTTAGCAAGCACGCCGGGGTGTTACGGCAAACGTGATTTTGCAGAGGCGAATTGTTAGTCTGGCCGCAGGGAATCCCAGGACATCCATGACCGTCGCCGCATCCTTTGAACAAACGCGCCAATACCCCCTGAAGGTGGGTGGCGGCTCTTACTGGCGGCGGTTGACCATTCTGCTGGGACTTATGTCGGCGGATCTGGCCTGTTTCGCCCTGGCAGACCTGCTTCTGCGCCTGATGGTCATCCCGCCTGCGCTGGCGCTTTTCCGCAATCGGTCTTTGGGTCAACCCAGCACCATCATCGATTTGGTGATGATCATCGCGCTGATCTTCGTGGGTGCGCGCTATCTGGTGGGCGATTACAGCCGCCGGCAATTGTTTTGGGACGGCGCACGGTCCACCACCACCGCCTTGTTGGTCAGCGGCATCGCTTACTGCGCGGCTGTGTCTTTGCTGGAGCCCAGCGGATTGGCGGCGGGAATTTTCGTTTGGCTAGGCCTTATTTTTGCGCTGCCGACGGCGCGCCAGCTGATGCGTCTGTTCCTGGGCCGGTTGGGCGTTTGGCATCTGCCCACCGCCATTATCGGCACCAGTCCTATGGCCCAGGAGGTCGTGCCGGTGCTGGGCAACCAGCTCGCTCTGGGCCTTAAAGTGCAATGGGTGGTTCCCGAAACGGCGGAAAAGCATTTGTCCCATGCCTTCACCGGACTTGTGCCGCTGGTGCCACCGCCCAATCAGTTGCCCCAAGCCTTGATGGCGGTGGGCTGCCGGCAAGTGATTTTGGTGCCCGATGACCATAGTCATGCCAATCACAATGATCTGATCGATCAGTTGGTCGGCGCCGATATCGCGGTGGCGATCGTGCCCTCGTTGCGGCGCCTTCCGCTCTATGGCCTTTCCACCAACTATTTCTTTGGTAAGGATCTGCTGTTGCTGCAGGTCCGCAACAACCTTGCGCGGCTGCCGCAGCGGATTGTCAAGCGCAGCCTGGATTTCATCGGTGCTGTGATCTTGGCCGTGCTGCTGCTGCCGATATTCACCTTGTTTGCCTTTCTGATCTGGAAGGAAGATCGCGGACCGGTTTTCTTCCGGCAGACCCGGGTCGGTCGCGGCGGGCGCGATTTCACCTGCTGGAAATTCCGTACCATGGTGGTGGATGCCGAAGACCAGATGGCCCGTTGGGAGACCGAAAATCCGGTGCTTTTGGCGCACTACTACCAATCCAATTTCAAGCTGCAGGCCGATCCGCGTGTCACCCGGGTCGGCGAATGGATGCGGCGCAAAAGCCTGGATGAGCTGCCGCAGCTGTTCAATGTGCTGCTAGGGGACATGAGCCTGGTGGGACCGCGCCCGCTATTGCGCCGCGAACTTCCCAACTATGGCGCCGTCATCGGTCTGTATGAGCGGGTGCGGCCCGGGATCACCGGCCTGTGGCAGATCAGCGGCCGCAGCCACACCACCTTCGCTGAGCGCGTCTCCTATGACGAGTGGTACATCAAGAATTGGACGGTGTGGTACGATCTGGTGATCCTGCTCCAGACCGTCTGGGTGCTGCTGCGGGGCCAGGGAGCTTATTAAAGCGCGCTGACCGAAAAGCGGAAGCGGCGCGGGCCTGCCCGGTACGCGGCGGGCTTGCGGGTATCATCCAGCTCCAGGGCCGAAAGTTGCAGCTGGCAAAATACGCTGGGCGATCCGTCCGAGCGCTTGGCGGGCAGGTGGGTCAACAGGCCCAAGAGCGGCGCCGTACAGCGGTCCACCTCGATCCGAAGGCCCGTTGTGCCGTCTTCGATCTCGGCCCAGCCTTCGGTCATGCCCAGTCCATAGCTGGACGAGACCAAGAAGGACACCGGGGCGCCGTGGTCTATCGCGCGCCCCGCAAGGGTGAAGGTTTCCGGTCCGCCGCCATTGGCGGTGACCAGAGTTAGCCGGTCCAGCGCAAAGGCGTCCGGCATAAGGGTGAAATGCCCCAGCCGGAGCACGCCCTTGCCCCAATCGTCCCAGTGAAAGGTAATGTCAAAATCGATCCGCCGCGCGTTTTCCGAAAACCGCATTTTCTTGTCGATGCGGCCCTTGGGGGTTTCGATGCTGGCATGGGCGATGACATCGCCATTCTCCAGCTTTTCCGTCCAGGCTTCGCACCATTCCAGGTCGGTGACTTTGTGTTCGCCGGGTGCCTCGAAGACGCAGTCGCCGGTGTACCAATCGGCTTGCAGGCCGATTTCCTGGAAATAGCCGTGGGGCAGGCCGCCCAAAACCGCCTGGTCATGGCCCTTGAATCGCAATTGCTCCAAGGCCAAGCCGCGGCGGCGATCCAACCTAGCATCGAGCATGGCTGTTTTGATGTCGATATGACGGGTTTCGCAGGCTTGCGGCTTTGCAACCACCGCTGCCGCCGGCTGTCCGGGTGAATATTCGGCTTCGGCGGTCTCCAGCCGGACCTTAAAATCGGCCCAGCGTTTTTGTGTCAGATGGGTGCGAAAATCACTGGCCCATAGATAGCAAAGCTCTTTCCAGTCCGCCTCGGGGCGTTCCAGCATGCCGCGATAGATGCGCTCGCAAGCGGCGTTGATCGCGATATTGTCCCGTCCCGTCACCGCCCAACGCGCCAGATTGTATTTGCGCTGCTTTTTCACCGGCACCGGGCAATGGGCGCTTTCCAATCTCAGAAGATGGCCGCCGCCCGGCCGACCGATCAAGTCCAGTATCTGCGAGGGCTGCGCCAGCGTGACGTCCGGCTCGGCGGTGACGGCGGCGAGCGCTTCATCCAGCCGCATCCATTCGCTGGTATCGGGCAGTTTGGTTTCGGTGCGGAAGCGCCCGGGACGGAAATCGAAGATCTCGGCGTCACTGGCATAGAGGCATAGCGAGCGGGTCGTGACAGCGCGGCGTCCGCGCACAAAATCCAGATAGGCGCTCAAGGCGATATCGCCATGCACGAAACGCTGCATCTGTTGAAACGCCACCGTGTTGGTCCACAGCACGGCGATCCTGCGGCCATTCAGGCCGGCGGCATATTGCGGCAGATATTGATGCTCGGCGTTCCATTCCGGATGGTTGGCGCAGCAATTGTCCCAATCCATCAGGATCGCGGCATAACCGGCATCCAGATAATGCTCGACCAGTCCGGCGGAAAAGGCTTGTTCATTGACCAGCGCCACGGCCGGATGTGCGCCCAGCAAGTCCCGGTAAACAGCATTGGCGATCTTCAGATTTTCCGTGGTCACGCGCCCCGGCACCAAAGGGCCGATCATCTGGCTGTAGCCGGAACCGATCAGCTCAATTCTGTTTTCGGCGATCAGCGTGCGCGCTGCGCGGGTCCAGGCGGGGTCGAGCCGGGCGATCTGTTCCAGGGTATAGCCGGAGACCTCCAGGCCGAGCCGGGCATGGTTTTCGGCCAGTTTCAGCAGCGGCCAATAGCAGCGGGCAATCACCTCGGGCCGCCGGTCTTCTTCGATCGAGGAGAAGGCGAGGTTGAGGTGAAAGACGGCAAAGACGCTCAGCGCGGCGCTGTGCTTGTGCAGGTCACAAGTGGGCAGGGGCGCATTCATGCCGTCAAAAGCCCGCAAATTCATAAGGCAAGGAATCGGTAACGATAATCTGCCGCGCCTGTTAATATTTTCCCAATGGGTGATTTTGGGCAGAAATATCCGCGGAAATCCTGGTTTTTTTGGGCCGGATGACAGTTGACCGTCCCGGTCGCGGCCCATATGGTCCGGCGCCTTGGTGAGAGCCCATAGCTCAGCGGTAGAGCATCTGACTTTTAATCAGAGGGCCGATGGTTCGACCCCATCTGGGCTCACCAACGCTTTTAGCCGATGGCTTTGGCCAAAGCGGCCACTACGCGATCAACCTCGACTGCAGTCATGGCCGGGAACAGGGGCAGGGTCAGGAGTTGGCTGCTGACTGATTCGGCGACCGGCGCGATGCCTTCGCCATAGCCCCGCTGGCGGTAAAAGGAATGCAGATGGACGGGGGCATAATGCACATTGGCTCCGATACCGTCCGCGCGCAGCCGGGCAAAGACCCGGTCGCGGTCGATTCCCTCGGCCAGTTTCACCACATACAGATGATAGGCGTGGGTGCGATCTTCATGGGTCGTGAGAGGCGTCACTTGCGTCATGCCGGCGAGTGCCTGGTCGTACAATCCGGCGATGCGCTGGCGCGCCGCGACCCAGCCCGACAGCCGCGCCAATTGCGCCAACCCTAAGGCACACTGCACGTCGGGCAGACGGTAATTGTAGCCCAACTCCCGCATGTCATAGGCATATGTTCCGCTTTTCTCGCGGCTGCGGTGATCGCTGTCGATGCCGTGGTTGCGGAAGCGGCGCATATGGGCGGCCATATCTGCATCGCCAGTCAATGCCATACCGCCTTCGCAGGTGGTGAGGTGCTTCACGGGATGGAAGGAAAAACAGGAAATGTCGGCCAAAGTGCCGGCGCGGCGGCCTTTATAGGTTGCGCCGGGGGCGTGACAAGCGTCCGCGATCAAGGCGATCTTGCGGTCCTTCGCCAGGGCGCGCAGGGCGTCGTAGTCCGCCGGCTGCCCGGCATAATCCACTGCCACGATGGCCCGTGTTTTCGGGGTTATCTTGCGCGCGGCCGAAGCGGGGTCGATCAACATAGTATCGGGCTCGACATCGGCGAAGACCGGCACGCCGCTTTCATAGATCGCGGCATTGGCGCTGGCGGCAAAGGTAACGGCGGGTACAATCACTTCTTCGCCGGGTTTCAATGCAATCGCCCGCATGGCGGCATGGAGGGCGGCGGTGCCGGAATTGACTGCCACGCCTTGCTTGGCGCCGCACCAGCTTGCAAAGGCATTTTCAAATTCGGAAATGCGCGGTCCGGTGGTCAGCCAGCCCGAACAAAGGGCCTCGACCACCGCCTTGACGTCGGCGTCGGAAATTTCCTGCTTGCCGTAGGGCAGAAAGGGCAAGCTGGCGCGGCGATCCGGCCCGGGACGATCAGGCATAGGACATGGCGAGCAGGGTTTGCAGGCCGAGCGCGTCCAGTTTTTCGGGATTGTTGTCGCTGGAATAGCAGAAACCGTCGGCGACCGGCTTGCCGCCGCGATGCAGATAGGCATCGCGCGCTGCATTGGCAAAGCTCTGCAGGATGACATAGCGATCGTCCAGCTCGACGGTGCAGTGGGCATCGTCGGCGGGAATCATGGTCTCGTGCAGCTTCTCGCCGGGCCGGATGCCGATCACATGCTGCTTGTGGGTCGGGCTGACCAGTTGCGCCAATTGCGGCATGGTGCTGGAAGGGATTTTCGGGACATAGATCTCGCCGCCCTTCATCATTTCCATGCTGGACAGCACGAAATTGACACCCTGGGTCAAGGTAATCCAGAAACGCGTCATGCGCTCGTCGGTGATGGGCAGGCTGTCGGCGCCGTCGGCGATTAGTTTCTTGAAGAAAGGCACCACGCTGCCGCGCGAACCGAACACATTGCCGTAGCGCACGACTGAGAAACGCGTGCCGTCGGCGCCCGCAAGATTGTTGGCGGCGACGAAAATCTTGTCGGACGCCAGCTTGGAGGCGCCGTACAGGTTGATGGGATTGGCCGCTTTGTCCGTCGACAGCGCGACCACGCGTTTCACGCCGGTCCGAAGGCAGGCGCTGACGACATTTTCCGCGCCAAAGACGTTGGTGCGAATGCATTCGAAGGGGTTGTATTCGGCGGTGGTGACCTGCTTCATGGCGGCGGCATGGACCACGAAGTCTACGCCGTTCAAGGCCAGTTCCAGCCGGTCGCGATCGCGCACATCGCCGATAAAGTAGCGGATGAAGGGGTATTGGGCCTGCGGAAATTCCTGCTGCATGTCGAACTGCTTGAGTTCGTCGCGCGAGAACACGATCAACCGCTTGGGCTTATATTGCGCGATCACCGTCTTGATGAAGTGCTTGCCGAAGCTGCCGGTGCCGCCGGTGATCAGGACTGTCCGGTTGTTGAGATCCATCCAAGGCTGGGCGAAGTCGCGCAGCGGTGCGCGAAGAACCACAGACGGCGTGGTGCCGGGCGTGGGCATGACAAGGGTGGCGGAAAGGCTCATGGCGCGGTAATCCCGTTGGACACCCGCACTGTGAGACAAACAGGGTTAATGAAGCTGAAATGAAATTGGCGGGATTTGAGCGGTTAACCGGTGGTTAAGAATGCAGCCCTGCGCCAGTTAGGATTTTTGCCTGGGAGGTAGCAGCGGATGCCGCGCAACTATGCCGGCCAGCATTGTCGCCGCTATCCAATATAGGAACCGCAGGCTGCGGCCCAAGCCCGGTGGCGGCAGGAAGGCGCCCAGAGCCCGAAGTTCCTCCAAATGGCGGTCGGCGCTTTCTAGCGACAGATTTCGCCCATGCTTGCGGAAGCCGCCGATCAGAGTCGGCGCGACACGCAAGGGCGAAAATTCGGCGAAGGTCCGCCACAGCAGGAAGTCTCCAGCCAGGCGCGACGAGCGGATAGCCGCGATGATATCTGGAGGCAACCGTCGCAACAGGCGAGCCGTAAAAAAAGTGCTTTCTTGTTGTATCCAGCCTAGGCACCGGTTGGTGAACCACCCCTTCCGGATGCACCAGCGCGGATACCAGCCGAACGGTCGTACCAGGACGAGCCGGCCCTCCGCATCCCATTGGCCGGGTTGGCCGGTAATCCAATCTGCGTCGTACAGATCGAACGCCTGCAGCATGGTCGCGAAAGCCCAGGGGGCGAGCAGATCGTCGGCATTGAGCCAGAGGCATATGTCGTCATCGCGTAGACCATCCGCTTCGATGGCCTCAAAGCCCTTAAAAAGGCCATCATAGAGGCCATAGTCGCGTCCCTGGATCAGGTGCCGGCGCGGCTCGTTTTCCATCGATGCTTGGACCAGTTCGACCGTTCCATCCGAGGAGCCGCCATCCACGACGTAATGAGTCCAGCCCCGAAAATTCTGCGCGTCGATCGAAGCCAAAGTCTCGGAAAGATATGTTGCCCCATTCCGTACGGGCGTAACGACAAAGAAGCGGCGATCCGTCATTTGTAAGATTTCCGCTGGAATTCCGGACGTTCCGCGCGCGTGAAGAAAATATCCATTTGCCAGAGCATGCGATCGCCAGGACGCCATAGCGGTTCCGACATGTCCGTGACGCGGAAACCTAGATCGTGAAGGCGGCGGCACATATCGTGAAACAGCAGCGATTCCGGCGCGATCTCGAAATTGTAGCATTCCATGACCAGCAGGGCGGTATTTTTCAATGTCTCTTCGGCGCCACGCAATATCGGAAGTTCGAAGCCGTGCACGTCGAACTTCAACAGATAGGGGCCCGGCAAAGCGCGCGCCGCGATCTCTTCGTCGATGCTGCACACCGGTACCTCGATCAAGCCTTCGCGGCTTGGCTCGGTCATGGCCTGGCCGCTGAAAGGCTCCGTGCCGTCAAAATAGATGGTGCCGGCCCTTTCGCCGGCCGCCTTAAGGACATAGTCCGCATTGGGATGGCGAACGGCAAATTCCCCCAGGCCCGCGGCATGCACCTGTTGCGCTTCGATCAGCAGGTATCTCGCGTCCGGAAAATAGGGCATGACCGATTCGGACCACATGCCGTTGGAGGCTCCGATATCGACGACCGTTCCGATCGTCATGCCCCGTGAAAGAATGCGGTCGAACGCCGCCTGGCTCAGCATGGCGGCGAAGGCCATGCGCTCGTTCCAGCCCATTTTTTTCAGTATGAAGCGCAGCGCTTTCTGCAGTCCCATAGTGGTTTCTCAAGGATGCCGGACGGTATCGGATATCCCCATCCCATAGAGCCAAATCCGCGCCATATCCAGCGATTTGACCTCTGTTCGGCTCTTGTTTGACCCTAGGCCGGGGGGCTTGCTACTTTCCCGCCGAACAAGCCCCGGCCGGGATTTTTGCGTGCACAACATCAGCCAGCAGGCTGCCAGCGAGCCAGTATGAAAGTCATTGTCACAGGAGGAGCCGGCTTTATCGGCTCCGCGGTTGTTCGCAGCTTGTTGCAAGAGGAGGGCGTCGAAGTCGTCAACCTGGACAAGCTGACTTATGCAGGGAATCTGGACTCCCTGGCGTCGGTGTCCGCCAGTCCCCGTTATCGTTTTGCCCGCCTGGATATCTGCGATGCGGCGAAAGTTGAGGCGCTGTTTGAAGCCGAACGGCCGGATGCCGTCATGCACCTGGCGGCGGAATCGCATGTCGATCGCTCCATCGATGGACCGATGGCCTTTGTCGAAACCAACATCACCGGCACGGCGATATTGCTGCAGGCGGCGCTACGCCATTGGCGGGGCCTCAAGGGCGCGCGCAAGGACCAATTCCGCTTCCATCACATTTCCACCGACGAAGTGTTCGGATCGCTGGGCGCCACCGGCCTATTCCGGGAAGACACGCCCTATGCGCCCAATTCCCCCTATTCGGCTTCCAAGGCCGCCTCCGATCATTTGGTGCGTGCCTGGCATCATACCTACGGCTTTCCGGCCATGATCACCAACTGCTCCAACAATTACGGGCCGTTTCAATTTCCCGAAAAGCTGATCCCCCTAACCATCCTGCGCGCGATGGAAGGCAAGCCGCTTCCGGTCTATGGCAAGGGTGAAAATGTGCGGGACTGGCTTTATGTCGAAGACCATGCCCGCGCCCTGATCACCGTCCTGAGGCGCGGCCGTCTTGGCGAAACCTACAATATCGGCGGGGGCGCGGAACGGCGAAACATCGATGTGGTGCGCGGCATTTGCACGTTGCTCGATGACATACGTCCCGGGCTGCGGCCGTATGCCGAACAGATCAGCTTTGTCGCCGACCGTCCTGGACACGATCTGCGCTATGCCGTCGATTCCTCCAAGATGCGGCGGGAGCTGGACTGGGCGCCGCAGGAGAGTTTCGAAAGCGGCCTGGCGCGGACGGTCCGCTGGTATCTGGACAATAGGAAATGGTGGGAACGCGTCCTCTCGGGCGTCTATCGCACCGAGCGGTTGGGGCTCGCGGATGCGGAGACGGTGCCATAGATGAAGGGGATCATTCTCGCCGGCGGGTCCGGCACCCGGCTTTATCCGGTGACCCATGCGGTCAACAAGCAGCTTCTGCCGGTTTACGACAAGCCGATGATCTATTATCCGCTCAGCACCCTGATGCTGGCGGGCATCCGCGACATTCTGATCATCACCACGCCGGCCGATGTGCCGCGCTATGAGGCGGTGCTGGGGGACGGCGGCGCCTGGGGCATTCGCATCAGCTATGCGCCGCAACCCTCACCGGACGGCTTGGCCCAAGCCTTCATCATCGGGCGGGATTTCATCGGTGGCGACACGGCCTGTCTGATCCTGGGCGACAATATCTTCTTCGGTGAAGGCCTTCCGGTCATGTTGAAGCGCGCCGCGGCATTGACCAAGGGGGCGACCGTCTTCGGCTATTCGGTCACCGATCCGGAACGCTATGGTGTGGTGGAGTTCGATGCAGTGGGGCAGGCCGTCTCGCTGGAGGAAAAGCCGGCAAAACCGAGATCCAACTACGCGGTGACAGGGCTTTATTTCTACGACAACAGCGTGGTCGATATCGCGGCCTCGCTGAAGCCCTCGCCCAGAGGCGAGCTGGAGATCACCGATGTCAACCGCATCTATCTGGAGCGCGGGCTGCTGACGGTGGAAAAGATGGGCCGCGGCATCGCCTGGCTCGACACCGGCACCCACGAAAGCCTGTTGCAGGCGTCGGAGTTCGTGCATGTGATCGAAAGCCGGCAAGGCCTTAAGATCAGCTGTCCGGAGGAGATCGCCTACCGCCAGGGTTATATCGGAGCCGCGCAACTGGAAGCGCTGGCAAAGCCGCTGGCCAAGAGCAACTACGGCCAGTATCTGCTGCGCATCGCCGGCGAAACGATCTAGCCGGTCAGCCGGTGGCCTGCTGCACGCCCTCGATCACGTAAGCGATGTCGTCCGCGCCGAGGAACGCGTGCATGGGAAGGCTGAGGACTTCCCGCGCGGCGCGTTCGGTCTCCGCCATGCCCGAGCCGGCAACCGCGACGCGGGCGGTATAGGCTTTTTGCAGGTGGACGGGCAGGGGATAGTGGACGCCGGTACCGATGCCTTTGGCCTTCAGCGCGCTTGCCAGCGCGTCGCGCGCCGTGCTGCGTATCACATATAGGTGATAGGCATGGCCCATGCCGGGTCGCACCACCGGCGTCTGAACGATCGTATGGAGGGCCTGGTCATAGGCGGCCGCCACGGCACGCCGCGCCGCGATTTCGGAGTCCAGCCGCGTCAAACGGACCGAGAGCATGGCGGCGTGGATTTCATCCAGCCGGCTGTTCATGCCGGTGATGTCGCTGAGATAGCGTTCCGTCCAGCCATACTGACGGATGGCGGCACAGCGCTGCGCCAGGGCCTGGTCATTGGTGACCACCGCGCCGCCATCGCCAAAGGCCCCCAGATTCTTGGTCGGATAGAAGCTGAAGCTGGCGATATCGCCCAGGCTTCCGGCATGCTTGCCGTTGATGGTGGCGCCATGGGCCTGAGCGCAATCTTCGACCAGGAAAAGATCGTGACGGCGGCAGATGTCGGAGAGGGCGGCCAGGTCGCAAGGATGGCCATAAAGATGCACGGCGATCACCGCGCGGGGCCGCGCGCCGGCAGCTTTCGCGGCCTTCACCGCGTCCTCCAGTTTGGCGGGATCGATGGTGTAGGTCTCAGGGTCGATATCCACCAGTACGGGGACTGCGCCCGCCAGTTCCACCGCCGCGACGGTGGCGACGGCGGTGTGGGAGACGGTGAACACGATGTCGCCTTCGCCCACCCCCAGGCCCTTGAGCGCCACCACGATGGCGTCGGTACCGTTGCCCACGCCCACCGCATGGCTTGTGGTGCACCAGCGGGCAAAGGCCTGCTCGAATGCCGTCAGCTCCTTGCCCAGGATATACCAGCCGCTTTCCAGAACACGCTTCGCCGCGGCGTCCAGTTCAGCCGCCTGCGCTTGGTAGGCAGCGCGCAGGTCCACCATTGCCACATTGCGGTCGTTCATGTCAGGCCGTTTCTGTGAGTTTCAGGAATTCCGCGCGGTCACGGATATAGTCGGATTCGGAATAGACGTTCGAGGTCAGCACCATGCAGACTGCGTCTGGGCTGAAATCGTCGAGATCGAGCCACAGCATCGGCGGCACATGCAGCGCCAGGTTGGGGCGGTCGAGCCGCAAAGGCGTGCGGTTCTTGCCGTCATCCACTGTGATGGTCACCGCGCCCGCCAGCATGATCAGGAATTGATGCTGCTGGCGGTGGGCATGGCCGCCGCGATGGGTGCCCTCCGCCAGCTTGTAGAGCGCGAAAAAGCGTTTGACGGGAAATGGTATCTGGTCGGGGTCTTGCGCAAAGGTCAACGCGCCGCGCGCATCCTTGCGTTCGGGAAGCTCGACCAGCCGATAGGATTGAAGGGTGGTCATCCGCGCTAACCCGTCACGAACTGGCCGCTGCGGAAGCTGCGCCACAGGTCGCGCCAGGGCGCCTGGGGCTGCGTCAGGCTTCCGGGCGCGCGGTGATCCATCTCGCGCTGGGCGAGCCGCAACAGCGCTGCATAGGGACGGTAGATCAAGCGCTGCTGCGCGGGCGAAAACTGATAGCCATGGGACGGCACCAAGGCGCAGCGCCCCAGGAAATTCATGCTGAGCGGAACCAGGGAGTGATAGTGATAGAAGATCAGCGGCGCGCCCTCTACTGTCACTTGGCCGTCCTTCTCGCCGACCGCATAGTTGCGGATATTCCAGGGCGCCAGGCAGACCCCTGGATGTTGGAGCACGACCAGACGGTCGTATAGCGATGGCCATTCGTCGAGATATTTCTGGTCGCCGCAATAGCCGTTTTCAGGATCGAGCTCGCACTTTTCCAGGCATTGGGCGCGCCAGCGCTCCAGGCAGGTCCGGCCCTGCGGCGCATTGCGAATGGCGACCAGTCCGACATTGAAAATTCCGGAGGTCGCTGCCGAGGCCTGATATTCGGGCGAAAAACGATGCCCGTGGATGGCGATGTCCTTGTCGCCCAATTCTTCGTACGCCGGAGCAGGGTCGCTGAAGAAAGCCAGGTCGGCATCCACATAGGTGGCGATTTCGCCCGGCGCCAGACGGTTCAGCATGTAAAGCATTAACGAGGGCGGGCAGGTCCAGCAGAACTCCCGGCGCGGCCGCGACCGTTCGGCGGCCAAAAGCGCCGCATCGCCCAGGTCCCTCGGCAATATCAAATCCGTCCTGAGCAGGTTGAGCCTGGCCAGGAGTGCCTGCGTCTCCTGGTCTATGCACAGGATCGTGAAGCGGAATTCCTCCCGGCAATGCTGCTCGAGGGAGCGGAGCAGGGCGATGCCCCGGGTGGCGTAGTGGCGGTCGAACAGGGTGCAGAAATTGTAACGCATGTGTTTTCGGTCGTCCGTCTTAAGGCCCTACCACCTGTTCCAGTGGGACGCGGGGAAATTCGTCGAGTTCACCGCCCGCCGTGGCGTTCCATATTCTGGCGTTATTGGCTTGCGCTATCTCGCGCAACGCCCGGTATTGGCGCCAGAGGCGGCCGAGAGACTGGAAATCATCGTACCGGCTGGTTGTGACTTCGCCGGCTGGTGTAGTGGAAAGGTCCTTGCCCTTCAGCACGGTCGGTTCAAAGGAATATCGGTAGCGGCGCGTGACGAACTCTGAATGTTCCGTTCCCAGCAGATACAAGTCCTTAAAGCCCATATAGAGGCCCACTATCAAGCCCATGATTGGCACCGACTGCACTCCCGGTACAGTGGCGGAGATGTCCGGGATGTTTCGCGAGCCGAGACGATCGAAGTCTTCATGCAGGAACAGATAATGGAGGGTTCGGCCGGGAAAAAGGTCATGCGCGCGCACGAGGTTTTCTTCCGTTGCGCTGAGAAAAACCTCCGCGCTTCCGATGCGCTGGTGCATTTCCCTGAACCACGCCACGACGTCCTGCTCTGTCATCCGGCCATAGGTGATTTGCGGTACGCAATGATAGCGCGGCTTGATTTTGTCGTAGTCACGGTGCAGATAACCGCTCGAGACCGAAAAGACGAACTCGCTGGCCAACGGCTGAAGGTTCTGCTCGAGGGTGCTGGGCCCGTTGCACAGGATGAAGGCGCGCTGTCCCTGATGCCGGCACTTCAGTGCGGCGTTGGAAGCGGCCAGCCGCTGCATATGCCCGAACGCGCGCTCAAAGCGCAACGCCGCCTCCCGCCGGCGCTGTCGGTTGAGCAGCCTTGCATAGGGGTTATAGGGCAGCACCCAAGTGCCGTGTTTCAATATCCAGTCGATCATGTGTGTCGGTTCACGCCAGCCACTTCAGGACTTCGAAAACCTCGGCATACTTCACGCCGATGCGCTGGCCGGCATTTTCGGCCTCATTCTCGAAGAAGGCGGTCCACTTGCGCCCGGTGCGCTCGAACTCGGACTTGTGGGCTTCTATGGAACGGCGCTTGGTGTCCCAGGTGCTGGTGATGTCGACATAGAAGGTGCCACGGAAGTCGGCGGTCGAATGGTACCAGTTGCTGCGGTAGAGCAGCTGGCGCGGCACATGGCGGCAGGAATGAATGGCGGCGCGGCCCACGGCCTGGTGGTCGTGATGGATGTCGCCGGGCCAGTGCGAGATCACCAAGTCTATCTTGCGGTCGTCCACCAGCTTCAGGATGTCAATGTTCAGCGCGTCGGTGAATTCCACCTCCAACGTCTTGAACTGGCCGCAGACCAGGTCGGTGACGCCCAGCACCTTCATCGCGGCATGGGCTTCCGCCAGGGCGATGTCGTTCGACCGCACCTCCAGACTTTTGTGGTTGGTAAATCCCGACACGGTGGCGATGTACACGGTGACATTGTCGCCCGCTGCGACATGGCGGGCGACGGTGCCGCCGCAGCCCAGTTCGACATCGTCGAAATGCGCCCCTATCGCTAGCACGTTCATTTCAGTGTCCTCTCAGCAAGTTCCGCGTTCCCTCAAGGCCGCAATTGAACAGCGCGTCAACGCTGGAAAGCATGGGAAGGAACGGTCCGTGAAGCTGGGGGTATACCGGATGGTGAAACGCCTGCCAAACTAGCTCGATACCGGCTTTTGCGAACAGGCTTTCGTCCAGATAGGCCCGTGCGCCCTGGCCCGAAATATACCGGGTCGCGCCTGCCTTCCGCAGCAGATCCACCAGCATGGCCGTACTGGAACCTTGCGGCGACATCTGGCTGGAGATCAGCCTGGGCGTCTTCACGTCTAGCATGTCTTCCAGCAGGTCTAGGCTAGCCAGGTTCATCTCCGCCATGTTCTCGATGGGCTGGGTGTACAATTCTTCCAGCCGGGGGAAAACCTCCGCGAAGTGGGGGGCTTTCCGGTAACTTTCCCGAATCAGGTTGAGGTTGTCTTGGCGCCATTCCCTGCCGGGCGCCAACTGGACGTCCCGGATGGAGATGCCGAACGGTGCCTTCTGCACCCTCAGGCTCAGCCACTTGGCGCCTTGCGGTGTTTTGATCACGTCCCGGTGAGTCCAGCTGCGGCTGGTGCCGGTGACGAACTGCACATGATCCAGCGCGATGAACAGGTCCGCCTCCAGCAGGCGGTGGAAATAGCCCAACCAGGGCAGGAAGTCGGGCTGGTGGATAACGGCGCTGTGGCTCATAGCGTCAGAATCTCCCGGGCGATGGCCTGGGCGCCGTCATGGGGCACCCCGCGCATGGCCGCAGCGCTCATGGCCGCGATCGCAAGCGGTCGGTCGAGGAAACCGAAGTCGATATGGCCCCGGCTGCCGGCGAAAAGGCTGCCGCCCAGCTGCTCCAGCACCTGGGCCACCCGCACCTCCCACATCTCCGTGGCAATAACGATGCAGGGCAAGCCTGCAGCGTTCGCTTCGCAGGGCGTCAGGCCGCCAGCTGTGATCGCCAGGTCGTGGCGGGCAAATTCCTCAGCCAAGGACGGCACGTTGCGCTTCACCGTCAGGCCGTCGTGCTTCACCACCGCCAGTGCCGCATCATGGGCAAAACCGGGGCCCAGGATCACCGTCGCTGTCCTCCCGCGGTGCTTCAGGGCTCGTACCACGTCCATCGTGACACCATAGGTGTCACTGCCGCCCATGCTGACTACCAGGCTGTTTAGTGCGCTGCGCGGCCGCCGGAAGGCGGCAATGGCGGGGTCCAGCACCAGCGCCTGTGGCCCGGCCAGGATGCGCCTGCCTGGCAACGTTTCATCATCGCTGGCTGGGAAGGCGACGATGTTGATATCGGCAAGGGTCGCGCCGTCGCCGCGATCGTCGAAGGTGACCAATTTGGCGCCGGCCTCGCGGACGGACTGCGCGTGGCTCACGCCGGTATCAAGCCGGTCGTTGATCCAGGTGTTGATGCCGTCTTTGTGGATGATTGCGCTGGCCCAGTTGCCGTCATCCAGTGCAACCGTGGTGAAGGAATGCCTGCGGCCGTGTAATAACTCTTCGGCCGGAGCAAAGGCATTGAGGTAGAAATGTACCTTGCCGTTCTGGCTTGCTAGGGCCTCGGCCAGCGCCAGCGCCCGAAACAGATGCCCCATGCCGCGGGCATGGGAGGCTTCTATGCAGAGTGCGAGCATAGCGCGATGGCCTCTTCTGTGGTAGGCCAGGGGCCGGCAGACCGTTCGACAATAAGACAGGCGCGGCGATAATCTTCGTCGGTATCCACGGTCAACCGGATATCGGGGCGATTCTTGGGACCGGACACCGCCAGCGTGGCGGTTTTGAACAATTGCGGATTCTCAATCATATATTCGTCGACATGCTCGCGGTGATGCGGCGCATGGCCTTCCCTCGCGCTGCGCTCCAGCGCGCCGAAGCTGAAGATTTCCGCGCCCACCCCGACAGGCAGTGCGGCGAAGGAATGGGTGAAATCGTTGTTTTGCGCCTCGTGCAGGTCGATCAGCCGGTCCAATTCGTCCATATCGGTGAAGGGATTGTCGGCGGTGAGCCGGATGACGGGATCAAAGCCGTGCAATTTGGCGGCTTCATAGTAGCGGATAAGGACATCGATCTCGCTGCCGCGATAGCAGGCGATATTTTGCATGTCGCACCAGGCGACGATGGCGTCGTCGCCGGCCTGGGTACTAGTGGCCACAAGGATGCGGTGCGGATGGCGCAGCATCGCCAGCCGTCCCACCACATGACCCAGCAGGGGCAACCGGCCAATGGGTTTCAAGACCTTGCCGGGCAAGCGGGTGGACCCCATCCGGGCCTGGATGATGATTCCCAGGCCTATGTGAGGTCGTCCCAGCTCAGCACGTCCTCGGCGGCAAGGGCGCGGCGCGCGGTTCGCCCGACCAGGGAATCAAAATGTTTGGGCTCGATGCCATAGCCGGGACGCTTGATCGTCAGATGAGCGGCGGTGATCGCCTCGCCCGCGGCCACGTCGCGGCCCAGCACGATGCTCTTGCGGTTGTTGCGGCGGGTCTTGATCTCGCCAGGGGCGGGCCGCTTGACGCCATCGCCCCGCATTTGTTCGACCAGACGGATGGAATTCACCAGCTCTGTCATTTCCTTCGGATCGGCAGACAGCATATGGTCCGGCCCGGTGGCCTTGCGGTCCCAAGTGAAATGTTTTTCGATAATCCGCGCGCCCATGGCGACAGCGGAGACGCAGGCCAGCGAATTCAGGGTATGGTCGGAATAGCCCACGTCCAGGTCCGGGAAAGTTTCGGCCAGCGTGGTCATGGCGCGCAGGTTCACGCTGTCGGGATGGGTGGGATAGCTGGTGATGGCGTGGAGTAGCATGATCTGGCTGTTGCCGGTCTCCCGCATGGCAGCGACGGATTCTTTCACCTCGTCCAGGGTACACATGCCGGTGGACATCATCACGGGTTTGCCCCGCCGGGCCAGGTCTTTGAGGAAGGGAATATTGTAGGCATCGTCCGAGCCGACCTTGAACACGCCCACGCCAAGCCGCTCCAGCATGTCGGCGTCGCTGGAATGGGAAGGTGTGGAAAACCAATCCAGCCCCTGCTCGCCGGCATAAGTGAAGACCTTGCGGTGGAGGTCCTCATCCACTTCATATTTCCGGAACAGCTCATATTGCGAGGTGACGCCGGTATTCTCCATGTCGAATATGGCTTTTTTCGATGACAGCGTCTCAGCGCGGTAGGTCTGGAGTTTGACGGCGTCGGCGCCGGTTTTGGCGGCTTCGTCGATCAGGTGTTTGGCTTCCTCGAAAGTCGTGAAGTTGCCGCCGATCTCGGCGATGATGTAGCAGCGGTCTCTGCGGTAGCGGGCGAACATCGCGTTACTGTCCGATTAGCTGGGTGCGCTTGGTGTAGTTCTGCACCACGAAATTTCGACCGCTGACACAGCCCTTGTCGTCGCCGGTCTTGCGGGGCAGGTAGCATTTGCGGCAGACCGGGCTGGCCAGGAAGCCGCGCGGCTGTTTGTGGGTATCGCGCACCTTCTGCATGCCGGGGCCGTGCCAAATCGCGTGCACGCTTTGCTCGTAAGCGTTGCCCACGACTTCCCGGTTCTCCTCGTCGTTGGAACATTTCATCACCAAGCCGTCGGCGCCGATCACCAGCCGCTGATACTGCTGGGGACAAGCGAAATCGTCTAGATAATCGATGTCGCTGTCTTTTCCCAGGTAGTCGATCAGCGGATTGAAGGCGACCAGATCGGTTACCGGCGCCAGCGTATCGTAGTATTTCTGCACGCCGCTTTCCTCGATCGCCGGCCAGATGCCCTGGACCTTGATTACCGGTTTGTGAAGGCCGTTCTCGTCCTTATACCGCTTGATCGCGGTTAACCGTCCCAGCGTTTCCTCAAACGTGATTGGCTTACGGATACGATTATAGACCGCGTCGGTGCCGTCAATCGAAATGGTGATCCAGCTGATTCCCGCTTGCTGGATCTGCTTGAAGAAATCGAGCGTCAGCCGGCCGCCGTGAGTCAAGGTCGAGATTTCCTTGATGCCGTGATCCCTGGCATAGCGCACGCAGTCCACGAAGCGCGGATGCACGGTGGATTCGCCGCGCAGCGACAGACGCAGGGCCGGGACCTTGCCGCCGATCTCGTCGATCACCCTCGTGAAGAGGTCGAAGTCCATCACCTTGGCGTTGACGTGTTTGCGGAACGCCTTGGAGATCGTGTAACACATCGGGCAGCGCAGATTGCAGATCGAAGCCAGTTCAAGGTCCACCAGCAGCGGATAGTCGGCGACATGCTGGGTCTTGGCCCAGTCGATCCAATTTTGGCGATAGGTCCGGTAGCCGTCTTCCCAACCTTCGGCGAGATAGCGATGGAAGCGCGCCTCGCGTTCGGGCGTGTCCATCGAATAATTCCCCTTGTTGATGGGGATTTGTTTGACGCTCATATTGTTTGCTCCACAGGCGCGGGACGAAGGACGTTCCAGCATTTTTCCAGCCCCGCGGAAAGATTATGGCGCGGTGTCCAGTTCAGAATTGTCTTGGCGGCGGTGATGTCGGCCACCACATCCGGAATTTCCTGGGCGCGCCGTTGCTGACGGCTGGTGACCTTCAAGTGCGTGCCTGCCACGGCCTGAGCCGTGGCGACAATCTCGGCCACAGAATGGGATATGCCGCTGCCAATGTTGAATACGCTATAGCCCCGTTCGGCCCGTGCTTCGGCACGCAAAACAGCATCCACGAGGTCGGCCAGAAACACGTAATCGCGGCGCGGTTCCAGATCGAGCATTTCCACGCTGTGCCCGTGGCGAAGCTGCGCCAGGATGGTGGGGATCAGGAATTTTTCTGGCTGACCCGGACCATAGACATTGAAGGGCCGTAGTACCGTCACTTCTAGTCCCATATGCTCGGCATGGAAGCGGCAAGCTTCTTCGGCAACGTGCTTGGAAAAGGCGTAAGGGTTATTGGCCCGCACCGGCGCGCTCTCTGCGATGGGCAAACTTTCCGGCCGGCCATAGATATAGGCGCCGATATGGACCAGCCGGGCGCCTTCGCCGCGGCAGAATTCCAGCACCCGCATGGTGCCGCCCGCATTGGTTTCCAGAAAGCTGGCGGGATACTCCCAGCTGTCCGGCACAAAGGTGCGGCCGGCGCAATGGACCACGCTGGTGACGCTCTTGCCCCGGTGGCGGTCCAGAGTTTTCGGCGAGGTGATGTCGCCGTCCGCCCGGCCCAGTGCGATCACCGACCGGCCGCTTTCACGCAACGCCGCGGTCACGGCCGCGCCGATGAAGCCGGTACCGCCCGTGACCAGGACCGTGTTAGACATGCAGCAGCCGCGCCGACATCTTGTCGAAATCTTCGATCGCCTGGGCATAGTCGTCGGGGCGGCCGATATCCAGCCAATAGCCTTCATGGCGTACGATGTGGGCTGGCGTCTTGCCTGCGATCATGTCGAGCATCAGGTTATCGAAGCCGTAGGCTCGGCCGGCCGGAATCATCGCCGCGGCGGCGCGCGACACGGCATAAACCCCCATGCTAACTTCATAGGTCAGCACCGGCTTTTCCCGGAAGCCTCCAAGGCGGCGTGAGGCGTCCGGCTCCAGAACGCCGTAATCGACCCGGTGCTCGCGCACGAAGGAGGAAATGGTAAAAATGTTCCCGTCTGCGCAATGGGCGTCCAGAAAAGTCGCATAATCGAGATCGGTCAGGGTGTCGCCGTTCATCACCAGGAAGTTTTCCGGCAGGTCGGGAATCAGCTGCAGCGGCCCCATGGTGCTTAACGGCCTGTCCTCGCGCGAATAATCGATTTTCAGACCCCATTTCGTCCCGTCGCCAAAAAAGGCGACGATCAGCTCGGCTTGGTGGTTCACCGCCAGGGTGATGTGGTCGAAGCCTCGGTTTTTCAGCTGTCGCACGATCACTTCCAGGATCGGAAAGTCGCCGATCGGCATCAACGGTTTAGGCAGCACCACGGTATAGGGCCGCAGCCGCATGCCCCGCCCTCCGGCCAGAATGACGGCGCGCCTAGACATTGTAGACATCCGCGTCATAGCGGGCCAGGTTCTGCGGCTGGCGGAACCATTCCACCGTCCGCGCCAGCCCTTCCTCGAAGCCTATTTGTGGTTTGAAACCGGTCAATGCCCTGATCTGGGAATTGTCGCAGTGCAGCCGCTCCACTTCGCTGCTGGTGGGCCGCAGACGCTGCTCGTCGCTTTCGATCTCGATGCTAGCTCCGATAGTGTTGGCGATCAACCGGGCGGTGTCGCCGATGGAAATCTCGGTGTCGGAGCCGATGTTCACGGTCTTACCCATGGCCGCGTCGCATTCGGCCAATGCCAGGAAACCCGCGCAAGTGTCACTGACATAATTGAAGTCGCGCGTGGGGCTGAGGCTCCCCAGCTTGATCCTGCGTTTGCCCTTGAGGATCTGGGTGATGATGGTTGGGATCACCGCGCGGGCCGACTGGCGCGGGCCATAGGTGTTGAAGGGCCGCACGATGGTCAGCGGCAGCCCATGGGCCAGATGAAAGCTCATGGCCATGGCGTCGGCCGCGATCTTGCTTGCGCTATAGGGTGACTGGGGCTGAAGAGGGTGATCCTCGCCGATCGGTACCTGACGCGCTGTGCCGTAAACCTCGCTGGTGGAGGTGTGTAGCACTCTCACGCCGCCCTGGTCACGTGCGGCCTGCACGATATTCAGCGTACCTTCGACATTGGTCTGCACGTAACTGGCTGCAGCGCGGTAGGAATAGGGAATGGCAATCAGCGCAGCCAGATGGAACACGATGTCCATGCCCTGGACCAGTTGTTGCATCTGGGCGCCGTCACGCACATCACCGGCGATCAGCTCTATGTCTTTCGCGAGTGGGGATGTGTCGAGCCAGCCTTTGCTGTTGAAGGAGTTGTAATAGACAAGGCCGCGAACGTGCGCGCCCGCCTGCACCAGTGCCTCCGCCAGATGCGAGCCGATAAAGCCGTCGGCGCCGGTAACCAGGACCTTGGAGCCTACAAGTTTCATCAACTATGCGCCTCCGTCACCCAGTGGGCCTTGTCTTCCTGCCGCTCGGCCGGCCAGGGCAGGCGCAGGGCCAGTACGGAGTTTTTGCGCTCTTGGCCAAGCGGAATCATGATGCCGATATTGTCGATGACTTCGAAGAAAATGTCTTCGATCACGTGGAAAATCTTGCCGTGGGCCGACATGCCGACACGCACCTGATAGAGACCCGTATTGAAAAGGTCCGGAGGAAACTCGACACGGCTGGTATAGTAGCCGGGATTGCGCGCATCCAGCCGCGACCATTCCAGCTCGGGATCCGACAGTGAAACGACGGTCAGATCGCTTTCGACGGAGATGATCTGCAGTCCCACCGACAGGCCCTCGACCGGCGCCGCCAATTCATAATCGATCTCGATGGAGAATTTCTCTGTCAGCTCGGTAGTGGAGGCGATCCTGCCGTTGGCGCGGATCACCGAAACCCGCCGGATTCTCGCCTCGAAGGAGCTGTCGGGCAGGGAATATTCCCGGCTAGGTTTGCGGTTGGACGACACCGCGGAGACATACTCGTTCAGCACCTCCGCGGTGGACCCATCGGCGACCAGCCGTCCGCCCGACAAAAGGATGCAGCGGGAGCAGAGCTTGCTCACTGCGGTCAGATTGTGGCTGACGAAGAGCACGGTGCGGCCGCTGTCTTGGACGCTCTGCATCTTACCCAGGCACTTGCGCTGGAACGCGATGTCGCCGACCGCCAGAACTTCGTCGACGATGAGGATTTCCGGCTCCAGGTGCGCGGCGACGGCGAAGGCCAGCCGCACATACATGCCCGAGGAATAGCGCTTCACCGGCGTGTCGATGAACTGCTCGATCTCCGAGAAATCGACGATCGCTTCCAGGTTGCGCTGGATAGCGCTCCTGCTCATACCCAGGATGGCACCGTTGAGAAAGATGTTCTCCCGGCCCGTTAGCTCCGGATGGAAGCCGGTGCCTACTTCCAGAAGGCTGGCGGCGTGGCCGCGCATTTTAATGGAACCGCGTGTGGGTTGGGTGATGCGCGACAGGAGCTTCAGTAGCGTGGACTTACCGGCGCCATTGCGCCCCACGATCCCCAGCGTGTCTCCTTGCTTCACTTCGAAGGAAACACCGTCCAGCGCCAGGAAGTTGCTGTCGCGCATGCGGTGCTGTTCCCGCTGGTGAAGCGACACATCCTTGATCTTGGCGTTGGGGTCCGGCCGGCCGCGCCAACGTGCGAACCAACTTTGCAGGTCGCGATAGAGCATGCCGTGGTTGATCACGCCCAGGCGGTAATCTTTGCCCAGGTTCTCGACCTTGATGACGGTTTCGTTCGCAGACATCAGACCGTGTCCGTTGCCAGGCGCTGGGTGCGTGAGAAGAGCGACAGGCCCAACAGCAGCACCGCCGCGGTGAAGACAATGCCGAAGATCCAGGACATGGGATCGGGCATCGGCGTGCCCAGCCACAGGTTGCGGAAGGTGGTGACCGGTGCAGCCATGGGATTGATGATCGAGATGAACCGCCAGCGTATCGGCAGCAGCGAGACGGGGTAGATCACCGGTGTGGAATACATCCAGAGTTGCAGCGCGAAGCCGTGCAGATAGCCCAAATCGCGGAATCGCGTGGTCAGCGAGGTGACGCAGAGCCCGATCGCCAGCCCAAGCATGGCGGTGTAAAAGACCAGCGGAACCGTGAAAAGGACCGCCTTCGCCATCACCAGGGGATCGGTCAGATAGCCGAAGCCGATAGCGAAGGCCAGGAACAGCACGAACTGAATAGCAAAGGTCAGCAGGGTGCTGATTAGCGAGGAAATTGGCACCGTCAGGCGTGGGAAATAGACTTTGCCGAAGATATGCGCGTTGCCGGCGAAGACGTCGGAGGTCTTGCTGAAGCTGGTGGCAAAGAAGTTCCAGATCACCAGCCCGCTCAAATAGAAGAGGAAGGGGGGTGTTCCGCCGGTCGGCAGTCTGGCGATATTGCCAAACAGCAGGACGAAGACTAGAGTCGTGGCCATAGGCTGGATCACGAACCAGAGCGGCCCCAGGATCGTCTGTTTGTAGACGCTGACAAAGTCCCGCTTGACCAGCATGAAGATCAGCTCGCGGCCGCGCCAGGTTTCAAGCAGGTTGAAATCGAACCAACCTTGGGAGGGGGTCACAACCGTGTCCCAACGTCCATCGCTTTCCGTTTTGGCTGCCAAACTTGTCTCCAATATATCCATGCTACCGCAGTGCGGGTGAAAGCCTTCCGCACACGGCAATCTCCGTTGCGTCGTCCTCAGTCGAACCGTACCACGTCGTGAACCGGCAGGCTGATGCGAACATTGCGTCCCAAAAGATCGAGCAGCACCGTGACACGGTCTTCGTCGTTGGCTTGTTCAAAAAAAGCCGTATGGCCGCGGAAAGGCCCGTGTGCAACGCGCAAATTTTCGCCTTTCCGGAATTGGTTGCCCGCTAGGCAAACCAGCCCGTCGAGATCCTCTCGGGCCTGGATAGATTCCACCACGCCGCTGGGCACAGGCGCCGGCTGGTCGCCGCGCCGCACGATGTCCACGACCCCGACCGTGGAGCGCACAGTCCGCCAGCAGCTGCCTGCACGATCCGCCTCGATGAAAAGATAGCGCGGAAACAGAGCTGCGCTGACCATTTCTACCCGCCGCGCATGGCTACGGCGCTTGCGATAGCAGGGCAGATAAGTGGCAAAACCCTGATTGCGCAGATGCTGCGCTGCCTGCTTTTCAGCATGAGGCCTAGTGTACACGACGAGCCACCGCACCTTCAACCTGCCAATCGCGATTGCACGCTGATGCGCAACACGTCCAGGGGCAGGATGCGCTCGGCCTCGAGCTGTGCCGCCAGTCGGTCATAGGTGGCTTGCGGATTGATCATGTCGGTAACGATCACGGCATCGAAAGGAGCCAGTTCGCTGAGCTCCCGGACCACCGGCAGACCACGAAAAGAGTTTTTGGGATAGCCGCTATCCAGCACTCCGACCAGCTGGCAAGGCCAGCCATCCGCGCACAAAAAGGCGATGTCGGCAAATTCTCCTATGCCTACCAACGCTAGCCGCTGCCAACCGCGGCCGTCGGCGATCCGGAACATCTTCGTGCAGTCCTCCCGCGCCTGACGGAAAAAGCTCAGAGAGTTGGAAAGATGCTCCACAGTCAGGCGTGATTTTTCGGCCATGCCTTTGGGAGTCAGGAAGTAGGCATACCGGCGCGCTGGAATACGCTTGATTTTCACATAGCCTTTGCGGACACAAAAGCTTAGGCAGGTGTTGATCAGCCCCAGCGCCACGCCGAACTCCGTCGCCAAGTTACGTTGCGACCGCGTGCTATCCTGCTCCACCGAGTGAAGCAGCCCCAGCAGAACGCGCTCTCGCCCAGGATTGGGACTGGCCATGGAACCCCTTGTAATCCGGGCGGTTTTAAGTTCCCAACCCTCCCAAGTCAAGGGTGTTCATGAGATGAACAAAGTCGGGTTGACCGAGGTGAATCGCCGTGTTAGCGAGAGCCGCAGAGCGCGCTGCGGAACCTGCAGACCTTTTTTCGCGTCTACGGAATATGTTCGCGCAGGGTTATCGAGGCTGGGCCGATACATGTGGAGTCTCAAGCAGGCAGCCAAATGGCTGTTGCCGCCTATTGTTCTGCTTCCTTTCCGGCCCGGTTTCCGGAATACGCCCGATGGTCCTCCTTCATGGCATCGGGGAAATTATCCAGACTGGAATAGCGCGGTCGCGGCCGCCAAGGGGTACCAGGCCAGCAACATTCTGGACATCCAGCGGCGAGCGGTGCGGAAGGTCCGCGACGGCCAGGCCGTCTATGAACGCGACAGTGTTATCTTCGACAAGATAGAATATTTCTTTCCGGCCCTGGCAGCCTTGCTGTATGCGGCCAGCCGCAACGACGGCAGTCTGTCCGTGCTGGATTTCGGCGGCGCTTTGGGTAGCACCTACTACCAGAACCGCCACATGCTTTCGCACTTGAAGTCATTACGGTGGCATGTGGTCGAACAGCCGCATTTTGTTGCTGCAGGCCAAGCCGAGTTCGAAAATAGCCATTTGCGCTTCCTGCCGAGCATCGAACAGAGCTGGGCGGTGTCGCCACCGGACGTCGTCCTGCTATCGAGCGTCCTGCAATATCTGGAAGATCCCTTTGCGCTGCTGGGCGATATCGCCGATCGCAAGCCACCCTTTATCCTGATCGACCGCACTCCGGTGCTGGACGAGGGACAGGAACGAATCGTGGTGCAGACCGTGCCGCCTGTTATCTATCCCGGCAGCTATGCCTGCAGGCTGTTCGCATCCGGGGCGCTGGAAGCGGCGCTCGAACCGTCCTACGACGTGGTTTTCGACTTCGAAACCCATTTCGGAACCGTGATCCATGCAGAAGAGACATTGGCCCGCTATCGCGGCATGCTTTTCCAGCAGCGCACGGCCAAAGGGAATATGTCATGAACATGGTGCCGGCGGCATCTTGCCCGATCTGCAAAAGCGCCACGGACGTAGCGTTTCGGGAGCTCTACGATGACCGATACGGCTATCCGGACCGCTTCGACATGCGTCGCTGCAGGAGCTGCCAACACATGTATGTCCCGGTTCAGTTCAATCCGCAGCAGCTTGAAGAGCTTTACACGCATTATTACCCGCGCGGCAATTTCGACATCGAGAGCTTCCGGGCGGAAGAGGAAAAGCGCGGCTTTGGGGCTTGGCTGCGCGGCGAGATGGCCTCAGCCTTCCGTCATGTGCCGCGCAATGTGCGGGTGTTGGATATCGGTTGTGGACTGGGGCAGACGCTGGCCTATCACAAGAATCGCGGCTGCCAAGCCTTCGGCATGGAGGCGGATGGCAATGTCCAGGCCGTCGCCCGGCGCTATGGGCTCGACATCCGCCGGGGCATATTCGACGGCACACAGTTTGATTCCCAATCCTTCGACTATGTCACCCTGGATCAGGTGGCCGAGCATGTCACCGATCCGCATGCGCTGATGCGCGGCATCGCGCGGGTGCTGAAGCGGGGCGGCAAAGCCATCATCACCACGCCCAATCCCGGCAGCTTCGGGGCCTGGTTCTATGGCCGGCGCTGGCTCAACTGGCACACGCCGTACCACTTGCAATTCTACACCCGCCAGTCGCTGGCGCTGACGGCGCGCCAGGCAGGGCTTGAACTGGTGAAGGCGGCGACCATCACCGCGTCCGAATGGCAATATTATCAATGGGAGCATGTTCGCACCTTTCCCGCCCCGCGCGAAAGATCGCCTTTCTGGAGCGGTGCCACGCGGCGCTCCCGTCCGCTTGGCGACCGGTTGGTCGCGCTGGCCAGGCGCTGGTCGCTGCACCGCTGGATCAGCCGCCTGCTGGATGCGCTGGGGTTCGGCGACAATTTCGTCTTTGTGCTGCAAAAGCCGTGACCAGCGCGGCTGTACCCGGTCCCCGCATCCTTGTTCTCCTGCCCGTGCACAACAGGCGGGACACCACGGCGCTGTTCATCCGTTGTCTCCTGGCGCAGAGCTATGCCAACTGGCACCTTCTTTTGATCGACGACGGATCTACGGACGGCACCGCGGACATGGTGCGCCGGGACGTGTCACGCCTGTCGGTGCTTCGCGGCGACGGCAACTGGTGGTGGGGCGGGGCGCTGCATCAGGGCTATCTCTGGCTGAAGCAACATCCGGAACATCACGGCGACCTGGTTCTGATCATCAATGACGATACCGAGTTCGCTCCCGATTTCCTGGAACGGGCGGTCCGAGCGATGCGGCCGCGCAGCTTGCTTCTGGCGCAACTCTACAATCAGGCCGGAGAATTTGTTGAGGCCGGCGTGCGATGGGACTGGCGTGCCCTCAATTGGGCGGCGACCAAGGAAACCACGGGAATCAACTGTTTCTCGACGCGTGGGCTTTTCCTGTCGGCGCGGGATTTTCTCGACATAGGCGGCTTCCATCCCGTCTTGCTGCCGCATTACCTGTCCGACTATGAATTCACCATGCGGGCCCACCGCAAAGGCTTTTCGCTGGTGTCCTCGCCGGACGTTTTCCTCCGTTACAACGAACATCTGACCGGTATCCGCGATCACAACGGACAGGGCGTGTTCCAGTATCTGAAAAAGACGCTGTCGATAAAGGCGGCCAGCAATCCGGTTTATTGGACGAGCTTCATTCTGATGGCCAGTCCCTTGCGCCATGCGCCCCGCAACGTCGCCATCATCTGGAGGAATTTTCTGAGTCCGATGCTGCCTCTTTGGTTCTGGCGGATAGCGGGGCGTATTTGTGGCAGGCGGCAGGTTCCAAATCCATGACCTGCTATAACTTTTGCACTTTGTTCGACCGCAATTATGCATCGCGGGGCCTGGCGCTGTATCGCTCGCTCCGGCGCCATTGTGGCCGGGATTTCCAGCTCACGATCCTGTGCATGGACGAGGAGGTGCGCGCTGCCCTGGCCGCGCTTCGCCTGCCGCAGGTGCGGCTGTGGCGGGTGGAGGATATCGGTGACAGCGAACTCCTGGGGTTGAGGGACGTCCGGCCCATGCGGGAGTTTTGCTGGACCTGTCCGGGACCTTTGATGCTGGCCCTGCTGGCGGAGCAGGGGCCGGGATCGGTCGTAGCCTATCTGGATGCGGATCTGGCTTTTTTCAGCGACATCCAGCCCATCTATGACGAGCTTGGCGAAAGGAATATTCTCATCCACGGCCACAATTTCGCGCCCGCCTATGCCGCCTATGTCCAGTCATCGGGTATTTTCAATGTCGGGCTGATCGCGGTGCGCAACTCTGCGGAAGGGATCGCTTGTCTCACGCGCTGGCGGGCCCAGAATGTTGAGATGTGCGTTCTCGATCCGGAACGGGGCTATTGCGGAGATCAGAAATATCTCGACGAGTGGCCTTCGCTCTATCCCGGTCTGGTGATCTTGCGGCATGTTGGCGGTGGCGTCGCGCCCTGGAATATGGAAGCTCACAAGGTCACGCAACGCAATGGCCAGGTGATGATCGACGGCGCCCCCCTGATTTTCTATCACTATCACGCCCTGCGCGTGACGTTGGGCGGGATCTGGCCGCGCTGGGTTGCGATCCCTTCCATCGGATACGATGCCGATGAGCCGGTGCGGCGGCTAATCTATCTGCCCTATATCCGCGCCCTGCGCCAAGCCCACAGGGATCTGGTCCGGGCAGGGCTGAGGCCGTCCAGCCTCAGGATGCCATGGCGGCAATTGCCAGGCTTTATCCGGCGCAGCCAATTTGTGATCGGATAACGGCCCTATGCGCTTCCTGATCATAAACGCAGACTATCCCAAATTTCTTGTTGAGCACTATCTGCGCCAACCCGGCCTGCACCAGGCCGGCTATGCGGAGCAGTTGGCCGCTCGCAATGCGAGCTTGTTCGGCGTCGCCGATTTCTATTCCCGCAATTTCGCTGCCCATGGCCACGAAGCCATGGAGGTTCACGTAAACAACCTCTGGCTTCAATATGCCTGGGCCCGTGAAAACGGACTTCGAATCAGAGCGCCACATTCCCCCCTGGTTTTTGCCCAGCGCCATGGCTTCGTGATGCGCCAGCCGCCCGAGGCGGCCGCGGGACACGAATCCCGTGCGATTGGGTCTGTTACGGAAGCGGTCCGGGACGATCAGTATCCGGAGCGTATGTCGCGTCTGCGCGCATTCCTGAAGCCGGTTCTCAGACCTGTGTGGAGGCCCATCTGGCGTTCGCTTCAAGGGTTGCACCGTCTGGTCCAAGGGGTACGCCGCCGTCTTCTACGAAGGTGGGAGCTGAAGCTCTTGCGCGCCCAGATACAAGCCTTCCAGCCGGATGTCATCCTGAACCAGGAGCTGGCCTATCTGCCCGGCCGTCTTTTTGATCGCCGGAACGATCGCGGATATTTGCTGATGGGCCAGATCGCTTCCATTCTGCCGGAGGGCGACGGCTTCGAGAACTACGATCTCGTTATTTCATCCTTGCCCAACCAGGTGGCCTGGTTCCGTGACCATGGCGTGAAGGCCGAGCTCAATCGGCTCGCCTTCGACCCGTCCACACTGGGGCGGCTGGGGCCGGCGCCGCCACGCGATATTTCCCTCTCTTTTGTCGGCAGCCTATCGCCCGACCACGAAAAGCGCATCGCCTTCCTGGAACATGTCGCCACCCGCGCACCACTGAAAGTGTGGGGCAACGGCATTGAAAGGCTGCCGAAATCTTCTCCGCTGCATGCCTGCTACCAGGGCGAGGCCTGGGGCCGCGACATGTATGCGATCCTGCGCCGTTCCAAGATCACGCTCAATTTTCACATCGATCTGGCGGAAGACTGGGCCAACAATATGCGCCTCTATGAGGCGACGGGGATGGGCGCGCTTCTCCTGACGGATCAGAAGCGGAATTTGGCCGAGATTTTCGTGCCCGGCGAACATGTCGCCGCCTATACCGACGCGGAGGATTGCGTGCGTCAGATCCGAGACCTTCTGGCGGATGACGCCACCCGCGAGCGCATTGCCGCAGCGGGGCAGCAGCACGCCATCAAGACGCAGAACTATCTCCTGCGAACCAGGGAAATCGCGGCGTTGGCAGAAACGTTGCGGCCAAAATCCTGATTGACGATCGCCAGGAACCGTTTCGCGATCTTGGCAATATCGAACTTCTCTTCCGCATAGGCGCGGCCGGCCGTGCCCAACCGTGCGCGCAGGTCCGCGTCCCCCAACAGTTTCTCCAGGCTGGAGACGAAGGCGGCATCGTCGCCTGGCGGCACCACAAACCCGGCGCCCGCGGCTTCGATAGTGCGAGCCGCGAGATTGCCGGTCGGCAGGCTGGCGACCAGGGGGCGGCCCACGCAGAAACAGCTGAGAATCTTCGAGGGCACCGAGAAGAGGCTGGCGTCCGGTTCGATGATGGCGGTGAGGATTTCCGCCGACGACAGCATTTCCGCCAGCCGTTCATAGGGCTGCCAGGGGAGCACCACTAGGTTACGCAGGCCGCGCTTGCCGATTTCGGCCTTGAGGAAATCCGCGCCCAGGCCCTGGGTGGTGACGACGATGCGCACATCGTCGCGGCCCTCGTCCTGGAACCGCTGCGCTGCCTTGGCCAGAATAGCAGGATTGTGCTTGAGCCCCAGCGTGCCGGAATAGACGATCAGTCTTCTTCCGGAGAGGCCGTTCTCTGCTTTCCAGGCATTTTCCAGCGGCGCGGGAAGCAGCTCGTCGACCGGGGCCCAATTCTCTATCACCGTGATCTTTTCCGGCGGCACGCCGAGCTGGCGAAGGTGGGGTATGAAATCGGGGGTTATGGTTACGATGTGATCGGCGCGCGCCGCAAAGCGCTTTTCCTTGTGATGATAGATCGCCCCCGCCAGATTGCCGATCAAAGGCAGGCGGCGGTTCAGAACGTTGCGAATGCCGATGCTATATATGTCTTGCAACCACCAGATCACCCGCATCCTGGATGGAAGCGCATTCATCCGGTCCAGAACGTCGTTGGGCGTAGTACACAGGATCACCACGTCGGGGTCTTCTTGAAGAATGGCATCGGCCAGCTGATCGCCATATTTGCGCTCTTCCTTCACGCGACGAAGCAAGGCGTATTTGTTCAGCGATCCAGCCTCGCCAATAGCCTTGATGATCAGGCTGGAGGGATCGGTCTGATTCAAGGCCAGGCCGCCGCGGGGGCTTTCTATCGCCGCGGAATAGGCATGCACGACCCGGTGACCCTGGAGCGCCAGCTCGCGAGACAGTTGGACGGGAAAGGCATGACCGGAATAGTCATGAACGAATAGCTTCAAGGGCAAACCCGACTCATGGAGGATGCTGGTGAACGATATTTTGTTTGGGGCGTCAATGGCGCCTGCTGCCAATATCGGCTAACAATCCGTGCTTTTGCGGTGCCGTTATAGATGATTGGACCCCAAGAGGACAGGCCCACAATTCCGGTTTTGATCGGGCCCTTTTCCGGCCCCGTGCACGGCGTATCCGTCATCAATAATGCTTTGGCGGGGCTGCTGCGTGAGCGGGGGGTGATTTTTCGCATTCTCGATCTGTCGCCGGGACGCTGGCAGAGGGGGTTGACCTACCATCTGACCCGTGCAACGCGCACGATGCGTGCGGGCCTTGTCATGCTGACCGCATCAACCGGCGCATGCCCGCGGCGCTATATCATGAGCCTGGACGGCGGCGGCGGCCTTTCCTACAACATCCTGCTTGCGGCGATTGCCCGCGTGATCGGGCGGGACTTGACGTTTTATCATCATAGTTCCCGCTATGTATTGTCCAATAGCGTCGCGATCCGCCTGTTGCTGCGCCTTTGTCCGAAAGCGTCCCATGTTTTTTGCAGCCGGACGATGGCGGAACTTTTCTGGGACCGTTACGGTCGTCGGGGCTCGGCCGTCATCATCAACAATGCGGCTTGGATAACCCCGCCGCCTCCGGCCAGGCGCCCGGAAACGGGAAGAGTCCGCCTGGGATTTCTGGGCGCCCTTACAGCGGAAAAAGGGGTTGGCCGGGCGATCGATACACTTCGCATGCTTCTGGCCCGCGGAATAGCGGCGGAACTGGCGCTGGCTGGTTCGCCTGTCGCGGAACGTGATCGGACCTTGCTCAACCGGGCCAAGGCGGAATTCGGTCCCAGGCTTGTTTGTAACGGTGTGCTGAGCGGCCCGTCTAAGACGGATTTTCTGCAGGGATTGGACTATCTGCTTTTTCCCTCGCTTTATGCTCACGAAACCCAATCGCTTGTGGTCCCAGAAGCGCTTGCGGCAAGTGTTCCTGTGATTGCCATCGATCACCGTTTTGTCGGCGAGATTCTTGGTGATGGCGGTTTGTTGATTCCCGCCCACCAATCTTTCGCGGAAAAAGCCGCAGATTGGATCGGTATGGGACAAGCGATGCATGGTCAACGGCGGATGCAGGCGCGCCGGCAGTTTGAAGCGGAACGGCGGCAGGCAAGCGGACAGTTGGACCATCTGGTCGATTGGAGTCTGGGCAAGACAGGATGATCGCCGGCCTGCTGGCCCGGAGCCCCAGAATTGTTCTATAAGCGCCCTGTTTCCGTGGTCGGACGCACGATGTCATTGAAGCCCAAAGTCTCGGTTATCACCGTCAATTTCAATATGGCGGACCGGATCGCCGCGACGCTCGACAGCGTGCTCGGCCAGGATTACCCGAATCTCGAGTCCGTCGTCATCGACGGTGGATCGACGGATGGCAGTCAGGAAATCATCGCGTCCTATGGCGACCGCCTTGCGCATTGGGTCAGCGAGCCGGACCGCAACCTTTATGATGGAATGAACAAGGGCGTACGGATGGCGACGGGGGAGTGGACCCTGTTCATGAATTCCGGCGACTGTTTTGCCAACAACAAGGTTCTTTCCTGCATGCTCGCCGAGGATCATGCCGATAGCGATATGCTTTATGGCCATCATATACGCCGTTACCCGGAGCATGGAATTGACCGGCTGATCCGCGCCGAAACACCTTCGGTTCTGCCTTTGCGGATGCTCTGTTCTCACCAGAGTCTCTTCATGCGGCGGGAGATTCTGCTCGCCCGGCCTTTTGTGCCGGATCTGATGGCGGCCGACTATGAGACCATTCTGGCCGCTTACATCGCGGGCAGGAAATTCCGGATGGTGGATTGCATTGTCTCGATTGCCTCGGTCGGCGGACGCAGCGATGTCGATCGTGTCGGCATGCTCCGGCAGCGGGTCGCGATCCTCAAGAAGCACCGCGTCATGACGGCCGGGCTGGCATTGCGTTATACGGGGCTTATCTGCCGGGCGGCTCTTTCAAAGCCTCTTAAGCGGCTTCTTCCCAGGGGCATCCTATTCCGTATTCTGCGCCATCGGCCCTTGAAAGGTCTGGGCTGAGCTGCAAAGCCCTTCAGCCGGCCCGCAGGTCCAGCCAATGGATCAGCCCTGCCGCGACAGCACCCACAGCCAGTCCCGCCGCGACTTCCAGGGGATTGTGGCCGACCCGCCGGCGCAGACCCTGGACGGCGACGCTGTCGGGCAATTCCTGCTTGAGGACGTCATGAACCCGTTCAAGCTTGCGCCGCAAATCCATGGCATCGATCACCACGATCGCCACCAGGCTCAGGGCCACGGCAAAGACTTCGGAATGGACCATTCCGTCCATCACCAGCAGCCAGGCGGGCGCCGACACGATGGCTGTATGCGTGCTGGGCAAGCCGCCAAGCCCGATCTGATCGAAAGCCAGCTGGCGATGGCGCACGCAGTTGACGGCAAACTTCGTCGTTCCTGCCAGCAGATAGGCGAACGGCACGACGACCCAGTAGCCCATTTCAGATCTTGCCCCCATGCTCTAGTAACCAGCCGATGGACCGGTGCATGCCTTCGCGCAGATCCGTCAAAGGCCGGTAGCCAAGCTCTTTCCGTGCCCGCTCGATCGAACAGGCGATCGTCAGATTCATTTCCGACAGGACATGGATCTTCTGATGGTACAGGCCCATCGCCTGCAGGGTTCGGTCGGCAAGCCGGGCCATATCGGCGATCACCGGCGGTGCATGAATCGTGTCGGGCTTGACGGCAAATCCGAAATCGTCGCGCAACACCGTTCTCACCACGTCAATGATCTCATACATGGGATAGGACCGTTCGTCCGCCAGCCAATAGATGCGGCCCGCGGCAATTTCAGCTTGCGCTGCGAGGAGAATGCCATAGGCCAAGCTGTCGACATAGCCGAGGGAGCGGCGATTGGCGCCGCGTCCCATCAAGGGAAATGTGCCTTCCCGGATCATCGAGAAGAATATGGTCTGGCGGACGGGCTGTTCGGGCCCATAAAACCAGGGCGCGCGCAGGATGGTGATGTTGGGCTGCGGCTGGGCCGCAATCCGTTCTCGCAGCCAGAGCTCCGCTGCATGCTTGGACCGGCCATAGCCCATGTAGGGCCGGTAGGGAGAATCCTCGTCGAAAACTTCGTATGGGTTGTGGCTTGCCCCGATCGGGGAGTTGGAGGACATCACCACGATTCGCCGCGCACCCGCCTGTTCGGCCGCCTCCACGATATTGCGCGTACCCATATAGTTGACCGCCATGAAATCGCGGACCCGGAGGGCGGGATGGATAAGCCCGGCCAAGTGCAGCACGACCGCACCCTCGGCCGCGGCGAGAAATTGCCCCATGCTGGCGGCATCGCGAACATCGCCCTGGAACGCATCCACTCCCAATGCCGTTAGGTCTTCATGTTTCTCGCCGGGAGCGGCCAATATGCATACTTTGTGGCCGCCAGGCATTCCCATTTCGGCATGGCCCTGCGTCAACGCCCGCAGAACACGGCGGCCCAGCCATCCGGTGGCGCCTGTAACAAAGTAACGCGTGTCCGCCATGCTTACCGCACGTAAATGAGGACGCCGAAAATGGCGACGAAAATGAGGATGACGGCGGACAGAGCGCGATCGCGCAGCACCAGGTCGCTCGGCGAATCACCATCTTCATAGACGATAATGAGCTGGAGATACCGCATCAGGCCGACTGCGACCGGAATGGCTGTGACCAGCACAATGGAGCCGTACCGCCCGACGGCATAATCCGAGACGCAGAACAGCAGATAGACCACCAGGGTCGCGCCCGCCAGGCCAGCTAGCACGGCATCGAGGTAAGGCAGGCTGTAACTGGCCAGGGATTGGCGGCCATATTCTGAGTCATTGGAGCGGGCGATGTCGGCGCGCCGCTTGCCTGCGGCCAGAAGGAGCGCGACGGTCCCCGTGGAAATGACGATCCAGGGCGATAGGATGACGGGCAGCACGATGCCGCCGCCGAGCAGCCGCAGGATGAAGCCGGAAGAAACAAAAAACAGCTCAATAACGGCCACCTGCTTCAGACCCAGCGAATAAAGCAGGTTGAGCAGCAGATAGAGGCCGACAATAAGTCCGAATTGCTGCGGAAAGCCCGCGAATAGGATCAGCGTCGCTGCCGTCACCAGCAATGCCGCCATCGCCGCAAGTGCCGCCGGCACCGAAATCCGGCCGGCAGCCAGCGGGCGCCCCTTCTTAGAGGCATGAAGGCGGTCGGCCTGGATATCGCGCCAGTCGTTGAAGATATACACCGCGCTCGATACCAGGCAGAAAATCACGGTGGCCGTCAGGGCCCGCATCACCGCTGCGCCGTGGAGCATATCCGCCCCGAAAAAGAGCGGCGCCAAGACAAAACCGTTCTTTATCCACTGGCGCGGCCGCATCAATTCCAGAAGAGGCATCATTGACCCATTCCCCGCCGGCCGATCCACGCATCCGCCGCCCGCATCGCCAGGGCCATGATAGTGGCTTGCGGATTCACGCCGGGCGCCCCCGGCAACACGCTGCCATCGGCAACAACGACATTATCATGACCGCGAAGCCGTCCAAGCGAATCGACCGGATGGATATCGGCTTTTTCCCCCATGGGACAACTGGAGAAGAGATGGATGCTCATCAGATTGATGCGGCCGACTGCCGGCAGCGTATCTTCGCGCGACGGCGCGCTGCTGTCGGCCCATCCCTCATGGCCCACGACCGAAGGCGTGACATGTTCGGCGCCGGCCGCGAACAGGGCCTCGCTAAGCATCCGTGCGCCTTGCCAGAGCCGGCGGCGGTCACGCTCCGTCAGGGCATAACTGGTCACCGGTTCGGCCATGCCGGGAATGGAATGAATACGGCCGACGCCGTCTGGCTTGATCATGGCGTAGTAGATTGCATGGCTGGCATAGTCCGGCAAAGAGCGGGCCCGGTTCTTCCAATCCTCTGCCAGAGCCATGCCATAGGTGGGAAGGGTGAAGACCGAGCCGCCGAAGCGAAGCTCTGGCATGAATTCGGTGATTGCGACAAGCGGCAGGCGGTAGCGTTGTGCGTTTATTTCGTCGCGAAACCGCACCAGCAATCGGATGGTGGGATGAAGCTGGAAGCTGTGTCCGATATTGCGGCGGATACCGCTGCGCGCCAGAAGGGCGGGCGTTTGGGTGGTCCCGGCGCAGAGGAAAACACTCTCGGCCGTAATGGCGACGGCATGCCGTTTTCCGTCCTCGCCGGACGCCTGGACGGCCGCACCGGCAATCCGATTTCCGCGACGCGTCAGCCTTTGCACCCGCGCCACGGGAAGAAGGCGTGCACCCCGCTCGATGGCACGGGGGATCAATGTCGCGGTCATGGATTGTTTGGCGCCGGTTGGACAGCCGGCGGAACATAAATTGGTGCCCACGCAATGTCTCTGGCCACGCTCCAGCTCCGCGATGTTCCATTTCATGGCGTTGCCCGCGCGTGCCAGCAGCTCGGTTGGCGGCCCGGACCGATCCGGTGTCAGGGATGCGTTTACGGCCGCTGCGGCCCTGTCGAAATAGGGCGCCAGTGTCGCGGTGTTGAAATCGCCGATTCCATTTGCCGCGGCCCAGAGGCGCAAAACCCTATCGGGCGCGCGTTGAAAGATCGCGCTGTTGATCTCTGTTCCACCGCCCACGCAGCGCCCTTCGGCGAACGCGATCTGGCTGCCGAAAGTCGCCAGCAAGCCGCCGCCGCGCCACATCTTGAGCATGCTCCTAGAAAGGCCCGCGGGCGTTTCCGCCGCTGGTACATAAGGGCCTTCTTCCACCATCAGCACATCGACACCCGCATCGGCCAGGGTTGCCGCCACGCTGGCGCCCCCGGCGCCGGTGCCTATGACCAGCGCTTCACAGGACAGACTTTGTGGGCCGGTGACCGGCAGGAGCGCTGTCATGGGCTTGCCTGCATCTGGCTTGCGCGAAGTGCACGGAAGGATTGTTGACGCATAGCAGGCGAAGGTTCCTGCAGCGCCGCCAGGACCACGGGATGGTCGAAAAAAGCCAGCAGGGTGGAAGCCCGTAATAGGCGTTCCAGCGCGGCCACCAAGGGGAGCGGCAGCGCGGAAAAGCCGGTCAGCGCTATGCCTCGCGCGACGGGGCCGGCAAAAGGGCCCACCCGAAGAAATGCGTAAAAACAAAAGGCGCCGTAAAGGACCCAAAATCCTAACCGGACATAAAACGGTGCAAGCCCGACTTGTGTTCGTACGAAAGCCGCGCAATCGCCGATCAGCTCTGTCCGGGCCGTGCCGGGCAAAACAGGCCAATCCGGAATCAGCGCGGCGATCGTCTTGTTCAGCGTCACGCCTTCTCCTCAGCGGCCCTGGGCCAGCGCCAATCTTCAAAAGGATGCGGGCCGCAGCCAATCGCGGACATAGGCCAGGAATTCGTAAAGCCTGTGTAGCAAAGGCCAGCGATAATACCAGAGTCGCGGCACCACCATTTCGCCGTTCGGAACGACATAGCCGATGCTCTCCACAGCCTGGAATGTGAACCCTTCGCGACGGAAACAGAGCAGCGCCCGGCGGGCATGGCGTTCTGCAACCAGCAGCCTGGTCCGGGCCAATGGCCAGCTTTGCTGGCTCTGCAGCCATTCGCGCAGATGCCGCGCATTGCCGCGGGTGTCGACATATCCATCCTTGACCGGCGGCGGACGCAGGATCGGCCCCGAGCGCCCTTTTATCCGCAGGTAGCGTTCCGCGGCCTCTTCCTCCGTCACCGCTCCCCCAAAGCTGTTGGCTGGCGCAAGCAGGATGATGTCTTGGGGCGGACGCCGGGCCGCGGCATCCAGCACTGCACGGTAGACGAAACTGGGTTCGGGCAGTGCCTGGCCATTTAACGCCGTCAGCCCGTCGGGAACCACCACGATATGATGGGAGCTTTCTTCATTCTTCTGCCCATTCACGAGATGGCCTTCAGAATCTTCAGCACCCCCTGGCGCACCGGACTTTTGTGCGCCGACGAGCCTTTGCTGGCGTTTGCGGAAGGGGCGTGCCGGATAAACCAATCATAAGACGAGCACATCATCTCCCGGTTGCCGTATTTGGGTCGCCAGTTCAACGCGCGGTAGACAGGCTCGGAGTCGAAATAAAAAGGCTTGTGATAGGTGAGATAGTGCCAGGGCCCGAGCGGGGACAGACGAAGCTTATCCAGCATGGTGAGCGTGCCGATCGCAAGTCCGGCAGGCAAGCTTTTGACCCGCGATCCGGTCTTGGCATGCGCGCACAGAAATTCCAGGTCCTCGCGCAAGGTGCCGAATCGGTCCGTGCCGACATTGTAAACGCCGGGCTTATGGTCGACGCAGGCAATGATGCTGGTATCCGCCAGATCGTCGCAATGGACGAACTGGAACAGCCCGTTGCCTTCGCCGATGGTATAGACATTGGCGCCATCTTTGATCCATTCGAACAGGATCTGGAATATCCCCAGCCGGCCGGTGCCGATGATGGTCCGCGGCCGGATGATGCAGGCAGGAAAACCTTCCTCCATCGCCCGCAGAACCAGGTCTTCGCCGGCTTTCTTGGCGTGGCCGTAGATCTCGATGGGCTCCCGCCGCGTATCGTTTGTGATCGGCATGACTGTGGGCAGGCCGAACACGGCGCTGGATGACATGTGTGAAAACATCTTCACGCCCGCCGCTTTGGCGCATGTCAGGGCGATTTGCGTCCCTTCGACATTGACCTTCCAGTAACCGCGTCCGGCTTTGTGAAGAGGGACCAGCGCGACATTGTGATGGACAAAGTCCACGCCTTTCATCGCTGCCGCGACCGAGGCGCTGTCATTGATATCGGCCTGGATGAATTCGACGAGGTCGGGAAGATCGGCCGACTTCCAGATGTCCAATACGCGTACCTGCTCGCCCCGGTCCAGCAATCGGCGGGCTATATTCGAACCCACAAAGCCGGAACCGCCTGTGACAAGATGCAAAGCCAAACTGGAACCCTCCGAAGATGAGACGCCTATGCGCGGGGGCGGAAAATGCAAATTTTGGATGGCAAACGCAAATGGGCGGCGAAAGGTGTCGGTGAAGGAGGCGCCCTCGGGAAAATAGCGGGTAATATCAGTATCTTATATCTGGACGTCGACCAGGGCTTGCAGTAAGTAGGCCGGTAAATACCCAAAGGCCAGGAAGGGAAAACTGGTTCCTTGCGAAGCGGGCGGAGATGCATTTTATCTGTGTCCGCGAGCGCGCAAGCGTGCGGTAGGGCCTCAGAAGAGATTTGTCGTGACAATGTTTGACCGGGATCGCCTACCGATAAATCGCGATCCCCTGTTCCTGCTGAGCTTTGCCTTCATCGCCGCCGCGATTCTCCACCCGCTTTTTTATATCAACACTTTCAGCGGCGACGCCGAAATCCACATCGTCTATTCCCGCAATTTCCTTGACGGATATCCGCTGCAGTTCAATCCGGGTCAGCCTAGCAGTGGCCAGACGTCGATGGGCTTCATGTTCATCGTCATCGCGATCATGAAACTTTTCGGCTATTCGGCGGGCGCGCTGGGCATGAAGCTGATCGGCCTGTTTTCACTCTATGCCATCGCCGTGCAGACCTACCGGCTTTCACGGCTGCTGGCGTTGGATGTCCGCTGGTCGCTAATGGCTGCCACCACCACATTGCTGCTTCCTGGCAGCGTGTATAACGGAATGCTGGGAAGCGAGAATGCTTTTTTTGGCGCGCTGGTGCTCAGTTGGCTGATACTCGCGTTGAAGCGTGGATGGCTTTCCAGCGAAAATCCACCTAGCCTCGCAAGTGACGTCCTGCTCGCGGTGCTCATGGGCGCCCTGTTCTGGATACGGCCCGAGGCCATTCCGTTGGGCGCATTTGCCTGGGCCGTTCGCGCCGTGAATATCGGCCTGGCAAGCCGCCGCATAGGGCTTGATCTGATAGGCCGTGCGGTGCTGTTTGCCGCAATCGCTGGTACAGTTGCGCTCGCCTACGTGCTGTTGTTCAAGGCCTGGGCCGGGGTTCTGCCCTTCGGGGCGGGTTATGCCCGTCTGTTCGAATCCCGGAACGTGGACAGTGTTTGGCTTTTTGGGCTTGCCGTAAACGTCAAGGTGCTGGCGCGCCTGGCGGTCTATATGTCTGTGCTGGTCCCGGCTTGCTATGCGCTGTTTTTCCTGTCGCGCCGGGTCGTTTCACGTGACGAGCGTTGGTTGCTTATCCTGCTGGGCAGCGAATTCTTCGCCTTCATGGCGCTCTACATCGTGAACAGCCTCACCGCCCTGCATTTTGCCCGTTACACGATATTCGCATGGCCGATGGGAATCCTGGCGGCAACCTATGGCCTGCGCCAAGCCAGCGGATTGGGAAAGGCCGGCCGGCCGGCGGTGATCGCCGCTATTCTGGCTTTTTTTGCCGCCGCAGCATTTGAGACCTATATGCGGATGGCTCTGCCACGCAATACGCTATTGGCGGCAATGACCGAGCCCGACAAAGCGGTCTCCTCGCAACAATATCTGGCGCGGTACGGCAACCCGGACGTTCGCCCTGTCGTCATCGCGGCGCAGGAAGTGCAGCTCAGGAGCAGTTTGGATGATCGTTTCGTCATCCGTTCGCTGGATGGCATCCTGGATATGGTCTATCTCAACTACTTGTGCCACGGCTACAACGATCACGATGGCTATTTTATCGACCAGAAAGTCGACTTCCTGGAAGCGCCGTTCGCCAACTATAATCACGATCGCAGCCGCTGGTCATTGAGTCAGCTTGGAGATCTCGCTGTGGGGCAATCCGTCACCAGGCCCGGCATCCGTTACACCAAGATCGCGCCCACCGCCGTCAAGGTCACCCGCCTGGTGTCACGGTCGCAAGACCGCTCCATACAGCCATGTCGCATCGATTCCACTAGCCCTTACTATTGAATGGCGGGGAATGCCGGTTCCGTGGGCGTCCACCACTCAGCGGCGGTGCTGAATCCGGGCGGACGAGCCGAAAGCGATGGTAAAAGCCTCTATGTTGGAAAAACACGCCCGGATAGAAAAGCGTCCCAGCAAGAAGAACGGCGGCAGTGTGATCGGCAGAAAGCCGCACAGGAAAATGGTAGAGTTGAACAGCATGCGGAGGCGGTGGACACCGTCAGGAATGGCCGCAAAGCATAAGGGGCATGCGCGGCTCTGGCTAGGCTTGACCGAAAGATGAACTGGGACCTGGTTTGTATCCGGTTGCGCAAGCTGTTGGCGATTGGCCTCAACGGTTCGTATCGCCGCGCCTTTCTGCGCCATGGCGTTGCTCCGGCCATCGACCATACCGCTATGCTGCACCGTCTCCCCTTCGATTTCGTCGCCGATGTGGGAGCCAATCGCGGCCAGTTCTCCCTTGTCTGCCGCCAGCTGAGGCCTTTCGCTTCCATCGTTGCCTTTGAACCGTTGGACGAACCGGCACAGGTCTATCGTGCGTTATTCGCCAGCGATCCGCAGGTCCGATTGCATCAGTGCGCGCTGGCGCCGGAACGTGGTCAAATGGCGATGCACCTGTCGGCACGGGACGACTCCTCCTCGCTGCTGCCTATTTCGCGCGCCCAGACCGAGAACTTCCCCGGCACCGAAGCGGTCGGCACGCGCAGCGTAAAGACAGGCCCTTTGTCGGATTTTGTTTCACTGTCGGATCTCGGTGCCCACAATCTGCTCAAAATCGACGTTCAGGGCTTTGAACTGGAAGTGCTGAAATCTGCGGAAATGCTGCTGCCCCAGTTCGACTGGATCTATGCGGAATGTTCATTCGTGCCCTTGTATGAGGGGCAAGCGCTTGCGGACGAAATTAGCGCCTTTCTGGGCGTGCGGGGCTTTCGGCTGCGCGGCCAGTTCAACCCGTCCTATGGCAAAGGGCGCGTCATGCTGCAGGCCGACCTGCTTTTCGAAAACAGCGAACGGATCTAGCGAAGGCCATTGTCCTGGAACCACCGGTAGGTGGTGGCGAGGCCCTTCTCCAGAGATATGCTTGGGCTCCAGCCCATATCGGCCAGCTTCTGGTTCGACATCAGCTTACGCGGTGTGCCATCCGGCTTGCTAGTGTCGTGTTCCAACGCGCCGTCAAAACCCACCACCCGCATGATCAGGCGCGCCAGCTCATCGATGGTGACGTCGGTGCCCGAGCCGACATTGACATGGCTGTCGCTTGAATAATTTTTCAGCAGGAAGATCAGCGCGTTGGCGCAATCGTCGACATGCAAGAACTCGCGGCGCGGCGTGCCGCTGCCCCAGATGGCCATGGATTTGGCGTCGGCCCGTTTTGCCTCATGTGCTTTGCGAATCAGCGCGGGAATGACGTGCGAACTGGTCAGGTCGAAATTATCTCCGGGCCCGTAGAGATTGGTGGGCATGGCAGAAATGAAATCGCGCCCGTGCTGGCGGCGATAGGCTTGGCACAGCTTGATGCCGGCGATCTTGGCGATGGCGTACCATTCGTTGGTTGGCTCCAACGGCCCCGTGAGGAGGGCATCCTCGGTGATCGGTTGGGGCGCGAATTTTGGATAGATGCAGGATGAGCCCAGGAACAAGAGCTTCTCCACGCCGGTTTCAAAGGCGCTATGGATGATGGCGTTCTCGATGGCGAGATTGTCGTAGAGAAAATCGGCCGGCCAACTGTCGTTGGCGACGATACCGCCCACCTTGGCAGCGGCCAGGATCACCGCCTGTGGGCGGTTGGCTGACATCCAGGCGTGCACGGCGTGGCCGTCGCGCAGGTCGAGCGAGCCACGCCCCACGGTCAGGACCGTGCAATTTTCGGTTTCGAGTTGGCGGACCAGCGCACCGCCGACCATGCCGCGGTGCCCCGCGACCCAGACACGCTTTCCCGCAAGCGGGTATGTCATGAATTGCGCGGCCCTTCCGCGGCAACGGTTTTGAGGTCCGATGCCACCATTTCCTTCACCAGTTGGGGAAAACTGATCTCGTGTCTCCAACCCAGGATCTTGCGCGCCTTGCTGGGATCACCCAGCAGCAGGTCCACTTCGGTCGGGCGGAAGTAGCGCGGATCGATTTTGACCAGAACAGCGCCGCTTTTGTCATCTATGCCTTCCTCGTCTACGCCCTTGCCCCGCCAAGCGATCTTGCGGCCTACCTCGGCGAAGGCGAGTTCGATGAATTCACGCACGGAATGCATTTCACCCGTCGCCAGCACATAGTCATCGGGCTTGGGCTGCTGCAGGATCAAATGCATCCCTTTCACATAGTCGCGCGCGTCGCCCCAATCGCGCAGGGAGTCGATATTGCCCATATGGAGAACCTTCTGGAAGCCGTGCTCGATGGCGGCGACGCCGCGGGTGATCTTGCGGGTCACGAAGGTCTCGCCGCGGGTGGGGCCTTCGTGATTGAAGAGGATACCGTTCGAGGCATGCATGCCGTAGGCCTCGCGGTAGTTCACCGTAATCCAATAGGCATAGAGCTTCGCGGCCGCGTATGGGCTGCGAGGATAAAACGGGGTCGTTTCCCGCTGGGGGGTCTCCTGGACTTTGCCATACAATTCCGAAGTGGAAGCCTGGTAGAAACGGACCTTTTCTTCCATCTTGAGAATGCGGATGGCCTCTAGCAGGCGCAGGACACCCATGCCATCAGCATTGGCGGTATATTCCGCCGTTTCGAAGCTCACTTGCACATGGCTTTGAGCCGCCAGATTGTAGATCTCGTCCGGCTGCGTTTCCTGGACGAGGCGGATCAAATTGGTGGAATCGGTCAGGTCCCCATAATGCAGAAAGAAACGAGTGCCGGGCTCGTGCGGGTCTTGGTACAGATGATCGATGCGCTCGCTATTAAAGGACGAGGCACGCCGCTTGACGCCATGGACGGTGTAGCCCTTGCTCAAAAGCAGTTCGACAAGGAGCGCGCCATCCTGGCCGGTAACGCCGGTGACCAAAGCTGTTTTTGACATAATTTTGACCCTAAGGGATGGCGCGACTGGATATACCGAAGCGGGACCGTATATCAAATGTTTAGAGCAAGCTGGCCTCACGGACGGGCTTGCCCACCCTATAGCGGGCCCGGCTATGGAGGTAGTTCAGCACGAACAAGCCCACAAAGAAGTAGAGCTCCAGCGAGAACCAAGCCCCAAGGCGTAACATGCGAATAAGTAAGTAAGGCAACAGGGCATTGCGGATATCCACATGCTGGTCCCCCCGCACACGTGAGCATACAATCAAAAAACCTATCAATGAGACTAGGCCTGCCAGGCCCAGCTCCGCCGCGGCCCGCAAAAACATCGAGCTGGCATCAAACATATTGAGATTGACCAAGGCCTGATTGTTGATGTTGGCGCTTATAAAGGGTACGTGTTTGGTATAGGCATAATGATAACCGCCGATCCCAATACCGATCAGGGGATGGTCCAGGAAAGTCTGGATGGCGACATAGGCGTTGGACAACATCGCAAATGTGCTGGCATTGGCTTGGCTAAAATTCATCCTTGCAATGGCGATCGCGGTATCGACAACGCGTAGGCGGAAATTGTCGCTGACAAAGAACAGGCTAACCAGTGCCCCACACGCCGCAAAACCAAACCCTACCATCTTCCAGATGCTCAGGCGCGGCAACAAGGCAAAAAAGGCGATCAACAGAATTCCGAGAAAGCCCAGCGATGAATCCGCCAGAATATAAGCCAGAAGGAACAAAAACAGCTCAAGCTTGTATTTGCGATGGCGCAAAAAGGCATTTGCGTAGATGCCGAAAGCCGGCAGCGTGAGATACACAAATAACGAAGGCTCCGGAAAGATCGAACGCAGCCGCATCTCGTCCGGTCTCGCTGGAAGAATATGCGCTTTGCGTGCAACATAGGTGATAAAGCCCAGTATCACGATTCCCAGCGCAAAGTTGGCGTAGATTTGCATCCACCGGGGCACGGACAGCCCAAAGTTCGTCAGCATGCTGAGGAAATAGGTGGAAAAGAACAGGATGCCCAGGATCTGGGCGATAATGGAAAAACCCGGTGTGGAGGAGTTGGCGGAAGCGATGAAACTGATCACGGTTAGGGCCAGTATCGCCATGGCGTGATTGCGATGGATTATAAGGCGGTTTTGGCCGAACAGGATAAGCGAATTGAACAGGACCAGCGGGTAGCCGACGAAAATATCGATGCCCTTATGCATCAACATTTGCATCAGGAAGACGCTAAGGACGGTCGAATAAACCAAATATTCGTCGATCGAGATCGGATAGTTCACGACCGCCGATACCGGGTTCCGGTAGGGTTCGAGCGCTGCCTCGAATTTCGCCCGCAGCGCTATCAGTAGCTCTTTCAAGGCGGCCTCCCCGTCTACTTTTTGCCCGCCCGTAAACTCCGAAACACGCCGATACCCAGTCCGATCACCAGTCCCAGGAAGGCGTCGACAACCAACATCCGTTTTGCGCTGTTGGAGATGGTCACGTTGGGCCCATCGTGAATGGACGCCGCATAGGGAACGCTTACGGACGACAGCATCAGTCGGCGCTCTTGATCCAGGAGGATGTTGCTCAGTGCACTATGCTGCGCCACATTGAGATTGGTTGCGAGTTTGCGGTTGAGATAGTCCACGTAAGGCCGGATCACGGCACGGTCTTCCTGCCTGATGAAGTCGTTTGTTGCCTGGACCAGCGTCTTCAAATAAAAGGCCGCAAACTTCGGATCCCGGGATTCCATGCTGAGCGTCAAAATATGGGTCATCCGATCCGAAGTGAGAAAAACATTGCTCTTGGTATAATTGGCAAGATCGAGGGGGGTGCGTGGACTGTCCGGATCCGGCAGATGAGCCACTTGGCTCATCACCCTTTCCATCCAGACTTCAAAGCCGGTACGCTTTTTCCATTTTCGCGTCTTGCGATCGCAAGAGCCGCTGTAGGTGCGGCATACCATGTCATATTGTTTGTCCATCAGCTTGGCGACGTTCGTGGATTGAAGCGAGGCCACGAAGCGGGTGAATTTCGGCACCGGTCCCCCGCCCATTCCGATCAACCCTGCCAATGCGTTGAGCGCGTCCCCACCGCCGCCGATTGCGACATCATTGGTTGAATCGGTGGGCAAAAGACCAATGCTCACATTGTAGGTCGGGGGCGTGATCCATATCACATAAATGCCGACGGCGAGGCCCAGCGCCAGCCCGACCAACCCAAACAGCCAGCCTCGCGCTGCACGTTTCGCAACATCTGCGATCGAGAAAGACTTCCGGAGAAACCGCGCTATCACCGCGGAAACCGGCTCAGGAGCGGCCTGTTCGCCATCATAATCGACTGTCACGGAACGTCATCCAAAGGGCGGGGGATTCATGTACATAGTAGACCGAAGCGTGCGAGAACGCGAGCGCTAGTGAAGGGCCAATTGCTGGACTTGCTGTATAATCTCGCTCTCGCTGGTGTTGCGGGTTTCCGCGTACAGGGTTGCGTCGCCGGCGAGAACCTGGCCTCCGTCGCGCTGAACCGGCCTCAGGTCCACTGCTACGACACTCTGGCTTTCAATGGGTGCGATCCAACCCAAGGGGATCCGGATTATGATACCCTTGTCGAAGCTTCCTTCCCCGAACTGGGCAGCCGAGACGTTGGTCTTGGTGACGAAAGCGCCGATTTCGATCCCGGTGGAGAAACGGCGTGTTATCTGCAACGTCGCACCGCGGTCGCCTGCTAGATATTGCCCAGCACGCAACTGGAAATTAAGTCCATACCAGGGTGAGTCGTAATACAGCGATACGTGGCCCGTGGTCGCGCGATAGCGCTGGAGCCCAAACAGCCGATCGAAGTCGCGCTGCCATACCTTGTAAATATCTGCGCCCAATGCCCAGCGCGCGCCTTCCGGCCGCCACAGGATTTCTCCGCCGACGCCGGCGAACATGCTTTCCAGATAACCGATCCGCCCTTTGACGAACAAAGTCGGGGCCAAGCGGAATTCATAGCTCGTCTCCAAGCTGCTAATCCCGGTCTTGCCTTGCGTAAAGTATTTTGCGAAATCGCTCCGGACATGTGGTAGCTGACTGTCGCTGGGCCGGTTTGTGAGGAAATTGCTGTACAGGTTGATGTCGCCAGTGCCCGTAATGGAAAGACCTGGCGCCAGTTCTACCCCAGCACCCAGTACCGCCAGGAATTGCACGCCGAAGGGTTGATTGGGGTCAAACAAGGCTTGCCGGAATTGAGGATAAAGTCCCCAAGTGAATCGCGGATAGTTGTCGCGCGCAGCTTGAGCCAGGACGGGCTGATCCATGGCGGGCGGCGTGATGGTCATCCCATAGGCGAGAATGTTACCGTCTTCCTGCTGGAAGCTGCGCTCCACCGGTCCGCGCAACACATCGAATTCCTGAGTCGGCACACCCTTATTGACCGCGATAAGGCGAAATCGTTCGATTTCAGATGGCGCTTCTTCGGTCAGGACGCGCGTGATGCGGTCGAGGGCGTCGGCTTCTAACTGATAGTGATAGTTGCGATAGTAGAGCAGCAATCCGCTCTCACTCCGGGAAAGAGCCTCGACGAAAATCTGTTGTTCCTTCAAAGCCGCGCGGATGGCCCGGTCGACCTGCGCCCAATCGGACTTGGCGGCTACGGCAGTCGCATCAATGGTCACGACCTCTACGGCAGGCGTCGTTAGGTTCACCAACCTGTTGCTCGACAGAAACGCCGCACGCATCGGCGCCGCTTCGACTGTGCGCGGGACGGCGCAGGAGACACTGCGAAATCCAGCGCGATCGTGCAGACTTATGCGGCTGATATGGGCGGCTACGCCCCGCATCAGTTTTGCGACGGCGTTGCAGCGGTTGCCGGAAATGGTTCCTGTCACCGTCAGTTCGAGCACACCGCGCCGGACCTGGACATCGGCCAAATCGTCGCCCTGGCGCCACAGCGCGTCCACAAAATTGCTGCGATCGGCGTTGCGGGCTTGGAAAATCTGCGCTCTCGCCATCGCGCCTGGATCGCGGCGTTCCAGCAGCAGCGCAAGAGCCTGCTGCCGTTCCGCATCGCTACGCACCGTTACCGGCGGCGGCGGTGGTTCGATTTTTTGGGGATATTGAGAATGGACGGGATCGAGTTGTAACGAGAAGCTTCCGCCCAGACTTGTGCCGTAGAGCCAGCTCAGACCCAACTTGGTTTGGTCCGAAAGAGCGTATGTCAGCCCATAGTTGATCTGGCTTCGAGGGGAGAAAGTGCCGAATGTTTTCTCCTGCGCGTAGGTGTCGCTGTCGTATTCGACAAGCAGGGACAATCCCCTGATCGGGGAGTGCCACTCCACGCCTCCGAAGAGGCCGATCTTGCCGCCATGAAAAAAGGCCTTGAAGTCCGCGCCGCCTGCTTGGCCAAAAAACGATCGCCGGTTGTTGAAGGAGGGGAAAATCAGGCCGACCGGATTGCGCAAGAGCTGGGTGCCGGCGTGGCGGCCCCAGCCGAGGCCGATACTGGCATCGACGTTGCCGAATTGCTTCGATGCAACAAGATATTCGCCGTTATAAACCCCGGTGCCGATGATGTCGTCTATGCCGACCGCCACCGCGGGGAAGATTGCGGTTTCATCCCACAATCGCGCTTTCAGGCCAAAGGCGCGATCGTAATAGACCGGATAGTCGGGTTGAAAATGTTGCAGGCCGGAATAGCGGAATGTCGCCTCCAGCCAAGGAAGAGCCTGAAAACCGAGGTTGTAATGTTGTGTATTCTTCAAAAAGCTGGCGCCGACCGACAGCGCGCCATCGGGCGCCATGCGGGCGCTGGGCGTGCCGATAAGGCCCCGTCCGCCAAATAGGTTGGTCGAGGCTTCCAGCTCCTGAGCGGCTAGGGGATCGCCCAATCCCAGGACGGCCAGAGCGGCAGTGCCGACCGCCATGGTTTTCCAGACCGTTTTCCAGCAGGCGCACCGGGCGGCGCTTTTGCTCCGGCCGGGTAGCCGCACCCGTTCCTTCACGTTCCAGCCCTTCATTCTCGCCCGTCCAGGTTTCCTTGCCGGTAGGCTAAGCAATTGCAAGAAAAATCTTTTTTCTTCTCTCTATGTGTTGCCCTGTGGTAGACCAACCGCTTGTCGAACGTGGGATTTTAGTTCGTGTCACTGCCAAAAAAAGCCGGGCGTGCGCCACGCCGTATTCTGTCCGTGGTCGGGTTCGTTGCGCCGTCTGTTCTCAGCCTTCTCGGCTTATTTTTCGTTCCCACCAACGGTCTTGCCCAGTTGCCCGCCGTCAACCCGCTGCAGGGCAATGGCAGCCGCGGCCTGGGCGGCATATTCAGCAATACCGGCATTGTGGACAACACGACCCCACTCTCGCAAGGCCAGACCCTGCAGCCGCAAGTCGGTGGCCAGACGAGTTTTGTGGCCTCACGGCTTGAACAGATCGTTTCGGCGAGGGCAGGGGTACAGCTCCAGCAATTTGGCTATGACCAGCTCGGTATCGGCCGTGAGGTCACGGTACCGGAAACCGGCGCTGTTGCCGACGATTATATCATGGGCCCCGGCGATGAAGTGGTGGTCTCGTTGCGCGGACAGGAAAGTACCGACGTCCGCACGACGGTAGATCGCAATGGCCGGGTCATCTTGCCCCGTCTGTCGCCGATCTCGGCATCCGGCCGTACCTTCGGCGCCTTTCGTCAGGACGTCGATGCCGCAGTACGCCGCGCCTATGTCGCCAGTACGGCCTCGGTCACGCTTGGACGTGTACGTCAGGTCACCGTGCTGGTGTCGGGCGAAGTCAATGTGCCTGGCCAGCGGATCGCTACCGGCCTGTCTTCGGTGATGGACGCACTGCTGTTGTCGGGCGGCGTGAAGAAAACCGGTTCGCTGCGCGACGTGCGCCTCGTTCGCGGAGGCCGTTCCTATGCGGTGGATCTCTACGGCGTTCTGGCTGGCAATGTCGGCATCGGCAGCGCCAATATGCGGATTGCCGATGGAGACCGCATCGTGGTGCCGCCTTTGGGGCCGACGATCGCGGTGGCAGGCCTTGTGCGCCGGCCGGGGATATATGAATTGCCAATGCGCGCTACCGGCATGAGCGCGCGCGCGCTGCTTGCCCTGGCGGGTGGGCAGGAAGTGCGGGGCC
>DATFDR010000053.1:0-16937 GCA_035251935.1 Rhizomicrobium sp. | reverse complement strand
TCGAAGAGCTACCCGACAACACCGGGTGAGGAGCGACCGGCAAAGCCGGGCAAATCGATCCAGTGGATCGATTTGAGCGACGAACGCCGCAGCGGCGCGCGGCCAAGCGCGACGCGAGGCTGGGACAGATAGCAAACTCCGAGGCTCACCCGCCCAGCACCAGGCTGACCGGGTTCCGCGTGCCAATCCTGCTTGACGCTGCTGCCCCGGCATGCGAGTTCAACCCGTCCAATCAGTGAGGAACTGGCCTTGACCCGCAGCGAAATCTGGCGCCTGGAAAAATATCTGCGCAACCTGTTCCGTCTTGACACCATCACCATTGTCGAACGCCCCAAGCAGCAGGACTCGGTTGAGGTCCAGATCAATGGCGAGTTCGTCGGCGTCCTGTTCAAGGACGAGGAAGACGGCGAAATCTCCTATGCCTTCAACATGGCGATCCTGGAAATGGATTTGCCCGAACCGCCCGCCAGCCGGACTTAGGCCTGGCGGCGAGGGCGCGGGTTTTCGCCCGCGCCAAGCGCCCTCAGAGAACTGTGAGCATCGAAGCGACCAACGGATGGCGCACAATGTCGCCTTCCGCCAGTCGCACCACCGGAATATCCGGCACATGCTCCAGCCGGGCGGCGATGTCGGCCAAGCCGGAAATGCCCGGCAACAAATCGGTTTGATCGGGGTCGCCGGTCAACACCATGGTGGAGCGCCAGCCCAAACGCGTCAGCAGCATCTTGATCTGGGTATAGGTGCAGTTCTGCGCCTCATCGATCACCACAAAACATTCGCTCAAGGTGCGGCCGCGCATATAGGCCACCGGCGCGATCTCGATGATGCCATCGGCCAGCATTTGCTTGAGCCTTTTGGTGCCAAGCCGTTCGGTCAGAGCGTCATAAAGCGGTCTGAGATAGGGCGCGAGCTTTTCAGTGAGATCGCCGGGCAAAAAGCCCAGGCTTTCTCCCGCCTCGACAGCGGGCCGTGACAACACAATGCGCTGAACCTTGCCGGCTTCCAATGCCTCCACGGCCTTGGCGATGGCCAGATAGGTCTTGCCCGTTCCGGCAGGGCCCAGCGCCAGAATCACGCTTTGCGCGTCGATCGCATCCATGAAATGCTGCTGCGCCGGGCTCATCGCCCGGACGTTTTTCACATATTTGCGGTCTCGGAATTGCCCATCGGGATCGTGCGGCGTCCAGGCCTTGGCTTGATGGCCTGAGCGGCCGGGAAAAAGCGGGTGCACATTTTCTTGAACATAGGACGAGTCACGCGACTTGGAACGCATAGAGCGCTTGGCCATGAATACTCCCGATGTGTGAGACAGATGCGTGTGAAGGCGGAGGAGGGACGATCCGGCATCCCGGCCCTGAATTTTGTCGGCAAACGCAGTGCGAGATGCACCAGTGCCTGTTCCCCCGTAAGGTTAGACGAATCATATCGCCCAAGTTCAGGGTATCGTCTTTTGCGCGCAGGTGTGTGAATTTCTCACAACGGAAATAACGCGGAACAAAGACGATGCCGATTTACAAATTGGACGGCGTGACGCCACAGATCGCGGAGGATTGCTGGATCGCGCCGGATGCCGTGGTGATCGGAAAAGTTCGTCTGCTGAAGGGTGCGAGCATCTGGTTCGGCGCTGTGCTGCGCGGCGACAATGAATGGATCACAATCGGGCCAGACTCGAATGTGCAGGATCATAGCATTGTCCATGCCGATCCGGGACAGCCCGTGACCATCGGACGCGGTGTCACCGTCGGTCATCGCGTCATCGTCCATAGCGCGCAAATCGGCGACCATTCCTTGGTCGGAATGGGCGCGATCCTGCTCAACCGGGCCCGCATCGGCAGCCATTCTCTGGTGGGCGCCGGCGCCCTGGTGACGGAAGACAAGATATTCGAGGACCGAAAAATGATCCTGGGCGTGCCCGCCAAGGCGATCGGCGACCTTACGGCGGAGCAGATCGCGGGAATGGAAAAATCGGCGGCGATCTATGTCGCCAATGCGCGCCGCTATGCCAGCCAGCTGACGCGCGTCTAGGCCCGCTTGGTGGCGGGTTTTTCCGGGGCATGGTCCGGCCGCGTCCACATTTTGCGGATACGGCTTTCCGTCTCGGGACCGAAATTGAACCAGGCGGCTTTGTCGTGTGCCGCATCGACGACGAACAGCGTGTCGAACTTACCCAGTTTCTGCACCAGCGCCATGCGAATGGCGTTGATCGTGGCCTCGCTGGAAAGAATCCAGGCGTTCGGCCCCACCGCATGGGCCGGACCCAAGGAGAATATTTCTTCTTCCAAACCGGTGGTGGATCCGGACTTCATCTCGGCGACGATCACAAAACGGGCTGGTGAACCGGCAGCGCTTTCGGGCTGCGCACGGGCGCCGAAGCGGTGGGGCTGAACGATCTCGGCACCGGGAATTTTCGCCTCTCCCGCAGCCGATTGAAACAAGGCTTGCAGGTCGGGATCTTCCTGGGCGGGACGGAAATCGTCCTGACCAGGGCGCGCGACCAGAGAGTGCGGCGCCAGCCGCTGTTCGGCATGAAACTCCCGCATCTGCTCTATTGTGTAGGGGCCATAAGCACGGCCGCCGACGTTCAGTGTCCAGGAATCAGCCATCATCGAAGCATAAGAAATTCATGGCCAGTTTAGGCCTTATTGGTTACCCAAATCTTGCTCATCAAACAGGCAATCGGGCCTTACCGCCTGATTTTGGAGGGTTTTTCACGCATATCCGCTCCCAATCGGCGCAATCCTACGGCTTTGCGTCAATCGAAATGCCAATGGCCCGTGCGACGGCATGCCGTGCCGGTGCGGGTGAAGCTTTGGCCGCGGCGATAGGTGGTTTCGGTGAATTCACGGCACAGTGTGCCGCCGCGGCGAAATTCGCGGATGGATGTGAAGGTGCCGCGATTGCCGCGGTTGCGCCATTCATAAGGGCGGCCGACATCGCCGTTCAGACTATCGGCATAGACACGGTAGGCAATAGGCTGGTCCTCGCAGTCAATGTCGCGTCCGATGACATTGCCCAACAGGCCGCCCAGCACCACGCCGCCGGCAATGGCGCCGCCATCGCCGCGGCTGGCCGCGCCGCCGATCAAGCCGCCGGTGAGGGCGCCGAAGATGGTGCCGGCAGCGGCATTGCCGCGGCGGCAGCTTTCCTCATAGCGGCCTTGCTCGTAATAGGCGGGCGGAGGGGGCGCATAGTCCCGTTCGCGCGAATCCCGCCAGCCGCGGTCGCGGATGCGGCGATAGCGGCCGTCACGGTCATAATAGCCGCTGCGGTCGGCGTTGCTGTAATAGCCGGCAGGGTCGTTGCCGGGCGGCACCCAGCCTGGTTGGGCCGAGGCAACGCCCGAAATCATTGTCGCGGCGCAAGCGGCCAGCAGAATTTTCTTGAGAAGCATGTGTGTCTCCCTTTTTTTGCAGCTCGTAGCCGCGGTGAAAGACTTGTCTCCTTCGCCTGAACCTTATCTGAATGGATTGCGGCAGCATCTAGGCCGTCAATTGACCGCATAGTCCGCGACCGCCCAGCTGCCATTTTCAAAAGTCAGGGTGACGGTTTCGATGGCCGCCGCCTTGTGGGCGAAAACGGTGTCATAGCGAATGATGCAAGTGTCGTTGCGGGAAAGATCGATGGATTTCAGGCCGCGGCTGGCGACCGCGCCCAAAGGTCCACGTTTGGCGGCGGCATCCTTGGCCCAGACGTCGGCCTTTTGGCGGGTCTGGAAGCCCTTGCCCGCTTCGTTCCAGCTCTGGGCATAATTCTTGTCGTCCACCAGGATCAACCATTGGCGCGCTCGGTCATCGGGCGCGGGCGTCGCGGCGGACACGGTGCGCCTGGCAGGCTGGGAAAGGCTGGGCGCCACGGTGCCGAAAATAAGCAGCGCGGCGAGAAGGGTGCGGCCAAACATGGGAGCCTCAAATGCTTGCAATCTATCGTCAGTATAACGCAGGCCCTGGTTAAGCGTTCAGCAAAATCATGGGCCGAAAATCAGTTCATGCATGATCCGGCCGGGCAAAAAGGCAAAGGTGCCCGCGATCAGGATGCCGCCGATATAGACACCCAGCATCGAACTGCGATGCATTTTGATGTCGTGGGCCCAGGCGCCGCGCAGGGCGCCCACCACCCCGAACAGGGTGACGACGGAAAAAATGTGGATGGGTCCGAAGCCGAACACGATGTCTATTGCGGGAATCTGGTGAATGAATAGCGCCGTGATGGCGGTGACGGTCATCAGGGTCAGATAGACATACCCCACAGCGCGATGATTGCGCGCGCCTTTGCGGCTGAAAAAGATCAGCCAGGTTCCCAGGAAGAAAGCGGGCACCACGGTGAAGACATGCAGTTGCACGGCAAACGGCGCGGCGAGGAGCGGCGCGAGCGACATTTCAATACGTCCTTGCCTTGGGCGCGATATAGTCGATGTCTTTGGTCAGGGTGTAAGTGTGCACCGGACGATAATCGATCCTTGTTTCGCCGGTATTGGGGTCCAGCCAGGCCAAGGTGTGCTTCATCCAGTTTTCGTCATCGCGGTTGGCATAATCCTCGCGGGCGTGGGCGCCGCGGCTTTCCAGCCGGTTGACCGCACCCGCCACCGTCACCACCGCCTGCTGGATCAGATTGTCGAATTCCAAAGTCTCCACCAGGTCGGTGTTCCAAATCAGCGAACGGTCCTGAATGCCGATGTCGCCGCGCTGGGCATAGATTTGCTGCACGCGGTTTAGGCCCTGTTGCAAGGTCTCGCCGGTGCGGAACACGGCGGCATCTTCCTGCATCGCCTTTTGCATGGCGGCGCGCATCACCGCGGTGGGGGTCGAGCCCTTGGCGTTGCGCAAGCGGTCGAAGCGCGCCAAGGCTTCGTCGCCCGCGCCCTTGGACAATTCCGGGTGGCCGGAAATCCCTTCCAGCGCCTTGGCGGCTTGCATGCCGGCCGCCTTGCCGAACACCACCAAATCGATCAGGGAATTGGAGCCCAGCCGGTTGGCGCCGTGCACGGAGACGCAGGCCGCTTCGCCCACCGCCATCAGGCCAGGCACGGCCGTATCGGGATTGCCATTGGCTAGGGTCAGAGATTCGCCGGTATAGGCGCAAGGAATGCCGCCCATATTGTAGTGCACGGTGGGAAGCACCGGGATCGGTTCCTTGGTGACATCGACGCCGGCAAAGATGCGCGCGCTTTCCGAAATGCCGGGCAGGCGCTCATGGATGATTTTGGGGTCCAGATGCGACAGATGCAGATGGATATGATCCTTACCCGGACCCACGCCGCGCCCTTCGCGAATCTCAATCGTCATGGCGCGGGAGACCACGTCGCGCGAGGCCAAATCCTTGGCATTGGGGGCATAGCGTTCCATGAAGCGCTCACCTTGCGAATTGGTGAGATAGCCGCCTTCGCCGCGCACGCCCTCGGTGATCAACACGCCGGCGCCGAAAATGCCCGTGGGATGAAACTGCACGAACTCCATGTCCTGCAACGGCAGGCCGGCGCGCAGCACCATGGCATTGCCGTCGCCGGTCTGGGTGTGGGCGCCGGTGCAGCTTTGATAGGCGCGGCCATAGCCGCCGGTGGCCAGAATGACCTTGTGGGCGCGGAAGCGGTGGATGGTGCCGTCATCCAGATTCCACGCCAGCACGCCATGGCACGCGCCATCTTCCATAATCAGGTCGAGGGCGAAATATTCGATGAAGAAATTCACTTCGTGCTTGACGCATTGGCCGTACAACGTGTGCAGCATGGCATGACCGGTCCGGTCGGCGGCGGCGCAGGTGCGCTGCACGATGCCTTGGCCGTAATTGGCGGTCATGCCGCCAAAGGCGCGCTGATAAATCTTGCCTTCCTCGGTGCGGGAGAAGGGCATGCCGAAATGCTCCAGCTCGTACACCGCGTCCGCGGCGTTGCGGCAGAGATATTCGATGGAATCCTGGTCGCCCAGCCAGTCCGAGCCCTTGACGGTGTCGTACATATGCCAGCGCCAATTGTCCTCGCCCATATTGCCGAGGCTGGCGGCGACGCCGCCTTGGGCCGCCACGGTATGGCTGCGGGTGGGAAACACTTTGGTGATGCAGGCGGTTTTGAGGCCTTGCAGGGCGCATTCCAGTGTGGCGCGCAAACCGGCACCGCCCGCGCCCACCACGACGACATCGAAAGTGTGATCGACAATAGTGTAGGTGGGCATCCGGACAGTCCTATGAAATGACGATGCGCATGATGGAAAAGATGCTGACCAGCCAGCAGGCCAAAAGCGCGGCGCGCACGCTGAGCATCAGAAAAATTTTGCTTCCGGTGGTGTGAATATAGTCGTCGATCACCACCTGAAGTCCCAGGCCCGCGTGATAGAGCGAAAAGCTCACAAAGGCCGCCATCAAAGCAGCGTTCCCGGGGTGGGACAGAAACCGCACCGGCGCCACCACCGAGGTGCCGGTCAATCCCACCATGGCATAGAGGAACCAGAGCGACAGCGGCGCCAAGGCCAGCGCCGTGACCCGCTCGCGCCAGAAGTGCTTGGTGCCGGAATGGGAAGACCCCATGCCTTGGACGCGGTGCAGCGGCGTTTGCGCGCTTTTCATTGCAGGTACCCCGCATGGCCGGTCCATACCAGTGCGAAGATTGCGATGGCCGATAAGATGGACAGTGCGAAGATCAATACGCTGTTGCGTTCCGCCAGCCGCTTGTCAAAGCCATAGCCCAGATCCCAGGCCAGATGCCGGAGGCCGCTGAAAAAGTGGTAGCAAAGCGACCAGGTGATGCCGAACAAGATCAGCTGACCTAAGGGGGTGGCGGCCAGCATCATGAAGGTGCCATAGCCGCCATCAAGGCCGTTGGATACCGCGGCCAGCCACCAGGCCAGCACCACGGCACCCACCGACAGGCTCATGCCCGTGGCGCGATGGGTGATGGAGGTCATCATAGTGACCGGCCAGCGATAGATGGTGAGATGGGGCGAAAGCGGACGCGTGGTCGCCATCGGTCGTTGCGGATTGTCCGCCATAAAAGTCCCTTTGAAAGGAAGGTTATTCAAGCCGGTGCCGGAGTTTAGGTCCGACTTGCCCGCAGTCAACCGCGCTGTCGTTCCTGGCTGTTATCGCTTCGCAACAAGGCTTGCGGCAAATTCCCCCTAGTGTCGTGGTTTCGAAGTTCGCACTATCATCGATATCAGGCTCCTAGCGAACTTCGAAACCGAAACGACACTAGGAATCAATAAGTTGCTAGTGTCCTTCGATTCCGAAATTCGCACGGAATTCGATATAGAGGTCATGCGAATTTCGGAATCGGGACACTAGGCCCCGAAAGGCGCGAATCAAGGCCGTCGATCAGGGTCCTGGCCCTCTTGGCATGGCGGGTGAGCCCAGGCTGGCGGGCATTGCAGGGCGTGTGAGAATCCGGCACTTAGTCGATGGTCGCACGGCCGGACAGAAAAATGCGGCCCCCTCGTTTTCCCTTGGCGGCGAGTAGGGGACCGCATTTTCCCTGGCCGATGCTCCCGGAGACACCATGGCCGCCCCTGTGCTCATCGCCCCTTCTATTCTCTCCGCCGATTTTTCCCAATTGGGCGCGGAAATTCAGGCGATCGAAGCGGCCGGCGCCGACTGGATTCATGTCGATGTGATGGACGGCCATTTCGTGCCCAATATCACGATCGGACCGTTGGTGGTGAAGGCGCTGCGTCCGCACGCCAAAAAGCCTTTGGACGTCCATCTGATGATCGCACCGGTGGATCCCTATCTGGACGCCTTCATCGACGCAGGCGCGGACGGGTTGACCGTACATCCCGAGGCCGGCCCCCATGTGCACCGCACGCTTCAATATATCCGCAAGCGCGGCAAGAAGGCCGGTGTGGTCCTCAATCCCGCCACGCCGGTGGAGGCTTTGGACAATGTGATGGATCTGGTGGATCTGATCCTGATCATGAGCGTCAATCCCGGCTTCGGCGGCCAGAGCTTCATCGATAGCCAGCTCTTCAAGATCGAAGCGGCCAGAAAGCGTATTGCGGCAACCGGACGCGATATCGCGCTGCAAGTGGATGGCGGCATCACGCCCGCGACCGCCAAGCGCGCCATAGCGGCCGGCGCCACAGTGCTGGTCGCGGGCACGGCCGTGTTTCAGGGTGGGCAAACGCAATATGCCGCGAATATCGCAGCCTTGAGGGGTTGATGCGAGGACGCGAGATGCTGCCGCTCCTGCCCGAGATGTTGCGGGCAGGCTTGCGCCGGGCCGCCGCGCCGGCGCGGACATGGTGGCGGCGCAATTGGTTTTATAGCCGCTTGCTGCGCGGTCCCCTGACGGATCACTTTGTGTTTCACCCTTGGGACGCGAGCCCGCGCCGCTTGGAGGATGCCGATGCGCTTCTCAAGGGGCGGTTTCGCTTCTTCGGCGCGCATCTGGACGTGCCGGATGGCGTTTCGGTATTCGATCTTGCGCCGCCCAACCCCGCCTGGCATGAGGCGCTGCATGGCTTTGCTTGGCTTGCGCCCCTCTCCCATGCCGGGGGCGAGAATGCCAGGCGGCTGGCGACCAATCTGATCGGGCAATGGATCAAGCGCCATGAGCGTTATTCGGAGCCTGTCTGGGCGCCGCATATTCTGGCCGCGCGCCTGGCCGCCATCTTCAGCCATGCCAGATTGGTGGTCCCCAATTCCGACATGATGTGGCGCTCGCGGCTGTTCGTCTCGCTGCGCGAGCAGTGCAAAATGTTGGAGCGGATTTCTGCCGAAGCGCCCGATGGATTGCCGCGGCTGGAGGCCGCCGCCGTCCTGGCGCTGTCCGGCCTGTGCCTGGACGACAGCGCCAAGCGCCGCCAAACCGGCCTTGCGCGCCTGGAAGAAGAATTGGAGCGCCAGATCCTGCCCGATGGTGGCCATGTTAGCCGCTCGCCGCAAGCCCTGCTCGCCGCCTATCACCATGTCCTGTCGGTGATGGAAGGTTTGAACGCGATGGGAGAAGAACCGCCGCACGCCTTGCGCAATGCCCATGACCGCATGGCGCCGATGCTGCGCTTCTTTCGCCACGGCGACGGTGCGCTGGCTTTGTTCAATGGCGGCGGCGAAGGCGATGCGCGCGTGACCGCCGACCTGCTGGCGCGCGACGAGGTGCGCGGCCAACCCTTTCATCATGCCCGCCACAGTTTCTATCAGCGCCTGGTGGCGGGACGGACCCTGTGTCTGCTCGATTGCGGCAAGACACCGCCCGGTGCCTTCGCCCTGGAGGCGCATGCGGGCGCGGCGGCGTTTGAACTATCCTCCGGCAATGACCGCATCGTGGTCAATTGCGGCACGGGCGGCAAAACCCATCCGGCCTGGAATTGGGCGTTGCGCGCCACCGCTGCCCACTCCACGCTCATTTTGTCGGATACCTCCAGCGCCCAGCTTCTACCGGTGGGGCCGGCCCGCGATCTTTTGGGGCCGCGCCTGATCGGCGGCCCGCATGACGCTTTTTCCCGCCGGGCCGAAACCGCCCAGGGCTGGAGTGCGGAAACGGTGCATGACGCTTATGTTCCGCCGTTCGGGATTCGCCATGAGCGGCAGATCACCATGTCGCCGCAAGGCCTGATGTTGACGGGGCGCGACCGGTTGTTGGCGGTTTCGGGACATGCGCGTGGCCTCGGCTATGCCGTGCGTTTCCATATCCACCCCGATGTGCGGGTGTCGCGCCTGGACGGCGGCGGCATTCTGCTCAAATTGCCGGGCGGGGAGGGGTGGCGCTTTCGGGCCGGCGGCGGCAGCCTGGCGGTGGAGGAAAGCGTTTATGTCGGTGGTTCTGTGGTGCGGCGGGCCGAACAACTGGTGGTGAGCGGAACCATGAAGGAATCCCCTGCCGAAATTGCATGGGTATTCGAGCAGATTGTCGCGTAGTCAAAGGGTTGTTTGGTTGCGCGCCCGCGTGGCACAATAGGCAAATCACCCGCCTTCCAGGAGCCTGTCCCAATGGTCGAACTGATGCTGCCCAAGAACAGCCGCGTGAAGAAGGGCAAGTCTTGGCCGGCCGACAAGGCGGCGCCCCTGGCAAAGAACGGCAAGAAGCCCAAGCGGACCAAGGAATTCAAAGTCTATCGCTACAATCCCGACAGCGGCGACAATCCCAGCATCGACACCTATACGGTGGATCTGGACAGCTGCGGTCCCATGGTCCTGGACGCGCTGATCAAGATCAAGAATGAGATCGATCCCACGCTGGCTTTCCGCCGCTCCTGCCGCGAAGGCGTGTGCGGTTCTTGCGCCATGAATATCGCAGGCGGCAACACATTGGCCTGTACCAAGGCGATCAACGATTGTTCGGGCGCGGTCAGCGTCTATCCCTTGCCGCATATGCCGGTGGTCAAGGATCTGGTGCCCGACTTGACCAATTTCTATGCCCAATATGCCTCCATCCAGCCTTATCTGAAGACCAAGACGGCGGAGCCGGAAAAGGAATGGAAGCAGTCGCCGGAGGATCGCGCCAAACTGGATGGGCTTTATGAATGTATCCTCTGCGCCAGTTGTTCGACCGCATGCCCCAGCTATTGGTGGAATTCCGAACGCTATCTGGGTCCGGCGGCACTGCTGCAATCTTATCGCTGGCTGATCGACAGCCGCGACGAGGAAACCGGCGAGCGGCTGGACGATCTGGAAGATCCGTTCCGTCTCTATCGCTGCCACACCATCATGAATTGCGCCAATACCTGTCCCAAGGGCCTCAACCCGGCGGAAGCGATCGGCGAAATCAAGCAGATGATGGTCAAGCGGAAAGCTTAAGGAGCGACCGCGAACCCGGAGCGAAGCGCAGGGCCTCGCGGCGCGACCAAAAAAATAGCGACCGCGAACCCGGAGCGAAGCGCAGGGGTCGCTAGCGCCAGCGTAGCGACGCGGCGCAACGATTGAAAAGGAGTGGCCTTGTTCCCCGACCGGCTGACCAACGGCTATCGCAGTTTTCTCGGCGGCCGCTTTGCGGCCGAGCGGCTGCGCTATCAGCAATTGGCGGGCTCGGGTCAAAGCCCGTCCATCATGGTGATCGGCTGTGTTGACAGCCGGGTATCGCCGGAAGTGATTTTCGACGCCGCGCCCGGCGAATTGCTGGTGGCGCGCAATGTCGCCAATCTGGTACCGCGCTACGAGCCCGGCGGCGGACAGCATGGCGCCAGCGCCGCCCTGGAATTTGCGGTCAAGGCGCTGAAAGTCGCCCATATCGTGGTGCTGGGCCATGCCTTTTGCGGCGGCATCAAGGCCTTTGCCGGCGATGGCGCGCCGCTCAGCGAAAGCGACTTTATCGGCAAATGGATGAGCCAGATCGCGCCGGCGGCGCAAGCCATCGGGCCGCGGGATGGCGAGGCCGAGGAAGGCTATCTGCGCAAGCTGGAATTCGCCTCGGTGGAACTGAGCCTCAAGAATCTGATGACCTTTCCCTTCGTGCTTTCCGCGGTGGAGAAGGGCGAGCTTCATCTTCACGGCGCTTATTTCGGCGTCGCCTCCGGGCGGCTGCTGGTCCGCAACGCGCTGACCGGTGTGTTCGAGCCGGTCGCAGACTAAGGAGCAAGACATGACCGACACAGCGCTATCGGGTGGTTGTCTGTGCGGCGTGGTGCGGTTTTCAGCCCGCCTCAACAGCCGCGAGGTGGGAGCCTGCCATTGCGGCATGTGCCGGCGCTGGACCGCCGGCCCCTTTCTGGCGCTGGAATGTGCCACGCTGACGCTGGACGATCCCTCGCAGGTGGTGGCCTATCGCTCGTCGGAATGGGCCGAGCGGATCTTCTGCAAGAGCTGCGGCTCGTCTCTGTTTTACCGGCTGATCCCCCGCGATCTGTATTTCGTCTCCGCCGAAGCCTTTGACGATCAGACCGGATTTGTGCTGAAAACCGAAGGGTTCATTGACGAAAAGCCGGCGCATTACACCTTCGCCGATGCGACACGTCAGCTGACCGGGGCGGAAGTGTTCGCCGCCTATACCCAGCCGGACGAATGAGACGCTGGAGTGAGTTGTTTTCTGATTGAATCAAAGCCAGCTTGTCATCCCGGCCAAGCGATGCGCCAGCATCGCGCAGAGCCGGGATCCATCTTGCAGGCGGCATAATGGATCCCGGATAGCCGCTACGCGGCTTCCGGGATGACAAGTTCGGATAATCACAACCAACTCTAGGCGGCTTTGGCCGATAGGCGGCGCCAAAGCAGGGCGCTGGCCAGATTGGCCAGCCAGCCATGCGGGTTGGCACCCACCACCTTGATCACCATCTGCACCAGCTTTTGGATATGTTTGCGGTGGTAGACGGTCATGCTGGCTTGGCGCGCCGCTTGAGAATATTTCTTGCGATCATAGGGGGTTACTGCCTCCTTCTCAGGCGGTACATTCGCGCAATAAAACGAGAAGGCGAGCTCGTCATCGTCGCTTTCCCGCACCCGGCCCAACGCGATCCAGAGCTTTCTCCAGAAGCTGATGTCCGGCTCGGCTTGGGCATGCAGCGTGTCGTAGAACAGCTTGTAGTGGCGGTATTCGTCGGCGGCGATCCGGCCGGCGATCTCCTGCAGCACAGGCTCCTGGGAGGCGTCGCGGATAGCGGAGTAATAGGAGGAGGTGCCCGATTCCACCACGCAGCGGGCGATCATTTCGCCCCGGCGTGAGCCACGCACCGAGCCTGCGCCTGTGTCGATGAAATGGGCTGGGGTATAGCCCTTGCGGAAACGGACCAGAGCGTCTTCCAGCTTGAAGCGGGGATCGGCCATCTCCGCCCAGCGCCCCAGGGCGCGGCCATGCTGCGCCTCTTCGCGGCCCCATTGTTCGATGGCGGCCAAAGTGTCGGCGCCAGTGTCGGCAAAGACCCGCTTCAAATAGGTGACATAATCGGGTGCATTATATTCCACCAGCGCTGCCGCCTTCACGGCGGCCAGCAGCGAGGGTTCGACCTTGGACGGGTCGAATAGCGACCAATGGACGTCATCCATGGTCCAGCCTTGTTTGTAGACGGGTGCTACCGTCATGGTGCTGCTCCCCAACTCCTTAACACCTTATAGCAAACACGGTTGCGGCCGCGAAGCGGCTGCTGGAACAGCGGCTTAACTTCCCTTTCCGCATCTGTCCATTGCTGCGTTTGCGAACTTGTTCTCTCTGGTATACAGTGTATACTACCAAGCTAGCCAAGGGCAGAGGACATGGCGCCAGCGGACCCGCCGACCCAAACCCGCATTTTCCAAGCGGCGCGCGCGCTGTTCGATCAGGGTGGTGCCGATGGCGTCTCCATGCGCCGGATCGCCAACAAGGTCGGCATCACGCCGATGGCCATCTACAAACACTATGCCGACAAGGATGCATTGCTCAGCGCCTTGATGCTGGACGGCTTCGCGTCCTGGGAAGCCAGGGTCGATGCGATCGGCGCGCGGGACCCTTTGGCTTGGCTGGAAAGCCTCAATCAAGCGTTCCTGGATTTCGCGCTGGATGAGCCGCGCCGCTACGAGGCGGCTTTTCTTCTGAAAGCAAGCCAGGCGCGCCAATATCCGCGCGACTTCGCCGCGGGACGTTCGCCGGTGGTCAGCAAGATGCAGGCACAACTGCAAGCCGCGCAGGCCAAAGGGGTGATCGCCGACCTGCCGGTAACGGAAATGGCCCTGACCATGGCCGCGCTCAACCAGGGCCTGGTTGCGATGTACCGCGCCGGGCGCTTTGTCGGCGAAGAGGAATTCCGCGCCGCCTATCGCGCCGCCACCCGCCACTGTTTCCGATCCTTTCTCAAGGAGCCTCGATGACCGCGCTATTCTGCGCCGCCTTAAGCGGTGCGATGTTCTATCTGTCCCAAGGCCTGGACGATGTCTGGTGGCTGGCCTGGATCGCGCCGGTGCCGTTGTTGTGGCTGGCCTATGGGAAGGTGCCGCGCTGGCACTTGCGTTTGGCGGCGGTGGCGGCCTTTGCCTGTGGCCAAATTTACATGGTGCAGAGCTATTGGGGGATGCTGCCGCCCGTGGGCCTTGCGCTGATGATGTTCGGCATGGGAGCGCTTCTTGCCGCCACTATCCGGTTTGCGCAGCGGTGTTGGCAGAGATTGCCGTCTCTGGCCGTTCTGGTTGCCTTTCCTGCCGCCTGGACGAGTGTTGAGTTCGCCATCAGCCTGGTATCGCCGCACGGCAGCTGGGGCGCGCTCGCCTATTCGCAAGTTTCCTTTCCGCCCGCGATTCAAGTCGCATCGCTGTTCGGACTCTATGCGATCACCTTCACACTTTGCTTGTTCGCCAATGCGCTGGCGCTTGTCGCGCGCGGAATATGGAAGGCTGCGCTGCCGGGCCTGGCCGTCAGCGCGCTGGTGCTTGCGTTTGGCTGGCTGCATCTGGGCCAGCCGCAAGGCGAGACGGTGCATGCGGCGATGCTCGCGGATTGGGATGGCCGCCTCAAGACCACCAAAAAACTGGATTTCGCCGCCTCGCGCGCCATGGCCGAACAGTATGCGGCGATGGCGCGTCAGGAAGCGGATAAGGGCGCTCGCTTTATCGTTATCCCGGAAACCGCTATTGCCGCCGATCCCATCTGGCGCGACCAGGCGCTGGCGCCGCTGGCGGAAGTGGCGCGGGAGAAGGACCTCACTATTGTCGCGGGCGTGGTGCTGGTGAAGCCCTGGCGCAACGCCGCCTTTTCCTTCCTGCCGGACGGTTCGCAGCGAAGCTATGACAAGCGGCATTTGCTGCCGCCGGGGGAGGACAAGTTCACGCCTGGCCCTGGTGCGGGACCTTTGGGCAATGGACGCTCGGTCGCCATCTGCAAGGACTTGGACTTTCCCCGCACCATCCGCAGCGATGCCCTGAATGCGGAAGATAAGGGCATCCGGCTGATGGCGGTGCCGGCCAACGATTTCATCGAGGACGGCTGGATCCACGCTCGTATGGCGGTCATGCGGGGTGTCGAAAACGGCTTTGCCGTCGTGCGTTCGGCCTTTAATGGGCTGGAGACGGTCTCGGATGCGCGGGGCCGGGTGCTGGCGCGCGCCAGCACGGTACAGGCGGGGATGGTCAAGCTATCGGCAGAAGTGCCGCTAGGGCCGGGCCCAACGCTCTATACGCGGATAGGCGACGTGTTCGCCTGGCTGTGCGTGGCGGCCGCTCTTGGTCTTGCGGTCTGGGTTTTTAGAAAGCAGCCTTTACAAGCTTGAGATCATCCACCAACTGTGCGGCCTTCCTCCCCTGCGCGCGCGTCAGCGCGCGGGCGGGGGAGGTGGCGTAGCTGGCCTGGGCGCGAAGCGCCCCATTTAAAAATCGCGCGCTTCGCGCGCGGCGGCCAGCGAAGCCGGAGGGGGTATCAAAAAGCAGCGCGAACGAGCTTTAGGTCGTCTATGAGCTGTGCGGCGCGCTGCCGGTCGGAGTCGGTCTTGGCGGCGATTTCGTCCTGCTGGGCGTCGGCAATGCGCTGGTCCAGCACCTGAAGGTCCAGATCGGTCATCGGCACGGCTTCCTCGGCCAGGACGGTGATCTTGGCGGGGCTGATCTCGGCAAAGCCGCCACGGATGAAATAGCGGTCGTCCTTGCTGTCATTCTGCACGTCGATCATCCCGGCGCGCAGGGTGGAGACTAGCGGGCTGTGGCCCGCCATCACGCCCATATAGCCCTCGGTGCCCGGCACCGTGACCATGTCGGCCTGGGTCGAGAGCAGCAGCCGCTCCGGCGAGACCAGATCGAAAGCGATCTTCGCGGCCATCAGGCGGCCTTGGCGGTTTCAATCGCCATCTTCTGGGCCTTGGCCGCGACTTCCTCGATCGTGCCCACCATGTAAAAGGCTTGTTCGGGATACTGGTCGCATTCCCCGTCCACGATGGCCTTGAAGCTGCGGATGGTGTCGGCCAGCTCCACGAACTTGCCGGGCGAATTGGTGAACTGCTCGGCCACGAAGAAGGGCTGGGACAGGAAGCGCTGGATCTTGCGGGCGCGCGCCACGGTCAGCTTGTCCTCTTCCGACAGCTCGTCCATGCCCAGAATGGCGATGATGTCCTTGAGCGCCTTGTACTGTTGCAGCACTTCCTGGACACGGCGGGCGACGCTGTAATGTTCCTCGCCGATCACCTGGGGGTCCAAAATGCGCGAGGTTGAATCCAGCGGGTCCACCGCCGGGAAGATGCCCAGCGAGGCGATATCGCGCGACAAGACGGTGGTGGCGTCCAAATGCGCGAAGGAGGTGGCGGGCGCCGGATCGGTCAAGTCGTCGGCGGGCACGTAAATTGCCTGCACCGAGGTGATCGAACCCTTGGTGGTGGAGGTGATGCGTTCCTGCAGATTGCCCATTTCGGTGGCCAGGGTCGGCTGATAGCCCACGGCGCTGGGAATACGGCCCAGCAGCGCCGACACTTCCGAACCCGCCTGGGTGAAGCGGAAAATATTGTCGATGAACAAAAGCACGTCCTTGCCTTCGACATCGCGGAAATATTCCGCCACCGAAAGACCGGTCAGCGCCACGCGGGCGCGCGCGCCCGGCGGCTCGTTCATCTGGCCATAGACCAGGGCGCATTTGCTCCCCTCGGTCGAGCCGTTCTTCTTGGGGTCCACATTGACATTGGACTCGATCATTTCGTGATAGAGGTCGTTGCCCTCGCGGGTGCGCTCGCCCACGCCCGCCAGCACCGAATAGCCGCCATACGCCTTGGCGATATTGTTGATCAGCTCCTGCATGGTCACGGTCTTGCCCACGCCCGCGCCGCCGAACAAGCCGATCTTGCCGCCCTTGGTGTAGGGGCAGAGCAGATCGATGACCTTGATGCCGGTGACCAGCACTTCGGCGGTGCCCGCCTGTTCGGCGAAGGAGGGGGCCTCGCGGTGGATAGGCGAGGTATGGGTTTGGGCGATGGGACCGGCCTCGTCGATCGGCTCGCCGATCACGTTCATGATGCGGCCCAGGGTGGCGGGACCGACCGGCACGCGGATGGGGGCGCCCGTGTCGATCACTTCCTGGCCGCGGGTCAGGCCTTCGGTGGTGTCCATGGCGATGGCGCGCACGGCGTTTTCGCCCAGATGCTGGG
>DATFDR010000052.1:0-12254 GCA_035251935.1 Rhizomicrobium sp. | reverse complement strand
CAGCTGCGCCGGCGCGCCGGGGGCCGCGGGCTGCGCGAAGGCGGGCGCTGCCAAGGCCGCAAACAAGACGGCAAACAGCAACAGGCATGCGGCAAGGCGCGGCGCGAACATGAGCGTTTTCCCTAAAATTCAGCCTAGCAGGATTTCCTGGGCGCCCAAGCACTGATTGCTGATAGACTGGGCTGATGAGCATTTCGGTTCCTCTGCCGCGGCGCGCAAAATTCCTTGCACCTCTAATCGGTGTGTTCCTGGTCGTGTCCGCCTCGGCCCAGGCGCAGCCGGAGTCCGCGCGCTATCGGCGCTGCCTGGCAGAGCGTGAAACCAAACCGGCGCAAGCCTTGGCCGAGGCGGAAAGCTGGATCAAGTCCGGCGGCGGTGTTCCCGCCGATCATTGTGCCGCGCTGGCGCTGGTCTCGCTCAAGCGTTACGCCGATGCCGGAACACGCCTGGACAGACTCGCGGCCAATCCGGGCGCCATGGATTCGCAGTTCCGCATCGCGCTGTTTAACCAGGCCGGCAACGCTTGGCTCTTGGCAGGCGACGGTGCCCGCGCGGTGCAAAGTTTTTCCGGTGCGCTGACCCTGTCGGCGGGCGATCCCGATCTGTTTGCCGATCTTGCCCGCGCCCATGCCATGCGGCGCAACTGGCATGAAGTGGATTTGGATTTGAACGCCGCGCTTCAGCTTGCGCCGCGCCGCGCCGATCTGTTGGTGCTCAGAGCCAGCGCCCGGCGCGCCTTGAAGCGCTATGCCGATGCCCGCACCGATCTGGAAGCGGCCTTGAAGTTCAAACCCGGCGACGGCAATGCTTTGGTGGAGCGGGGTCTGCTGCGGCGGCAGTTGGGCGACATTGGCGGGGCGCGGCGCGATTTTCAGGCGGCGTTGAAAAGCGGCGGGCCGGAAGTGGCCGCGGCCGCCAAATCCAATCTCGAGGACCTCAGTCCTTGATACGGGTTAAACCAGCCCATGCTGGAGCGCGAGCGTCACCCCGGCGATGATCAGGCCCAATCCAACCAAGCGGGAGACCGCGCGCCCGTCGGTCATGACCTTTTCCAGGAGCACCAGAACGGCAAGACCGGTAATCCAGGCGATATTCATCACGCCGCCCACGAACAGAAGCAGCATCAGCGCCCAGCAGCAACCGATGCAATAAAGGCCATGCCGCAACCCAAGGCTCAGCGAGGACGCAATATGTCCCTGAAAACCACCATGGTGCTGGAGGAAGAACAGCGGCGAGCGGCAGTTCGTCAGGCACCGGTCTTTCAACGGCGTCCATTGATAGGCTCCCGCGGCGATCAGGGTGAGCCCGCCCAGAATATCGTTGGCGCTGGCCATTTGCGGTGTCAGTAGCGCGGCCTGCGTCAGCGCCGCCTGCAATAAGGTCGCCAGCAATGAAAAACCGGCCCAGGCCGACAGATAGCCGGCCACGAACCATCCCGTGGCGGCGAACGGTTTGTGCTGCGCTTGGGTCTGGCGGCCCACCCGCGTATAGAGAAGGATCACGGGCGCCACCGATGGCAGCATCATGCCGGCCATCATCACCATCCACATCGCAAAGCCGAACATCAGATCGGGAATGGCCCATGGGATCGCTTCCATGGCGGGCATCGCCGGAGCGGGCATGCTCATCTGATTCATCAGCCAGAGGACATAGGCCCAGCTCAGCGCGGTCAGCAGGACCACCGCCGCCAGGACGGCAAGACGGTCGCGGCGCAGAACGGATTCAAGCACGGTGTCGTTCATGGGTTAGCGGATGACACCATTTTGGGACAGATTCAATTCATAGGAGCAATTGCAGTTGGAAAATTCGTGTGCCCGGATGGCCCAATCGGTCATGGCCCGTCCCCCAGTCCATCAATCCATATCCTAACGCATCCCCCGGACCGTGACGAGCGCTTGTGCCAGGCTCTGCCGCCGTTCCGCCGAGAAAGGATAAAGACGGTTAATCCGCCTGCCATTCACGGCTTACTTGCGGATCGGGCTCGGCGGAAGCATGGCTTTGTGCCAGCGCCTCAAAGTGTTCTGCCGGCAGCAGCCGGGAAAGCCCCCAAACGGCCGCGCCACGCACCAAGGCCGATTCATCCTTAAGCCCCGCACGGGCGGCCGGTACCAGCCGGGCATCTTTGCTATTGCCGATGGCGATCATCACATTGCGCACAAAACGGTCGCGCCCGATGCGTTTGACGGGCGATTTGCGGAACAGCGCGCGAAACGCGCTATCGTCCAGCGCCGCCAGCTTGTCTAGTGCGGGCGCTTTCAATTCCTCGCGCGCCGCCAATGTCATCTCGCTCGCTTTTTGCGCGAATTTGTTCCAGGGACACACCGCCAAACAATCGTCACAGCCATAGATGCGATTGCCCATCGCTTGGCGAAATTCGCGCGGAATGGGGCCGTCATGCTCGATGGTCAGATAGGAGATGCAACGGCGCGCATCCAACCGGTAAGGGGCGGGGAAGGCCTGGGTGGGACAGATATCCAAGCAGGCATGGCAGTTGCCGCAATGGTCCGCTTCGCTTTTGTCCGGCGGCAAATCCAGGGTGGTGAAAATGCTGCCCAGAAACAGCCAGGAGCCGAAATCGCGCGACACCAGATTGGTGTGCTTGCCTTGCCAGCCCAGGCCCGCCTTTTGCGCCAAGGGTTTCTCCATCACCGGCGCGGTATCGACAAAGACTTTCACCTCCGCCTGGAAGGTCTGGAAGATGTAGCCCGCCAGCGCCTTGAGCTTCTTCTTCACCACATCGTGATAATCGTCGCCCTGGGCATAGACCGAGATCGCGGCGCGGTCCGTCCGGCTCAGCACTGCCAAGGGATCATCCACCGGCCCGTAGTTCAGCCCCAGTACGATGACGCTTTTGGCTTCGGGCCACAGGCTTTGCGGATCGGCGCGCCACTGCGCGCGGTTTGTCAGCCAATCCATGCCGCCATGATGCCCGGCGTCCAGAAATTCTCGCAGCCGCGCGGCATTGTGCGCCTCGCCGCGCGCATCGGTGAAACGCACCAGATCGAAGCCCTCGCTGTGCGCGCGGGCCGCGATAGCGTCCTTGATGGCGGCGTGGTCCGGCATGGAAACCTTATACCGCCATGTCTTGCATAGTTGCGAGATCGGGCGGGATCAGAAATCCAATTCGGCATAATGGGACACTGGCGGCTGACCCGGGACGCGGTCCGACAGGATGGAGCGGAAGGAGGGCCGTGACTTCATCCGCACATACCATTCGCCGGCGGCGGGAAAATCGGCCCACGGCACCTCGCCAAAATAGTCCAGCGCCGACAGATGCGCCGCCACCGCCAAATCCCCCAAGCTGATCTCCCGGCAAGCCAGATTGCCGTTTTCTTCCGCCGCCGCGCCGATCGCCTTCAGCGCCGCCTTCAAGTCCTCGCGTCCGGCACGGATCACATTCATGTCGGGGGGGCGGCTGAAACCGGCACCGGTATAACGGGGTGCGGCTTTTTCATAGACGATGCGCTGCGTCACTTGTTCGTGGAAAGGTCCAAAAGCCCAGTCCACCCAGCGCAAGCAGGCGCGCCGCGCCGCGTCGTCGGCGGGCGCCAGCGGCCGGTCGGGATAATTCTGCTCCAGATGATCCAGGATCGCCCAAACCCCTTCGGCGCGGGCGCCGTCCATGTCCAAAAAGACGGGCATGGTTTGCTTGATCTCATCGCAAAGGACCGGATCGCAAGCCACACGTTTCTCTCCCACCATCAAGCGGGCCAAACGGCAGCTGGGCGACAACATCACATGAATCAGGCGGCGCATGCCCGTCTTATAGGGGGCCGTCGGCAGCGCGCAAAGGGTTGGCGCATGTGCGCCGTGGCGGGCAAAATGAGTTCCCTATTTCACGCAGAAATTAAGACCGTCGCGCATCACCATGGCGCTGCGCCCCTGCAACAGACCGGCGCGGCGGGCGACATAGCGGCCGGGACGGGCGGCTTTCCATTTGTGCGGATTGGGTAGGATCGCGGCCAGGCGCGCGGCCTGCGCGCCGGTCAAGGATCCGGCATCGATCCCGAAATAGGCGTTGGCGGCGGCCTCAGCGCCGAAAATCCCGTCCCCCCAATCCACCAGATTCAGATAGGCGTGCAGGATACGGTCCTTGGGCCACAAAGCTTCCAGCAAAACTGTCAGATAAGTCTCCAGCCCCTTGCGGATCCAGCTTCGCATCGGGACCAGGAACAGGGTCCGCGCGGTTTGCTGGGAGATGGTGCTGGCGCCGCGGATGCGCCGGCCCGGACGGCGCTTATGCTCTTCCACAGCCTTGTTGATCGCCGCCCAATCAAAGCCGTGATGGTAGCAAAAATTCTGATCCTCGGCGGCAATCACAGCCCGTTCCAAGCGGGGCGAAATATCGTCGCTCCAGGCATAGCTGACGCCTTTGCCGCGGATCAGGCTCAACAGCATGTCGGGCGTGCCCGGAATGGGCAGATACCGGAAAATCAACAGCAACAGGACCGGCGCCACGACCAGGACGAAAAATAGCAAGGCGGTGAGGCGCCACAGCCAGCCGCGGCCGCGCCAGAGGATACCCTTCTTCACGATTCTTCCGCCCCCATGCGTCACCATACCAAAAGTTAAGGCGTGCGCGAGCCAGGGGGCGATGCTACCTGTTCCCCGCGACCCTGTGAGATTCGCCCATGCACGATATTTTGATGGCCATCCTGCTGGGCGTGGTCGAAGGGATCACCGAATTTTTGCCCATTTCTTCCACCGCCCATCTGCTGGTGGCCGAAAACCTGCTGGGGTTGGACCAGGATTGGCAGGCTTTCACGGTCGTGATCCAATTGGGCGCGATCCTGGCGGTGGTGGTGTTTTATTTTCAGACCTTCTGGAAAGCGCTGATCGGCTTGCCGAGTTCGGCGGACGCGCGCCGCTTCGCCTTGGGCTTGGTCATCGCCTTGCTGCCGTCGGTGGTGGCCGGATTGGCACTGAAGGATTTCCTGGACGAAGTGCTGCTGGATCCCGCCCTGGCCATGCCATTCATTGCGGGGTGTTGGATCGTGGGCGGCATCATCATTCTGTTGTTCGAACGGATCGCGCCCGAGCCGCGCTGGTTCGATGGCGACAAGCTGCCCTTGTTCAAAGCCTTTCAGATCGGCTGTTGCCAGATTTTGTCCATTATCCCCGGCGTGTCGCGCTCCGGCGCCACCATCCTGGGTGGTGAATTGCTGGGCGTGGATCGCCGCGCCGCCACGCTTTTCACCTTCTATCTGGCGGTCCCCACCATGCTGGGCGCCAGCATCCTGGAACTGCATGACAAAGCGGACGAACTCAGCCACGGCCAGGGCCTGAATATCGCGGTGGGTTTTGTTGTCTCTTTTGTGGTGGCCTTTTTTGTGATCCGCGGTTTTCTGGCCATCGTCACCCGCCATGGCCTAAAGCCGTTCGGCTGGTACCGTATCGCCGCCGGTCTGGCGCTGGTAGGGTATCTGGCCTTGCGCTGAACCGGTCTATTGCGCCGCCGGGGCGTTGGCATATTCGCCCTTGGCGCGGTAGCGCCACAGATAAGAGGGTATCACCGCTTCCACCGAGGTCGGCGTAATTCCCAGCGCGCTTAAACCAGCTGCGGTGGCCGACACCACATTGTCCTGTTTCAGCAGCCGCACTTGATCCATGGTCAGGATGGGATTGGGCAGAAGTTGCAGAAACGCCGCCTGCAAGGATGCCAGGCCGAAGGGCAGGGGCATCAAGGCGCGCTTGCGTCCGGTTTCCCGCAAGATCAACTGTATCAATTCCTTGAACGAATAGGTGCTGGGCCCGCCCAACTCATATGTCCGGCCGTCCTGGCGCGATAGCGCGGTCACGATCGCGGCGGCCACATCGCCCACGAATACGGGTTGAAAGCGGGTATGACCGCCGCCCACCAGGGGCAGGACAGGAAGAAAACGCGCCATTGCGGCGAACTTGTTGAAGAAGCCATCTTCCGGTCCGAAGACGATCGAAGGGCGTAAGATCACGGCATTGGGAAAGGCCTCGCGCACCGCTTGTTCGCCTTGCGCCTTGCTGACCGCATAGGCGGAGTCCGATTCCAGATCGGCGCCGATGGCGGAAACATGCACCAGGGCGCTGACGCCGGCCGCCGCGGCGGCCTGGGCGATATGGGCGGCGCCCATCGCCTGGACACCCTCGAAGGTTTGGTCCTTCTCGAACAGGATGCCGGTGAGATTGATCACGGCTTGCGCGCCGGCCACCGCCTGGGCGACGCTGTCGGCATCGGACACATCGCATTTGACAAAGCCGATCTGGCCGACCGAGCCCAAGGGGCGCAGGAAAAATCCGCGCGCGGGATGGCGGGTGGCCACTTTGATGCGCCAGCCCGCTTTGGCCAGCGCCCGCACCGTGTGCCGGCCCAAAAAGCCGGAGCCGCCGAAAATGGTGACCAGTTTGCTGTTCATCGCCTGCGTTCCATGCCCGCCGGACGCCTTTCCATGGGCGCCCAACTTGAGGGGATTCTGGGTGCGGATATTAGGCCTCCGACGGGCGCCGGTGACAGGGTTTTTTGGACGAAAAAGGGCTTATTTTGCCAATATTGACTTGAGGTTCTCCCCCCCCTAAACATCGCGCCCTTGCCCGGGCGGTTTTACTAAAGCCGCCCGCCGTGCCCAGATGGCGGAATTGGTAGACGCACTAGTTTCAGGTACTAGCGCTGCAAGGCGTGGAGGTTCGAGTCCTCTTCTGGGCACCATTTGACTGATCGCGGTGGTTCGCATCGGTTCGTAGTAGACCAAAAACCCAATGAAACTGCCAAATTTCTGGCCCGCCATGGTTCGGGTTGGCCCCTTGGCATCCGGCCAGCCTGTTGGTATCCGTGTTGGTATCGGCGCTCCTGAGCCTCCATCCTGTTGGTATCGCTCTAAGCGCCTGACATAGCCAGTCGGGAGTACCCAAAATGGCCCTCAGCGACGCCGCATGCCGGGCAGCCAAACCCGGGCCAAAACTGAAGAAATTATCGGACGCTGGGGGACTCCAACTTTGGGTTCAGCCCAGCGGAACGCGTCTGTGGCGCGTCGCATATCGCTATATGGGAAAGCAGAAGCTCCTATCGATCGGAGTGTACCCGCTCTTCTCTTTGGCCCAGGCCAGAAACATCCGTGACGAAGCCCATCGCCAATTAGCGGCTGGCATAGACCCGTCCCAGGCTAAAAGGGATGAACGGGCCCGACGTGAGAATCCCGACGACACCTTCAAGTCAGTCGGGCTCGAATTCGTTGCCAAGATTAAGCGTGAGGGCCGGGCGACAGCCACGATTGTAAAGAAAGAATGGTTACTCGATTTTGCCTATCCTTCACTTGGTGAGAAGAAGTGCGCGGAGATCAAACCCATTGATGTCTTGAGAGTGCTGCAGGATCTAGAAACCCGTGGCTGCCACGAGTCGGCGAGACGTCTGAGATCAACGGTGGGCGCGGTCATTCGCTATGCCATCGCAACCGCGAGGGCGGAATTCGACCCAACTGCCAGTCTGCGCGGCGCACTTACAGCGCCCACCGTTACCCCCAGATCAGCGATAACCGACGCAAAGAAGTTTGGTGGATTGCTTCGGGCAATCTACGGGTTTGAAGGTCATGAGAGTACGAAGGCTGGTCTCAAGCTCATGGCAATTCTATTTCCGCGTCCCGGCGAACTCCGAACGGCGGAATGGTCGGAATTTGATTTTGACAAGGATGTTTGGACAATACCGGCAACCAAGACAAAAATGCGCCGAGAGCATCGTATCTATTTGCCCCCTCAAGCGGGGGCGATCCTGAAGGAGCAAAGAAAAATTTCGGGTGGCGGCCGATTGGTGTTCCCTGGACTCAAAACAGTCGAGACACCGATTTCAGAAAACACGCTCAATGGTGCATTGCGCCGGCTTGGTTTTACGCAAGAGGAAATGACATCGCATGGCTTCCGGGCGTCGGCTTCAACTCTGCTTAATCTGAGTGGAAAATGGAATCCCGACGCTATTGAGCGACAGCTCGCGCACGTGGAAGCCAACCAAACCCGCGGCGCATACGCTCGCGGTGATTTCTGGGATGAGCGCGTGAAAATGATGCGCTGGTGGGCTGATTACCTGGATCAGTTGCGGGTCGGAGCTAGTGTTTCTAGGCTTCGGTCGGTGCGATAAAGCTGTCCTAATTGTCGATCAGGAGGATCATTCGGCACTTAACCCATTGAAATATATAGTTTCTATCCGCCGTTGTCCGTGAACTTATACACCGCGTTACACACCTTTTTGGTGGACGTCCCTGGATATCCGTGGATTTACCCTATTCCGTATTGGGAGTCCTTGCCCAAAAAGCGACTAGCTGGGCAGCTAAGCTTGCCCCTACAGCCGTCACGGGAATGGTCGCCAAGTGAGCCCGGCAGTTCGACACGGCACGACCAGCCGAAAGTGACGGCGGCGCTCTCTCAAATCTCATGACTGTCATGAAGCCCTACTTGGGAGCCCCGGGTGGCTTGGACCGACGAGACCGAGACCCGGCCCGGGCCGCGCCGGCTGTGGAAATCTAGCCGATTTGGAGCTGATCAGAGCGCACGAGCGCGTCTAAGCGGCTGCGACATGATAAAAGTTCCGCTTTCCAGTGGAATAGAAAGATGGCCCGACCCGCGAAGACCGCCGCGAACGACTCCCCATCTCCGGGTAAGAGTTCCCGGAAGGTGATCCAGGAACACGTCGCCAACGAAGTCATCTTCGGCATCGTGGGCCACGTTGGGGCTGGCAACACGGAAATCGCTCAGGCTCTCAAAGAGGTTCTGGAAGCCCAAACGTCCGGCGGCCAGAAATTCGCTGTTACGATCATCAAGGCCCGGTCCGTGATTGAAGAGAGCATGAAGCAACTCGGTACGCCAATCGCCACGACGCCTGGACAGAAGTTGCTCGCCGATGTCGAGAAATATCAGAACGCCGGCGACAAGTTACGCGAAACCGATCTCGCGGCGGTGGCGCGAGGAGCCGTAGCCCTTATCCGCCGGGGACGCGCCACTATGCAGGGCGGTGTCGCCGAACCCGAAAAACCGGTGATTCCCGACGGCCGCCCGCGCGCATTCATAATCGACTCCGTGCGGCACCCCGCGGAAGTTGGGCTCCTCCGACGCATTTATGGCGACGCCTTCGTTCTGATCGGCGTTGTCTGTGAGCAGGAAGAGCGGCTTCGTCGCATATCGAACAAATATCAGGATGCTGGCGCACTTGCGGCCGAACGATTCATGAAACGTGACTCCAAGGCGCCAGAGAAGAACGGTCAGCGGGTGTCCGATGCCTTCCATCTTTCGGACTTTTTCGTGGACAATACGGAAAAGCGCATCCTGAAAGACAACAAGGCGAACCCCAAATGGGAAGTCAGCCAGGATCTTGCAAGACTTGCGCGCCTTGTCACGCATGCCGCCGTGGCCCGACCCACCACGGCCGAAACCGCAATGCACGCCGCCGCCGGCGCAGCGATGCGTAGTGCTTGCCTGTCCCGCCAGGTCGGCGCCGCCCTGGTAGATCACAACGGAAACTTGATCTCCACCGGTACGAACGAAGTCCCCAAGGCTGGTGGAGGCGTTTATGGCTCGGGATTCGATGAGAATGTTGATGATCAGCGCTGCGCCTATGGCAATGGCTATTGCAGCAACACCACGAACCAGAAAGAGATCGCCGAAACTTTACTGGCGGATATTCTTGGCGATGACCCAAGGCTGAAAGATGCGGACTTTAAGACCGAGGCACTCAAGCGGGTTCGCGACGGCCGAATCGGCGATCTGCTGGAGTTTAGCCGGGCGGTGCATGCAGAGATGGACGCATTACTCAGTGCAGGACGAATGGGCGCCTCGACGACGGCCACGCGCCTATTTGTGACAACTTTCCCCTGTCACTATTGCGCGCGCCACATCGTTTCAGCGGGTGTTGATGAGGTGCAATTCATTGAGCCATATCCAAAGAGCCAGGCGTTGACGCTCCATAAAGATTCCATCCAGTTCGAAATTGGTTCCGACGGCTGGACACCGCCAAGCGAGGTCAGTGAAGCCCTCGATCACACCGGCAAGAAGGCGGAGAAGCGCGTCCTCTTCCGACCCTTTACGGGCGTTGCGCCCAGAATGTATCGCCGGGCATTTGAAAAAGACCGCGAGCTGAAGGATCCGCTATCCGGCGCTTTGCAAGTTCAAGATCCCGATTGGGGTACGCCATATGACCTTTCGACGAAGAGTTACGCGGAACTTGAGACCGCACTAACCAAAGATATCATGATATGAGTAGTTCCGGTTCGGGGCGGCCATTTCTTCGCATCGTAAGATCGCACGACGATCTTGACCATGGGCCGAAGTCGATAGGGCCGATGCCCACGCGTCAGCCGATGCTTTTCTCCGAAGCCTCCAGCTATACCCTGGGGTTCATCAAAGCGACAGAGTTGGACGCTCACCGTCTGCTTAGCTTAATCGAGCAGGCGAAGCCGCGGTTGATCTTCGATCTCCGTCCCGCACCAAACTTTGCTGGTGGGGCGGTCTCCCGACGGACAATATTCGGTGTATTTGAGCGCCACGGTACTGAATATTATGATGTTGCCGGCGTTCTGGGTGTTTCTGCAAGACGTGATGCCCTGTTGAACCCCGCTCTTCTTGTCGATGCGATCCAAGTAAACATTCTTCGCAGCGGTAAAGGACTATCAGGGCCCGTATTTTTCTTTGTCGACGACGATCAGTTCAACGAAGAATATTTTTCGACGCTGGCCGAAAGGTTGCCGCACCAGGACGGGCGAGGTTGGGATATTGCGTGCTGGCCAAATAATCCCACATCGAAGCCCGACAGCGAACGGCGCCTCGTATTCATCAGTCACGCGAATCCTGAAGACAACGAGGTAGCCAAATGGTTGAGCGCTAGATTGGCTGCCGAAGGATACCAAGTATGGTCCGATGTGACCCGTTTAATTGGCGGAGAGCTGATTTGGGACACGATAGAGCACGCTATCCGAACGCAAGCATCAAAGGTCATTGTTCTTCTGTCCCGTAAAGGCCAGGAGAAGCCAGGCTTGCTCGATGAAATCAATGTTGCGATTGCGACAGAGCGCGCGGAAGGCCTTGAACGCTTTGTTGTGCCTATCAGGATCGACGACCTCCCATTCACGCTCGTCCGCGCGAATCTCGCGCGGAAGAACATTATCGACGGCTCTCATAATCTCGCCGACGCGTTCAGGAGAACTCTCAAAATTCTCGCAGAGGACGAGGTTCCCAGAAAGGAAGTGACGCAACTTTCCGTTGACTTGAGTGCGGTGCCCCAAGCCCAGGAGGATCAGAAGCAATGGGACGTCCTCTTGGAGAACAAAATCGTAATCACGAAATGGCCGAATACAATTCGAAAGTTTTGCTTCGTGGGCCCAACCGACGTATTGCCGTTCATCAATCAATCAATTCAAAATGGCGCTGTAACGTTTGAACCGTGGGACGTCATTGCATCCGCATTCGGCGGACAGGTTCAGCGCGCCGGCGAAGCGCTGCTTTCACCGAGTGAATGGCCCGGTTCGAACGAACTTGTCTTTGGCGACCGCATGGAAATGCGCCGGGCTTTGAGCAGCATATTGCGGCAGGGGTGGGACCGGCACTGCCAAAGACTTGGGATGCTCAGCTTTCCTTTGGCGAACAAGTCAATTTGCTGGTTCATAAAAAATGGGGCGGTGAACGGCAATCGTGTTCGGTATCGGGATGTTTCTGGCGTTGAACGTTCAAAAGCGTTGGTTGGGCAGAGTCCAAGACGTGGCGTCTTTTGGCACTTCGCCATCGAAGCAAGACCAAGCAGTCCGGACAACTCAATTCGCCTAGTACCGCACGTGCTCTTTTCCTATGATGGGATCACCCCAATTGCAGACTCTGCCAAACAGCATGCTTTACGCCGTGGATTTTGCCGGAGTTGGTGGAATGCACGCTGGCGGGATTTGCTTACAGCGATGCTGCAATTCCTGTCGGAGGGTGCGCGTAGCATCATATTGCCTGTCGCCACCGGCGATGCCATAGAAGTGAGCGGTGTTCTTGTGTCCTATGACCGGGCAATCGAAAGCGCTGTTCGCCGCTTTGTTCCGGGCAGTTCCTCGGCCCAACTTCTGGAATTCGACGAGCCGGAGGTTGCCATCGGTTATGGCCAGCGCAGCGACTATCCGAAGGAAGGGTTGCTCCAGTTCGGACCAGTCAACTTTTCACGAAATCCAGCCGTCATCCGAACCGGTGTTGTGGGCACGGGGGAGGGTATCCAACTTTTCCAGAAATGGAGCCGGCAATTTAACTCATTCCGCGCTGATCCCGCGGAGGGG
>DATFDR010000051.1:0-8323 GCA_035251935.1 Rhizomicrobium sp. | reverse complement strand
CTTGTCGGCGGCGTCCACCGCGGCCAGGGCGTCGTTGGCATCGCCGTCGGCGACGTCGGTGATCTTTTTGCCGGTAGAAGGATCGAACACATCGACGCGCTTCCTGGCCGAGCCTTCCACCCATTTGCCGCCGATCCAAAGGTCGGTGGGAATTGGGAAGGGGGCTGGGCCGGACTTGGGCGCGGGGATTGTAACAGTGTTGGTCATGGGTCTCTCTATTGGCGAAATCAGGAAGCAAGTGCCGCGCGGTCGCCGGAGAAGGCGGCGCGGGTGATCGCCTTCATGGCGTCCACGTCCAGCAGCCTCGGATTGTTGTTGACCAGGCGGGTGGCGCCGATGGCGCTTTGCGCCGTCCAGTCCTGCTTGTCTTCCGGCAGTCCCAGTTCCCTGAGGGTTGCGGGGATACCGATGTCCTTGAGCAATTTGGCCACTTCGTCGATCAGTTTATGAGAGAGTTCCTCGTCCGTACCGCAAAGGCCGATGGCGCGGCCGATCTGGGCAAAGGTGGCCACACAGTTGGGGCGGTTGAACTCCATCACATAGGGCATCAATAGCGCCACACCCATGCCATGCGGGGTGTGGGTCTCATTGCCCACCGGATATTGGATGGCATGCGCCGCCGCGGTGCCCGCCGTACCGAAGGCGCAACCGGCAGCCAGCGAAGCCAGCATCATCTGCTCGCGGGCTTGGATATTCTTGCCGTCTTTCACCGCGGTGCGCAGGGCCTTGAAGATGTTGGTGAGCGCTAGCAGGCCGAACGTGTCGCTGAGCACATTCTTGCCCACGAACACATTCTTGACGGTCAGCTCCGGCGTCACCGCGCGGTTGGCGGCGGTAAAGCTTTCGATGGCGTGGGTGAGCGCATCGGCACCGCTCACGGCGGTTAGGCTGGGCGGACAGCTGACGGTCATTTCGGGATCGCACACTGCCGCGCGCGGGATCAGATAGGGGCTGGAAATGCCCACCTTGGTGCCGCGTTCGGTGTCGGCGACCACCGCCACGGGCGTCACTTCCGACCCCGTCCCAGAGGTGGTGGGCACCGCGATCACCGGCGCCACGGGCCCGGGAATTTTGTTCTCGCCATAGTAGTCGCGCAACGAACCGCCATGGACCAGCAACACCGCCACGCATTTGGCCATATCCATGCAGGAGCCGCCGCCGATCCCCAGCACGACATCGGGCTTGAAATCGGCGCATTCGGCGACGCAGCCGGAAATGCCATTGATCGGCAGGTCGGCCTCCGTGCAGTCATAGATTTTGACCTCCACGCCATTGGCCTTTATGTCGGCGACAATCGCCTTGAACTGGGCGTCGCCGCTCAGCCGCGCATCGGTGCAGATCAAGGCACGCTTGCCGATTCCGGCGGTCATCATGCCGATGGCGGCGCGCTGGCCGGAACCGAATATCACCGAAGCGGGCAGGCGCAAGGCGCCGAACAGATTGGTCATGATATTTTTTCCTCCGATTCCGCCGCCAGCTTCTGAAGATCGTTCCACAGCCCGTCGTCGAGATAGACGCCGCGCTTTTGCGCTTGCGCGCGCACCTTGTGGGCGCGATCGCCTGGCGCCAGCACGGGATGCTCCGGATCGGCGGGGGCGGCGGCGCGGATGCTGTCGAGATACGCCGTCACCAAGGCCTTGGCGGCTTCGGCATGGGGCGGGGCGATGACGATGAAGATGTCGCCCTTGTTGGAGACGTTCACCGAATCCAGCGTGCCTTTGACATCGGTGCCGATGGCCGATGACGCCAGGCTCGCCACCAGCACTTCGAACGCAATGCCCAGCGCATAGCCTTTGGCGCCGCCGAACGGCGCGATGGCGCCTTTCTTGGCGGCGGATGCATCGGTGGTGGGATCGCCGTCTTCGTCCAGCGCCCAGCCCAAGGGGATGGGCGCGCCGCGATTGGCGTGATCGTGAATCTTGCCCATCGAAACCAGGCCGGTCGCCATGTCCAGCACCATGGGATGCGGGCAGGCGGGTACGCCGATGGCGATGGGATTGGTGCCGATCATCGCCTTGCGTCCGCCAAAGGGATGCACCAGCGCTTCGGATATGGTGAGCGCAATGCAGGTCAGGCCGAGCGTGGCGACATGCTCGGCATAGTAAGCCAGCGCGCCCAGATGATTGGTGTTGCGGATGGCGGCGATGGCGATGCCGTCTTCGCGGGCGCGCGGGATGATGGCATCCAGCGCGGCCATCACGACCACGGGCCCCAAGCCGCGCATCCCGTCCACCGCCAGAAAACTGCGCGCGGTCCAAACATGGTTGCCGGTGGCGCCTGGCACCGACAGGCCGGCATGGATGCGCTCGATCACCCGGCGCAGACGCAGCAGCCCATGCGAAGGAATGGCGCGCATTTCCGCTTCGATGAACAGGCCCGCCTGGGTTCGCGCATGGTCGGCCGGCACGCCATTGGCTAGCAGAATCCCCTCGGCCAGCGTTCGGACATCCTCGACGGAAACCAGCACAGATCAAATATCCTATAGGATTTTGGGAAGGTATGGATTAGGCTCCATCGGGTCAATGGCAAAAAGCGCTCTGTCTGTGGGAAAGTTGCCTTCCAATCCGGGTTACGCCCAACCAGCGGATCGGTCGATTACCCGCCCCTCCGGTCTGGCGGAGGAGGTCTATCGCCGTATCCGTGCCGATATCCTGTCGCTCCGGCTGCCGCCCGAAACGCGGGTCTCGGTGGACAGTCTGGCCCGGGAATTGGGGGTGTCGCAGACCCCGATCCGCGAAGCCCTGTCCATGCTGGAAGCCAATGGGTTGGTCAGCAAACGCCATTTTGCCGGTTACATGACTTCAGCCCGCATGGACCGGACGCAGCTGGACGAATTGTTTGAGTTTCGCCTGTTGGTGGAACCCTATGCCGCGCGTAAGGCCGCCCGAGGCATGGGTGAAAGCGATATGGCGGCGCTGGCCAGCGGCGAAGAGGCCGGCTCGCACGATGCCTTCGCCGACATGGATACCGAGTTTCACCGCTTGATCGCGCAAGGCGCGGGCAATCATCCGATCGCGGAGTCGTTGGCGCGCTTGCACATCCATGTGCATATTTTCCGCTCCTGCTTTCGCCGCGAGATCACGGAGGAAGCGGTGCATGAGCATGACGCGATCATTGCGGCCATTCGCGCGCGGGACGGCGTGCGCGCCGAAGCCGCGATGCGCGGCCATATCGAGCGCAGCTATGGAAGGCTGCGGGATTTTATAAAAGAGTGATCCTTACCCTCTTCCTTCGGCGTGGTTTCACAAGAGGGGAAATCGGCTGCTGTTTTCCCAATGCGCGCAGGCAAAATCGAATCCCCGATTCGTTGGAAGCTCTGTTCGGCGCCCGATTAATGCGTCGGAGCGGTGCAATTTAACGCATGGGCATTTTCTGTGGCGGTCGCGGACCCGTTTGTCATGAATCGTTCAAAAACCACGATATTGAACGGTATTACCGAGATCATGCTGCATCGCACAAAATTCCCACATCTCTTTTCGGCGTGGCAATAATGTGACGTTCGGCTTTTTCCGAGCAGTGCCGGGCCGATTTTATGGAATATTCTCTCGCCTGGCGGCGCGAACGTCTGCTATCCAGCCCGGCGAAGCCCGGCATTACGCCGGTAGAACAACGTCCAGGGGGACTATCCTATGATTTACGGTTTGACCAAGACCCGCGTGCGTCTGGCTGGCGGTGCCGCCATTTTGGCGTTGAGCGCCGGCGCTGCTCTGGCGCAGCAACCGGTCGAGAATGTGGAATCGGTCGTTGTCAGCGGATCGCGCATTTCGATCGGCGGTTTTGAAGCGCCGACCCCGGTGACGGTGGTGGATACCGAAAAGCTGCAGAGCAACGCTTACGGCCACATCGCCGAATCGGTACGGCAATTGCCCATGGTCAACGGTAATCCGACCTCCTTCGGCGCCTCGCAGGGCGGTGCCGCGCCGGGCAATGCGGGCGCAAACATCCTCGGTCTGCGCAATCTCGGTGGCAACCGCACGCTGACTCTGTTCGATGGCCAGCGCGTCGTGAACTCCAACCTGACCGGCGGCGTGGACACCACGACGTTGCCCAGCGCCATCATCTCCCGCGTGGATGTGGTCACCGGCGGTGCTTCGGCCGCCTGGGGCTCCGACGCGGTGGCCGGCGTCATCAATTTCGTGATCGACAAGAATTTCGTTGGCTTCAAAGGGTCGGTGCAGGGCGGCGAAACCACAAGCGGCCTTGTCCGCTCCATTTCCGCGGACGCGGTCTGGGGCAGCAATTTCTTCGGCGACCGCGGCCATCTGGAGTTGGCGTTCAGCTATAACAAGCGTCCCGACACCGTCCTGCTGACGGAGCAAAAATGGTATCGCGGCACCTATGCGGTCACGAACACGGCCCCGGGTGCCGGCACCAGCAACGCCAACCCCCAATTCGTCCTCGCCGACCATGTCGGTCTGGCGCATAGGACCCAGGGCGGCCTGATCCTTTCCAGCACCGCCGGCAGCGGGACGGTCGGCGTCGGCGGCGTCACGGCTCTTGCTCCAGCCAATGCCCTGCGTGGCATCAGATTCGTTGAAAACGGCAGGGTGGAGCAGGTGAATTTCGGCAATATCACCGGCGGTAACATTTCCAATGGCGGGACACTGACCGACGCTGACAGCGAAGCACGCTGGCAGACCATCGGCGGCCCCAACACCACCTACACCCTGTTCGCCCACGGCTCGTACAAGCTGACCGATACGATCAAGGCTTCCGTGCAGTTGAATTACGGCTATTTCACCGGCAAGGGCGACGCCCAGGCACGGGATCAGGCTGTGACGGTCAAGACGGACAATGCCTTCCTTCCGGCCCAGGTCCGTGACCAAATGATCGCCGGCGGGATCACGTCCTTCAGCATGGGCATACTCAACGGCAACAACTTCAATAACAATACCGTCACCGGCGAAAACTATACCAAGCAGGCCGCGGGTTCGCTGGCGCCGGCGACGACCTTCAACCGCCGCCAGATGATGCGCGGCGTTTTCACCCTGGAAGGCTCGCTGGGTGAAGACTGGCTTTGGAACAGCTATATCTCGCATTCCCAGACGCGCTTTTCGGTCCGCACCCTGGGCGTGGCGATCAAAGCCAACCTGACCGCCGCCCAGGACGCGGTGCTTGTCACCCCCGCCAATCGCGGCACGTCCGGCTTCGCCCTGGGCAGCATCGTCTGCCGCTCGTCGCTGACGGGCGCGGTCGTCACCGATGGGAGTCTCGTCAACCGAGTGTCGGCGTCGCCGGGCTGCGTTCCTTTGAATATCTTCGGGGAAGGTGTCGCCAGCGCGGCGGCCATCCGCTATGTGACCGGAAACGTCCCCGGAAGGGACCAGCGGAGCTTCGAGAATATGACGCTCACCATGGACGTGTTCGAGGCGTCCATGCAGGGCAAGCTGCCCTGGGCGTTGCCCGCCGGCGACATCACTACCGCCTTCGGTTTCCATTACCGCAAGGAAGCCGGCAAGAATGTGGCCCCCGTAGAAACTGGCAACAATGTGAACCCGCTTTTTCCAACCTCTACAGCCGGGCTTGGCGATAGAGCCGGCTATGCGGTTGGCAACTATGTCAACTTCCCCTCCAGGAACGTGAATGTGCGGGAAGCCTTCCTGGAAGTTGACGTCCCGATCCTGAAGGACACCTTCGTGCAGTCGTTGGACTTCAACGCCGCCGGTCGCATCACCGACTATTCCACCTCCGGCCTGGTCGAGACCTGGAAGCTGGGCTTCACCAGCCAGGTCATCGAAGACATCAAGCTGCGCGCCACCTGGTCGGTGGATATCCGCGCCCCTACGATCAATGAACTGTTCGGGGTCTCCAACAATACCGGGGCATTCAGAGATCCCAGAACTCCCACCGCAGCAACCGTCACCGTGGTCCGCCAAGACCGTGGCAATCCCACGCTTTCGCCTGAAACCGCGCGCACCATCACCGGCGGCATCGTGCTGACGCCGCGCTGGATTCCAGGATTCACCTTCTCCCTGGACTGGTACGATATCACCCTCACGGGCCAGGTCGGCCTCCTCGATATCAACAATTTTTACTTCCCAGCCTGCAGGGTCGATACGGGGAATCTCAGCAACCCAGTGTGTTCCGTATATGACTTCGTCGGGGCTGGCGGGGGCCCGTTCGGCCAAATCACGCGCGTCAATCTCAATCTCAACTCGACCTACACCAACGGCATGGATCTCCAGGCCAACTATGTCACCGAGGTGTGGGACAACGATACATTGACGCTGTCCTTCGCCGCCACCTTTATGAACGAGATCACGGCGAGAGACTTTGGCTCGTCCACCCCCGACAGCTATGCCGGCACGCTGGGCGGCTTGGACGCGGATAACTCCACAGGCAGGCCGAAATGGAATGGAACGGTGTCGGCGAACTACAAAACCGGCCCCATCTCCCTCACAACCCAGGTGCGCTGGTTCGGCAGCGCCATTCTCAACAATGCCATCAACACCGGCAACCGGGCGCCCGCGGCGGACCGGTTCCTGGTCTCGGACGACGTGGCCCAGATCGATCCGACCGCCTATCTGGATCTGCGCGCGTCCTATGACTTGGACGATAACTGGCAATTCTTCGCTGCCGTGGACAATGTTCTGAACATACCTCCGGTGATGGTGCCGGCCCATAACAGTGACGTCCAGAACAATGGTGGTCCCATCCACTCGGTCAACCGATACGACTATCTGGGCCGCGAGGTCCGCCTCGGCGTCCGCGTCAACTTCTAGAGACGCGCAGAAGCCATCATCGGACAGAACAGGGGCTCCCGGAAACGGGGGCCCTTGTATTATTTGACCTTAGAGCCTTTTTGAATTGAAATGAGCCTTTACACTCACCATGGGCGGGCTTGACCCGCCCATCCAGGGCAAACAAATACCGTGTTTGCGGCTCTGGATGGCCGGCTCGGAGGCCGGCCATGGTGAGGATGAGGGAAGCATCCGCATTATCTCAATCCGAAACGGCTCTCTTTTTATGGCCGCCGCCGTGCCGGCGCAAAACCGCTATGACCGATAGGCTGGACATGCGCCGCCTTCTAGCGCCCATCGGCGCGGAGCGGTTCTTCGCCGAATACTGGCAGTCGCGCATGGCGCTGCTGCCGCTGGCGGCGGACGATCTGGCGTTCATCCGCGAGACCATCGGGCCGCTCGATCCAGCGCGGCTGGCGGGCGCGGTGCGGGAAGGGGCGCAGGCCTGGCTGGCCAATGATTTCGTTGCGCACAGCGTCTTTCCAGTCGATCCCACGAACGCGGCGCAATTCCATGACATCGGCGCCACGCTCTATTTCGTCAATGTGCCGTTGCCCGCGCTGACCGACAGCCTGGCGGATTTCCTCGGCGCGCCGCGCCAAAAAGTGCTCGCCAGCCTGTTCTTCACCCCCGCCGGGGGCGGCGCGGTGCCGCATTTCGACAAGAACGAGAATTTCACCGTCCAGCTCACCGGCGCCAAGCGCTGGCAGGTGGGCGAGACGCCGATGGTGCCCACTCCGCCCGACAGCTATACGCTGGGTTCGTCCGCCATCACGCCCGCGCTCGCGCCGTTGCTGGCTGGGGCGCGGCGGCCGCCAGAGCAGACGGTCGATCTGGAACCGGGCACGCTGCTGTATGTGCCGCGCGGCACGGTGCATCACACCGGGGCGGGGGAACCCAGCTGGTCGCTCAATCTGAGCTACTGCCCAGCCATGTGGCTGGACGTGCTGCGGGTGGGGCTGCGGGAGCAGCTGGCCGCTTCGCCGCGTTGGCGCGGCACCGTGACCGGCGCGGGCGGCGATCCCGCCGCGCGGGACGCCAACCCCCTGCCGGAACTGCTGGCGGAATTGCGCGCAGCTCTGGACGATCCCGGGGAAGCCGAGGCGCTCACCCGCCTGTTCCTCGACCGGCCAAACGGGTGAGAGGACGGGTGAGACGATGCGGATGCTGATGAGGATCACCCTCCCCGCCGAGACGGCAAATACCGTCCTGGCCGCGCCGGGTCTTCCAGCGCAATGGGGAGCCCTGCTCAAGCGCATCGGCGCGCTGGCCACCCGTCCGCAGGAGCAGGGGCGTATCCAGCATGTGCTGCTCGATACCGATCCCAGTCAGATCACGCCCATCGCCGAAGCGGTGTTCCGCCTTTGGGGCGTCAAGCCGGAATTCCTGCCCGAGATCGTGCCGCCGCCCTATTACGGCTGGAGAGGCTATTAGAGTCGGTTGTGATCAAGTCTGTTCTTTCTTTCCTCTCCCCTTGAGGGAGAGGAAGAAAAATCATTGGGTTAGTGGAGCGATAGCGACGCTCAACCCATTGATTTTTCAGGTGAGGGGTGAGTTGGGTGCATGAACGCACCCCTCACCAG
>DATFDR010000050.1:0-59284 GCA_035251935.1 Rhizomicrobium sp. | reverse complement strand
GACACCTAAGCCGGGCTACTCACATCATTTCCCGAATAAGTGATGACCGCCGGCTGGAATTTCCAGCCGCGCAGAATTTTCACAGCCGCTTCCAGGGCATCCTTCACGGCGTTGCGGCGGACCGCCTCCACCATTTGTTCGGTGTTCAACCACACGGTCGCCGCCAGGTGCCCACGCGGACCCGGCAGGGATAAAAACATCGGTATCGAATTCATCACACCCGTCACCACAAAATCCTGAAAATATTTCTGGCGCACGATCTTGAGAGGATGACCTATCAGCGCCAATCCGATGCCGGCGGAAAAATGAAAGTTATCGGGAATGCCTTCGGTTTCGACATAGGGCAGCACCCCGGATTTGTCCGGCCGCCAATCGTCGCCGAAAATATTCACGGTCCGCCAGGCGCAATAATAACTGCGGCAAACCGGCGGCCGGCTGTCATAGATGGCGCAGCCGCGGCCCGTGCAATGGCGGCAGCGCGCGCCGGATAATTTCTGTATCTCAGGTTTGTTAATGGATGGAAACACGCAGCAGGCGGTGCATTCGCCGCATTCGCGCCCCGGTATCAAGGTCATGCCGTCCCACATGACCCCAGCTTGGCATGGTCGCCCGGCCGGCCGCCACCTTGAAAGTGCCGCAAATATCGGTCAGCTATCGGCGATGTTCGAGCGCCTTCTGGATATTGGCGAATGGCGCCGCTTGGCACGCCTGGGGCAGCCTTATGCGCCCGCCTTCGCCATCACCATGGCCATGATCGCGGTGCCCTTGGCGCTGATCTATCTCACCCCCCTGTTATTGGGATTCTTCGCGCCGCGCCTGGATCCGGCCGTCGACCTCTATGCCGTCAACCGCCCCTTGGCTTTCACCTTCCTGGACGCTGACGGCAAGGAAGTCGGTCATCGCGGCGCCATCGTGGGCGAAAGGCTGAAACTGGACGAGATGCCCGCCTATCTTCCCGCCGCCTTTATCGCCATGGAGGATCGGCGCTTTTATTCTCACCACGGCATCGATCCGGTGGGCTTGGGCCGCGCCATGCTGCTGAATACGCGCGCCCGGCGCTGGGTGGCCGGCGGCTCCACCATCAGCCAGCAGACGGCCAAGATCGTTTACACCGATCAGCAACGCACCATGTCGCGCAAGCTGGTGGAGTTGATCAACGCCGCCGGCCTGGAAAAGTCCCTGACCAAGGAACAGATCCTGCAGCTCTATCTCAACCGCATCTATATGGGCAGCGGCGCCTATGGCGTGGACGGCGCGGCGCGGGTCTATTTCGGCACCAGCGCCCGGCGCCTGACCTTGGCGCAAGCCGCGATGCTGGCAACGCTGACCCGGGCGCCCTCGGTGTTTTCGCCCCGCCGCGATCTGTTGCGTGCACAGCAGCGAACGAGTCTGGTTCTGGATTCCATGATGGACAATGGCGCCATCACAGAAGCGCAAGCGGCCGAGGCGCGCGCCAATCCGGCCAGGATCATCGATCGCGCCAGCGCGGATGCGCGCAATTATTTTCTGGATACCGCCGCCGAGGAGGCGACACAGCTCGCGACCGTCAACGGCAAGCCGCCCAGCTCCGACATGGTGGTTCACACCACCCTGGAACCCAAGGTGCAAGAAGCCGCCCGCTTGGCGGCGCTGCGTACCATCACCAAATACGGCAAAAAAACGCGCACCCGCGAAGCGGCGGTGGTGATCATGAAGCTGGACGGCGCGGTCAGCGCCTTGATCGGCGGCGTGGACTATCGCGAGTCGGTGTTCAATCGCGCCACCCAGGCCCATCGCCAGCCCGGCTCGGCCTTCAAGCCCTTCGTCTATCTGGCGGCGTTGGAGTATGGCCTCACGCCCTGGGATACACGCGATGACGAAGCGGTGGACATTGGCGGTTACCGGCCGACCAATTTCGGCGGAAAATATTACGGCACCCTCACCTTGGCCGACGCTTTGACCCATAGCGTCAACACCATCACCGTCAACCTGGCGCAGGAAGTGGGCGTACGCAATGTCGTGGCGGTGGCCAAGCGCGTCGGCATCACCTCGCGGCTGGAAGCCAATGCGTCCTTGGCGCTGGGCACCAACGAAGTGACGCCGCTGGAACTGACGGCCGCCTATGCGGCATTTGCCAACGGCGGCTTGCGTGCGACGCCCTATCTGGTCACTCAGGTGGATATCGGCGGCAAGCCCGTCTATCTGCGCCAAGCGCCAAGGCCGCGCCGCGTTATAGACACTGAAATAAACCGCGATTTGACCGCCATGCTGTGGAGTGTGGTGGCGCATGGCACAGGCGGTTACGCCTCGCTGCATGGACGCGAAGCCGGCGGCAAGACGGGCACCACCCAGGACTCGCACGATGCCTGGTTCGTCGGCTTCACCACCGACTATGTCGGCGCGGCCTGGACCGGCAATGACGATTCCTCGCCCACCCGCGGCGTCACCGGCGGCACCCTTCCCGCCTATATCTGGCGCGACACCATGCTGGTGGCGGAGCAGGGCCGGCCCTTGAAGCCGCTGGACCGGTCATTGCCGCCGCCGCCCGAACAGGAACTGATGGCTTCCAGTGTCATCTGGGATGGCCCGAGCGACGAAGCCCTGAGCCGGTTGCCGGATCTGCCTGCGGAAGAGCCGGAGCAAGCACGCCCCGAGCGCAAGCGTCGTGGATTGCTGGACTGGCTGTTCGGCGGCAGCGAGAATGCCGAAGAAGAAAATGAGCGGCCAAGGCGCCGAGGCGACGCCGACCGTTAGAGCCGGGCAAAATCTGCTATAAAGCGGCCATGAACCGCCGCATGTTCCTGACCTCCGCGCTATTCGCAGGCCTGCCGCAAGGCGCCGCCGCCGCCACCACCATTCGCTTCATCACCGACTGGAAGGCGCAGGCCGAGCATGGCGGATTCTATCAGGCCGTGGCCGAGGACCTCTATGCCAGGCGCGGACTGAACGTGAAAATCATTCAGGGCGGTCCCGATGTGAATGTGCCGCAGCTTTTGGCGGGCGGCGCGGCGGATTTCGGCATGGGATCCAACAGCTTCATCCCCCTTAACATGGTGCGCAGCGGCGTGCCCATACGCGCGGTGATGGCGGTCTTTCAGAAGGACCCGCAGGTCCTGATTTCGCATCCGCGCCGCGACGTCAACAGCCTGGCCGATATGCGCGGCAAGCCTATCCTGATCTCCTCCGCCACCATGAGCGCTTTCTGGCCATGGCTGCGCGCCAAGTTCGGCTTCAGCGACAAGCAGATTCGAAAATACACCTACAATTTGGCGCCTTTCATCCAAGACCCCAATGCAATCCAGGAAGGCTATCTGACCAGCGAGCCATTCACGATCCAGCAACAGGCGCATTTCACGCCCAAGATCTTTCTGCTCTCCGACTATGGTTATCCGGGCTACGCCAATATGGTGCTGGTGCCGCAGAAATGGATCGACACCGACCGCAAGACGGTGCAGTTGTTCGTGGACGCCTCCCGTTCGGGCTGGCTGCGATATCTGGAAAATCCCGCCAAGGGGAATGCGCTGATCAAGCAGCAAAATCCCGACATGACCGATGCCATTCTCACCCAGGCCTTGGAAAAGATGAAGCGGCACGAAATGCTGATCAGCGGCGACGGCCGCGCCTTCGGCATGGGGAGCATGACGGACCTGCGGTGGAAAACCTTCTATGACACCATGACGGCGCTGGGCCTTTACCCCAAGGGACTGGATTACCGCAAAGCCTATGACTTGAACTTTGTGCGCGCGACCTGGCAGGGCTTTCCGTGAGCCTTTTGTCCTTGTCGCAGGTCGGCAAGCGTTTTGACAGCGGTGTGCAAGCGCTCGAGGATCTTTCCTTTGACATCGCCTCTGGCGCTTTCATTTCCCTGCTGGGTCCCAGCGGCTGCGGCAAGTCCACCGCGCTTCGGCTGGTGGCGGGGCTGCTGGCCCCCAATGCCGGGGCCATCGCCTATCCAGGCGGCAAGCCCGAAATCGGTTTTGTATTTCAGGAACCGACCTTGATGCCCTGGGCGGACACGCTCACCAATGCGCGATTGCCGCTGGACCTGAAACAGGTGCCGCGCGGGCAAGCCAAGGACCGCGCCGCCGCCGCGCTGGCGCGGGTGGGTCTGGCGGGTTTCGAACATGCCTTTCCGCGCGAGCTGTCGGGCGGCATGAGAATGCGCGTTTCAATCGCCCGCGCGCTTTGTTCCTTTGCGGACGCGACGCGGCCCAAACTGCTGCTGTTGGACGAGCCCTTTGCCGCGCTGGATGAGATCACCCGCAACGCCTTGGGCGACGATCTGCTCAGACTATGGCGCGAAGACGGGCTGACGGTCCTATTCGTGACTCACAGCATCAGCGAGAGCAGCTATCTTTCGCAGCGGGTCCTGGTCATGACGCCGCGTCCGGGGCGCATTGCCGCGGACCTAGCCCTGCCCACCAACCGCCATGCGCGCTTGGCGCCACAGACCATCGAAGCCCAGCGCACCATCGGCGCTGCTCTGAACCAAGGCGTGGCGGCATGAAACGATATTGGGATATTGCGCTTCCCGTCATGGTGGCGGCGCTCTTGCTGGGGGCTTGGGAAGGCGCGGTGGCGCACTGGCAAGTGCCGCCTTACATCCTGCCCGCTCCCAGCGCGATCGCGCGCGCCTTTGGGGAGAATTTCACCGCGCTGATGGCGGCCTTGATTTCCACCCTGACGATAACCCTGCAAGCTTTTTTCGCCGCCGCGATACTGGGGGTGGCCACGGCCATCGCTTTTTCCCAAAACCGGCTGTTGGAGCGCACGCTTTATCCTTATGCGGTGATCCTGCAGGTAACACCGGTGGTGGCCATCGCGCCCTTGATCCTGATCTGGGTGGGATTTGAGCGTATCAATCTGGCGCTGACGATCATCGCCGCCATCGTGGCCTTTTTTCCCATTCTGGCGGGCACGACGCTGGGTCTGAAAAGCGCCGATTTCAACCTGATCGATCTGTCTCGTCTCTACGGCGCGTCGCGGGCGCAAATCTTGTGGCGCATCCGCCTGCCCACCGCCCTGCCCTATCTGCTGTCCGGCATGAAGACAGCCGGCGGCCTGGCCTTGATCGGCGCGGTGGTGGCGGAATTCGTGGCGGGCTCGGGCACCGCCACGGGCCTGGCATGGCGGATTGTGGAATCCGGCAACCGCCTGGAGATCGCCACGCTGTTCGCGGCGCTTGCGCTTCTGGCGCTAACCGGCGTGGCGATCTTCGCCGCTTTGTCGCTGTTGGAATGGGCGCTGCTGCGGCGCTGGCATGAAAGCGCTATCGCGATCCCGTCTTAACCGGCGCGCTTTCACGCACCGCCAGCATGGCGCACAGGGCCACCAGCAAGGCCGCGCACATATACCAAGCCGGCGCAATGGGCGACTTGGTGACGTCTGTCAGCCATGTGACCACAAACGGGGCGGTCCCGCCGAACAGCGCGATAGCAACGGCATAGATGATACCGATGCCGCCGGAGCGCAGATGCGCCGGCAGATTCTCGCTCAAAAAGGCCAAAGTCGCAGGCGTCCCCAGAGCCAGGAGACTGACCATCAGGGCAGCGGAGGCATAGAGCACGGAGGTGGTGCGCAACTGTGCCATCAGCATGAAGCAAGGCACACTCACGGCGCAGAGAAGCGCGAAAGTTGTGATCATCACCGGTTTGCGGCCCAGCCTGTCACAAAGCCGTCCCCCGATAGGGCAGCCGATTGCTCCGCATATGCCGCCAATAACGACGGCGCCAAAGGCTTGCGTCGGTGTCAGACCCAAGGTCGTGGTGGCAAAGATATTCAGGGTGATCAGCGTGTAAGTCGTGATGGTTGCGGCGGCCGCCATTGCCAGCATCAATAGTGACAGGCCAAGCTGGGCGCGGGTCATGGCGGGCGGCTTGACGCCTGCTGGCCGTTCGAATGTCTCGGGCAGGCGGCGGCGGATGATCAGCGCCAAAGGCACCACCGCGGCGCCCAGCAGCATCGCCACCCGCCAACCCCAGGAGACCAGATTTTCCGGGGTCAACAATTGCGCCAGCAACACGCCGATCACACCCGCGGTCAGGGTTGCCGCATATTGGGTGGCGAGCTGCATCGAAACATAGAGACCGCGTTTTTCCGGCGGCGCCGCCTCCATCAAGAACGCGGTGGTGGGGCCCACTTCACCGCCCAAGGCAAAGCCCTGCAGCAAGCGAAAGATCACCACCGAAATCGGCGCGGCGATACCGATGCTGGCATAAGAAGGCGTCAGCGCCATGCCGACAATGGCAAAGCCCATCAAGCCGAAGGAAAACAACATGGCGGGCTTGCGGCCGATCCGGTCGCCCAAGGGGCCGATCAAAAGGCCACCCAACGGCCGGGCCAGGAACCCCACCCCGGAAACCGCCAGAGCGCGCAGCAAACTGCTGGTGGGAGATTCGCTGGGAAAGAATGTCGCCGCGATCGGAACCGCGAAAAAAAGGAAGACCAGGAAATCGTAGAATTCCAGCGCATTGCCCGCCATGACGGCGCTCAACTGCGGAATGGTGAGGCTTTTGCCCGTTTCTCGCATGAATCCCCCGTTTTCCCGATTATGCCCGTATTCCGGCATATTATAATACATATAAGATATGTGAATATTTCAAAACTACACCCGTGACATGTTAAAGTCTTGATTTCGCCCGCCGGGCGTGATCTTTCCGCCTCCATGGCGCACCAAAATCAAGGCCTGCAGATGTTGACTGCCAACCGCTTGCGCGATGGGGATGTGCTCTATCGCAAGGGCAATGGCTGGGTCCCGATCCTGGCCGATGGCGATGTCTATCCCGACCAAGCCAGCGCCGAGACGGCCTTGGCAGCCGCCACGGCGGAACTGGCACGCAATCAGGTGGTCGCGCCTTATCTGTTCGAGGTACGCGAGGTGAATGGCAAGATCAAACCGGTGAAAGAACGCGAGATTATCCGCGCCGCGGGGCCGACCGTGCACCCCCATACCGGCAAGCAGGCGGGCCAGTTCCATGCTTAACGCCGTCGTCAAGCCCGCGCAGCCCAATATGTACCGCTATGACGAGTTCGACGCCCAATTCGTCAGCGAGCGGGTCAATCAATTCGCCGGCCAGGTGGCGCGCCGCCTGTCGGGGGAATTGACCGAAGACCAGTTCAAACCCTTGCGCCTGATGAATGGGCTCTATCTGCAGCTGCACGCCTATATGCTGCGTATCGCGGTGCCTTACGGAACCCTTTCGTCCAAGCAGATGCGCAAGCTTGCCCATATCGCCCGCACCTATGACAAGAATTTCGGGCACTTCACCACAAGGCAGAATCTTCAGTTCAACTGGATCCGGCTGGTGGATGTCCCTACACTCTTACGCGAACTTGCCGATGTGGAAATGCACTGCATTCAGACCAGCGGCAATTGCGTGCGTAACGTCACCGCCGATCAGTTTGCCGGTGCCACCGACGAAGAGATCGAGGATCCACGCCCCTTGGCCGAAATCATCCGCCAATGGTCGTCTTTGCATCCGGAATTCGTCTTTCTGGCGCGCAAATTCAAGATCGCGGTGGGGGCCTGTGCGCACGACCGCGCGGCGCTGCAGTATCACGATATGGCGGTGCAGATCGTCAAGAACGCAGCTGGCCGCGTTGGCTATAAAGTGTTCGCGGGCGGCGGCATGGGCCGCACCCCCTATATCGCCCATGTGATGCGCGAATTCGTCGAGCGCCAGGACATTCTGGCCTATCTGGAGGCGGTGCTGCGCGTCTACAACCAGGATAGCCGCCGCGACAACATTCACAAGCAGCGGATCAAGATCCTGATCAACGCCATCGGGCCCGACGAAATGCGCCGCCGCGTGGCGCGCGAGTTCGAAGAGCTCAAGCGCATGGGCACGCTCACCCTGCCGCAGGAAGAATTGGACCGCATCACGGCGTATTTCGCGCCACCGGCGTTCGAGACCGGTCTGTCCGACACATTGCCCGACGCCGGCCAAGATTTCGCCAATTGGGCCAAAACCAATGTGCACAAGCACAAAGCGCCCGGCTATGCCATCGCCACCATCACCTTGAAGACACCCGGTCAAGTGCCGGGCGACGCCACCTCCGAGCAAATGGACGCCATCGCCGACCTGATGGATCAGTACAGCCTGGGCGAAGTGCGGGTGACGCATGAGCAGAATCTGGTCCTGCCGCATGTCCGCAAAAAGGATCTGCCCGCCATTTATGCCAAGCTCAAGCAACTGGATTTCGCGTCGCCCAATGCGGGGCTGATCACCGACATCATCGCCTGCCCGGGTTTGGATTATTGCGATTTGGCCAATGCGCGTTCCATTCCTATCGCGCAAAGCATCGCGCGCAAGTTCGAGAACCTGGCGCGCCAGCAGGAGATCGGCGAGCTCAAGATCAAGATTTCCGGCTGCATCAATGCTTGCGGCCATCATCATGCCGGCCATATCGGCATTCTGGGCGTGGATAAGAAAGGCGTGGAATTCTACCAGCTGGTGCTGGGGGGATCGGGCGCGGAAGACGCCAGCATTGGCGAAATTATGGGGCCGGGCTTTGGCGAGCATGAAATTGCCGACGCGGTGGAGCGGGTGGTGAATGTCTATCTGAAGACGCGCCAGCCGGGTGAACGCTTCCTGGATACCTATCGCCGCCTGGGCATGGCGCCGTTCAAGAACGCGGCCTATGAGAAAGAAGCGGCGTGACCAAACTTATTAGCTTTTCCAATAAGGAAGCGGGCGGCGCTTACGCGCAGGATCAATTTGTGCCTGTGGCGGACGATGCGTCCCTGCCGGAAGGGGCGGTCCTGGTTTCCCTGGCGCGTTTCCAGAAGGAAAAGGACAGCCTGCTCGCACGCAACACGCCGTTGGGCGTCAGGCTGCAAAGCCATGAGAATCCCGAGTTGCTGGGGGAAGACGTCAATCGCCTGTCTCTGGTGGCACTGGAATTTCCCAAATTCCGCGATGGCCGCGCTTTTTCCTGGGCCCGCATCCTGCGCACCCGGCTGAACTTCAAAGGCGAAATCCGCGCCGTGGGCGATTTTCTGTACGACCAGGTGAACTATCAGCACCGGGTCGGTTTCGATGCCTGGGAAGTCCCCGACTATTTTACGCTCCCGATGTTCAACCGCGCCTTGAGCGAAATGACCGGCGTCTATCAGCCCTCGAGCGACGGCAAAAAGACCATCCGGCAGTTGCGCACGTCATCCTGAACAGTCTCTTCCGCTCCCAATCCTGCCTCAGCCCGCGATTCGCGGAACTGTCACGGTCCAGGCGGGGAAAATCGCTTGCGCTGCGGCCCCCCTTGGCCCAAAACGCCAAGCCATGAACGCCCCGGCCCGTTTTGACTCCCTGCCGCGCTTTGCCTCCGCGCTCAAGGCCATCGAAAGCCTGAAGCCGGGCGAGCCGCTGTATCTGGTCCATCCCGAGAAATTCGCTGCTGCCGCCAAGCAATTCCTGGACGGCTTTTCCGGCGATGTTCTCTATGCGGTGAAAGCCAATCCGCATCCGGTGGCGCTGACCCATCTGTGGAACGCCGGCATCCGGCATTTCGACACCGCCAGCCTGGGCGAGATCGAAGCGGTGAAAAGCCTGTTGCCGGACGCCGTCTGCCATTTCATGGCGCCGGTGCGCCTGCCGGGCCAAGCCAAAGCAGCCTTTGAGAAGCACGCCGTCACGGACTTTGTCGTGGATAGCGATGCCGAGCTGGACAAGCTGCTCGCCGAAACCGGCAAATCGCCCAAGCTGCGGATTTTCGTGCGATTGGTGGCGCAGTTGGGCGGCGCGCTGCTGGAGATGTCCAGCAAGTATGGCTGCCGCCCGGAAGAAGCCGCCAAATTGCTCAAACGAGTGCGCGCCGCCGGCGCCGCCCCCTGCCTGACCTTTCATGTCGGCTCGCAATGCCTGTCGCCTTTTTCCTATGCCCAGGCGATCGAGATCGCCCAGCGTACGATTACCCTGTCCGGTGTGGACATCGCGGCGCTCGATATCGGGGGCGGTTTTCCCGCCGCCTATTCGGGACAGGAGCCGCCGCCCTATCATTGGTATTTCGACATGATCAAAGAGGCGCTCAACACCCTGGGCCGCCCGGATCTAAAAGTGATGTGCGAGCCGGGCCGCGCCCTGTGCGCGCCGGGCATTTCCCTGGTGGCGCAGGTGGTGATGCGGCGCGGCGACCGTTTGTATCTGAATGACGGCATCTATGGCAGCTTCGACGAACAGCGCTTTCCCAGCTTCGATGAAGACTATCCGCCCAGCGCCATTAGCCTGGACGCCAAAGGCAAGGCCAAGCTGCTGGCGGGCGAAAAGCGCCCCTTCCGCGCCTATGGTCCAACCTGCGATTCCGCCGATGTGCTGCCGCGTCCGGTGATGCTGCCCGACAGCATCGCCAATGGCGACTATGTGCTGTTCGACGCCATGGGCGCCTATACCGTGTCGTCGCGCTCGCCCTTCAACGGCTATTATCCGGACAGTTGGGCGATCATAGGGTAGGACGCCACCGCGCTAGCAGCCACCGCCGATGGCTGCCAAAATTTCTTTACCGGAAAAATACTTCTGTCCGTTAGCCTTGGCGCTCGCAAGCATGGCTTCGTGAGAGAGGCATGGTCAGCAAGGACTTTCTGGCACAGCTCGAAGGCTACGGCCTGACGACTGCGGACATTCACTATCACATGCCCGATCATCCCAAACTGCTGCAACAATTCATCTGGCAAGACTATGACCTGGCGCCGCTTTTTCCCGGCCTGAAACAATTCCTGGATTTCTGGCAGCGGGAGCTGGAAGGCGCGCTGCATTCCGTCCGTGTCGCGCATGACCAACTGATCAAGCCGGCGGAATGGAAGCTGGTGGGCGGCTTGTTCCGGCTGAACTGACCTGCCCGATTTACCTTCCATTAAGCAGACGCCAACAGAACCTTAAGAGTGATGCGCCAGCATGTCCTGCAAAGGACAGATCATGGCTGCGTCCGACAAACTTTCGCATCTGCTGCAACTGGCCGACCGCGGTCCGGGCTTGCGCGCCGCGCTGGCCGAGGATGTGGCCGAGCTTTTGATCGAATGGCAGCCGGACTATCCCGAAAGCATGCGCGCCATCTGTGAGGCCTTGCTGGCGGAGGCGGTGCGCAATGTGGACGCCCCAACCCGGGCGCGGTTGCGCGTTCGGCTCTACAACCATCCGGAGCTGGCGCAGCGCGTGCTGCCGCGCGAATCCAAGACACAGAATTTGATCGAGGCCGCGCGCAGCGGCGAAAACCTGTCCGCCATCCTGGCTGAGAGCCTGGGTGTGGACAACGCCAAAGTGCGCGAAATTCTGGACGATCGAACCGGATCGGCATTGACAGTTGCCTGCAAGGGCGCCCATTTCGACCGCGCCACATTTTCCGCCCTGGCCTTGCTTATCCATCCCGCGCCGGACCGCAGCCGCGCCTTCGCCCTGCTGGACAGTTTCGACACGGTACCGATGAGCGAAGCCACCCGTCTGTTGCGCGGCTGGCGCGAGGGGCAGGCAGCTTAGCCCCGATCCCCTGGAGCGAGTTGGGGACAATCTGAAAACTCGAAAAATAAAGGGCTGCTTGAACCTGCAAGAGAAATCCGGTGTCACCTGGGTGGCCCGCATTTGCGGGCCATGACAGTGAGTTGGTCAACTCTCGGTGTGAACTTCGTGGCGCTCCCTGGTTTTCAAGAACTTCACATTGGGAAAGCGATCGGCGACATAGCCGATTTCCCAGGCGCTTTTGGCCAGGAACACCGGCGCGCCGTCGCGATCCGACGCCATGCCGCCCTTGTTGGCGTTGGAGAATTTCTCGATTTCGGTATCGCTGCCCGATAGCCAGCGGGCGCTATCGTAAGGCGAGGCCTCCAGTTCCGCTTCCAGATCATATTCGGCCACCAGACGCGATTTGAGCACATCCAGCTGCAGCGCACCCACCACCCCCACGATCCATTGCGAGCCGATCATGGGCTTGAAAAGCTGGGTGACACCTTCTTCCGCCAGGGATTCCAAGGCGCGCGCCAGATGCTTCTGCTTCATGGGGTCGGCAAGCCGCACCCGGCGCAGGATTTCCGGCGCGAAGTTGGGAATGCCGGTGAACACCACTTGGCCGCTTTCCGACAAGGTATCGCCCACGCGCAGCACGCCATGATTGGGAATGCCGATAATATCGCCGGGCCAAGCCTCGTCCACCGTCTCGCGCTCGGAGGCAAAGAACAGGATGGGATTGTGCACCCCGATGGTTTTGCCGGTGCCGGACTGTTTGAGCTTCATGTTGCGCTTGAATTCGCCCGAGGCCAGCCGCAGGAACGCCACCCGGTCGCGGTGGTTGGGATCCATATTGGCCTGGACCTTGAAGACAAAGCCGGTGACCTCCTTGTCGCCCGGCTCGGCGGCACGGCCCACCGCGGCCTGGGTGCGCGGGCTGGGGGCGTTTTGCGCCAGCGCGTCCAGCAATTGCGCCACCCCGAAATTCTTGAGCGCGGAACCGAAATAGACCGGCGACAAATGGCCTTCGCGATAAGTGGCGAGATCGAAGCGCGGTAGGCCTTCGCGCGCCAGCATGACGTCTTCTTCCAGCTTGGCTTTGAGTGCATCGTCCAGTTTGCCGTCATGGAAGGAAATGAACGCATCCGTGGTCAGGTCGTACACGCCCTTGAAGTTCAGCCCCATGCCCACCGGCCACATCATCGGCGCGGTCTCGATTTGAAGCTGGTCGGAAAGCTCGTCCAACAATTCGAACGGGTCGCGCGCCTCGCGGTCCATCTTGTTGACAAAGGTCATGATGGGAATATCGCGCAGCCGGCAAACCTCGAACAGCTTGCGGGTCTGGGCCTCGATGCCCTTGGCGGCGTCGATCACCATCACGGCGGAGTCCGCCGCCGTCAGGGTGCGGTAGGTGTCTTCGGAAAAATCCTCATGGCCCGGCGTATCCAACAGATTGAACACCGCGCCCTTATACTCAAAGGTCATCACCGCCGAGGTGACCGAGATACCGCGTTCCTGCTCGATCTTCATCCAGTCGGACTTGGCGCGCCGCGCTTCGCCGCGCGCCTTGACCCGCCCCGCAGCGTGAATCGCTCCGCCCAGCAGCAGCAGATGCTCGGTCAAGGTGGTCTTGCCCGCGTCGGGGTGGGAAATGATGGCGAAGGTCCTGCGGCGCGCGGCTTCGCTAGCGGGGGTACGGCTCATGGGCGCGGGTTAGCAGCCTCCAAGCCCGGATGCAAATCAGGCCACAATCAGACGCCAATCAGACGATCGGCTCGTCCACAAAGGCACGCCCCTCACGATCTTCGATCTCCACGATCCACAGATCAGGATCGAATTTCACCTGCTTGTCGCACCAGTCGGCAACGCGTTTTTCGTCCGTCCAGCCGCCCAGCGGCTGGGCCCAGACCAGATTGCCCTTGCCATCCCGCGCTTGGTTCAGCACCAGCACCGAACCGTCGAGCCTGTTGACCCTGAGGATGACGCTGCCCGCTTCCTCCGATCCCATCCGCACGACAAAGGCCGACGCACCCGCGACCTCGGTGCGGCGCGTCAGGGCGCGCACAAAGATTCCGGCTTTCAGGCGTGGCGGCGACGTCATGGGCGGTTTGTAGAACAAATCCACGGCATAGGCGCGAGGGATTTTGGGACGTGAGCAGGCGTCGCCTAGCGACAGCGTAGGCGACGCGCGGAGCATCGGCCGGCCGCTCGCTCAAGCTCGCGGCGTTCGCCGCTTTCGCAGGTCCACTGGACCTGCTCACACGCGTACCGCGCGCCGCGCCTCACAGCACGCGCGACACACTCACGGCCCAAAAGACCCGCGCCCGTATCAGGAAGCCGCGCGGAACGGCAAAACCTTGCCCGTGGTGAGCCGCTCGCCCTTGGCATCCACCGCCGCATAAGGCAGCCGCACCGTGACGGTGGTGCCTTCGCCCAGCACGGAGTCGATGACGGCAGCGCCGCCATGCATCTGGGACAGAGATTTGACCAGCGCCAGCCCCAATCCCGTGCCTTCCTTGGCGCGGGTTTCAGCATTCTCGACCTGCTCGAAGGGCTTGCCCAGCCGCTCCAAATCCTCCCTGGAAATGCCGGTGCCGGTATCGCTGACGGTGATCTCGATCCCTTGATGGGCGTCCAGCGTCTTGGCCGATACCCGCACTTCGCCGCCGGGCGGGGTGTATTTCACGCCATTGGAGAGAAGATTGACCAGAACCTGTTTCACCGCGCGCCGGTCGGCAAACACCAGCCGCGCGCCCGGCGCCACCGTCAGTTTCATCGCCACGCCGGCGCGCTCGGCCGGAATCCTCAGAACGCGCACCGCGCTTTGGGCCGTCTCTTCCAAATCGAACAATTCCTCATGCAGCTCGAATTTTCCGGCTTCGATCTTGGACATGTCCAACACCGAATTGATCAGCTCCAGCAGATGCGCCCCCGATTCATGGATCAGGCGGGAATATTCCTGATAGCGCGGCCCCAGCACGCCGAACATTTCGCGCGTCATCACTTCCGAAAAGCCGATAATGGCATTCAACGGCGTGCGCAGTTCATGGCTCATATTGGCCAGGAAGCGCGACTTGGCGCGCGAAGCGCCCAGGGCGGCGTCGCGCGCTTCCACCAGCGCGCGCTCATGCGCCTTGCGCTCGGAAATGTCCCGCGTCACCGCCACGATATCGGCCGGATCGCCCAGATGCATTTGCGCCGGGCGGCAACGCATTTCCGCCCACACATAATGGCCGTCCTTGTGGCGCAACCGCACTTCCGCGGTGCCGAAGCGGCCGTGATAGCTGGATTCCGTCAAGGCCGCCTGGATCGTGGTCAAATCCTCGGGATGCACCAGATTTGGCATGGCCTGGCCGATCAAATCTTCCGGCAAGCGGCCCAGCAGAGCCAAGGTCGCTGGACTGGCATAGCGGATACGCCCATCGGAGGAATGACGGGTGATCAGGTCCAACGCATTGTCGGCCAGGAAGCGGTACATGGCCGCGCCTTCCGCGGCGGCGGCATCCGCCGCCCGCTGGCGGTCCTGGGCCGCGGCGGCGATCAACGCCGCTTGCATCAGGGCGGCCAGCACCGAACAGGCATGGACCTGCCACAAAGGAAGTGTCAGCCGGGACGCCGGCAATTGCCCCATGGCTTCGGCGGCGGCCACAGCCAAAAAGGCCAGAGCCGCGGCAATACCGGCCCGCACCACGGCAGGGCGCCCACCCGACAGCGCGGCCTCGGCGGGGATCAGGGCAAACCAGATCACCAGGGGCGATGCCACCCCGCCCGTCAACATAGTGAGATAGCCGATCAAAGCCGCCGAATAGGCCAGGCCGATCTGCTCCAGCACCGCCAGGGAAATCGGCGTCAAAGTCAGCAAGGCCAGCAACCCGGGAACCAACAGGCCCAGAAAGGCGACAAGCTCGGCCGTGTCGGGCTGCCCGACCAGGGCTAAAAACGCCAATCCCAGGCATGCGCCCACCCCAGCCTTGGCGGCCTGCAGCCAGGCAAACAGCCGGCGCTGCGCCCGAAAATCCAGGGGGTTCGAAAAACTGTTCGTCTTCATCACCATCAGGCGTGCCGCGGGCCGGAATGAAAGCCGGCGCAGTCTCACCGCACAGGCTTAACGAAAGCTAAAGCGCGCCGGGTTCCATTCAGTTTTCCACAAGGATTGGGCAGGTTGGAAGGGGCGCAATGTTAGCCTTTGTTAGCGAAGATGGCGCGATTCGGGCCGGGCGCGAAATTTCCGTCTCTCAGCGTAAACAGGGCTTGGCGCAACCCTAACCAATCTTCAACGCAAAACACTGCATTCTCGCCCCCCGAGACCCGGTACAGAGCAAAAACATGGCCGCGGCCCATCCGGCAGCGCTTGATCGCACGGAGTTCCAGGAAGACCCCGCGACGCTTCTGCGTTCGCTGGATTCCTTGCGCACGGCGCTCACCATTTTCGACCGCAAAGGCCGGCTGCTCTATGCCAATGCCCATCTCAATTATCTTTTCCGGTCCTTTCCGCCGCGCCAACAACTGATCGGCAAAAGCTATGAAGATCTGATCCGGCTGGAGATCGAAGGCGGCGAGATCGCCCCAAGCGCCTTGGCGGGCGGCGTTAAAGCCTTTTTCGCCCAGCGTCTGAACCAGCTTCGGGACGACGAATATGCACCGCGCGACGTGCCGCTGCGCGACCACCGCGTGGTGGAGATCAAGGCCCGCCGCGGCCAGTCCGGTCACACTGTTCTGCTATGGACCGACGTCACCGCCGCCCGCGCACAGCTGACGCGCTTGCAGGAAGCAGTCTCCCTATCCGTGGAAGCCTTTGCCTTCTATGATGCCAATGACCGGTTGATCCTGGCCAACGATCTCTATGCCCATCTCTGCGGCATGAAGAGCCTGGATGAGATGATCGGCAAGGCGTTCCCCGAGATTGTGGCCCAGGTCGCCTATAACGGCCGTCTGGCATTGGAAGAGACGCCGGAACAATGGCTGGAACGCCGTTTGCAAAATCACCGCACCGATGCCGGCGCCATGACTTTGCGCACCAATACGGGCGAGGCCTATCTGGTGCGCGACCGCGCCGCGCCCGATGGCGGCCGTGTCATGGTTTTCACGAATGTTACCGACAAGGTCCGGGCCGAGACCGCCTTGAAGGAGCAGGAACATGCTTTGGCGGACAGCCGCGCGGAAGCGGAAAAGCAAAGCTCCTATCTCGCCGATCTGACCACGCGCCTGGATCAGGCCAGCGCCAGCGTGCACAGCGCCAAGACCACCTTGCTGCGCACCATGGGGCATGAGCTTAAAACCCCGTTGAATGCCATTTTGGGCTTTTCCGATTTGATGGGAACCCTGGCGGACAATCTCAATGCCGCCCAGATTCGCGAATATGCGGGCTTGATCCAACAGGGCGGCAACAATCTGCTCAAGATCATCAACCAGATCATGGATCTCACAAAAATTTCCGCCGGCCGCTACGATCTTAGGCGCATGCCGGTGGATGTGGGCAGCGTGCTCTGGCTGACTCGCGATACCTTCCTGGCCCGCGCCGAGGCGCGCGGCATTACCATTGATACGGAAAATTGCCCCGCGGGGCTGATGGTGGATGCCGATGAAGGCGTCTTCACCGCCATGGTCCATAGTCTGTTGGACAATGCCATCACCTTCACCACCGGCAGCCGCGTTACCTTGACGGCGGCGGCCTGCGAAGCGGGCATCACCCTCACGGTGGAAGATGACGGCGCAGGCGTCTTGCCCGACGACCTGGCCCGCATCCTGGAGCCGTTCGAGCATGCCGGACGCGGCGAAGGTGCGCAGCATTCCAAAGGTGCCGGTTTGGGCCTGACCTTGGTCAAGGCCTTTGCCGAACTGCATGGCGGGTGGCTGGAATTGGATAGCGGGCGGGGCGAAGGCTTCCGCGCCAGCATCACCTTGCCGTCGGCGCCCTTACCCATCGCGCCTTAGCGGCCAATCCTGAATCCTTCACGATTGCAATGTTTACACGGCGAAATCGCCGGGTTCTTAACGATTGGCGGCATTTGTCGAAAATTTTAAAGATATCCAACTCAAATACGTGGCTTTTTTGAATCGAAGCGAAACGATCCCGTCAGCATTGCGTTGGTGCTGGCATGAAGGAGCGTCCAACTCATTCCAATTTTAGACAAACAACTAAGCGCCTGAGAAGAGGGCGCCCCGCATGCTCCTCGCGTGGAACACAGAAGGGCATGAAATGATTTTCCGGGCCATATTCTGGATCGGTCTCGTGTCGCTGTTGACGCCGCATGAACCCGATCTTGGCCTGGGACGTCCGGGCGCCGGCACATCGCATTCCTCCCCCCCGGCCATGATCCAATCCGCCGCTAAAGGTCTCTCGCGGGCCGGCCAGGATTGTGGTTCTGCTTGTGCCGGCGGCCTCGGCCTGCTCTCTGTGTTCCACCTCAACACCCATAGCGGTTTCATGGCCGGGCTGGCCGATGTGAAGGCCCAGATCGCCGAGGACCGCCTGGCGCGGGCCCGCCACACCAAGGCGATCTAAGCGCTCTCGGCCAAAATTGTACCTTTGTTCCTGAATCAGGATAAAAGGGCGCCATGCGCGCCTTTATTTTTGTCCTGATGCTTTTGCCGCTCACCGCTTGCAGCCTATTCGAGAGCAAAGAGCTGCGTACCCTGCGCAAATCGCCCGACTATCGCGCCGGTTATCAGGACGGCTGCAATAGCGCTTGGGGCCCCGGCGCCGATAAGCGCCGCGACGACACCATCGTGCGCGATGACGCGCAATATCAGAAGAACCGAGCCTATCGTATGGGCTGGAATCGCGGCCTCAATGCCTGCCGCAGCACCGGTTATACCGGCGGCGCTTTGCCGGGACCCAGCAACAGCGGCCCTGTTCCGGATATGAATCCAGGCAATGGCGGACGGCCGCGCGGACTCTGATCGGCACAAGGGCCCGAACGCCAAGCACCGTCAGGTGCCAAGGCCGAACCGGAGGGGGTCACCGACAAAGCTTGGTGACGTCCAGGGTCTGGCGGGTGCGCTGATCCAGCGCTCCAGTATTGGCGCAAAGCGGGGCGGCAATGTTTTTGGCTTCTTCGCCGCGATTTTGAACGCGCACCGTCAAGGCCAGAAGCGCCAAATTCCAATTCTCAAAATCGCGCGTCATGGCGGGACTGGCCGCGCCTATCCGGGCCGCATCGCGGAAATAAGGCTCGGCATCGGCCACATGGCGTTGTTCCAGCAGATACAGTCCGCGGAGCATATGGGCGCGCGGGTCCTTGGGATATTTGTCTACCAGATTCAAGCTGTCGGCCTTTATGGAGTCCATATTCTTCGGCATTTCCGCCGGAGGGATAAAGTCCAAGCCCGGCTTGGCATAGCTGACGAAGGTGGTCGTGGATGCCGCAAACGCCCAAATCGTCATCGCCACCCAAAAACCCGCAACACCGGCAGCCAGGGAGCGGTAAGGCAGGATCTCCTCCTCATCGTTCCACACTATGAGCAAGACAAAGGCGATGGCCGCTCCGGCCAAACATCCCCCCAAATGGGCATTCACATCGATCACCGCACCTGCGCCAGCGACCGCAGGCATCAAGGCGGGAAACAGGGAGCCACCCGCCACGCGGCGCATCAAGCGCGGCCGGGCGGCGCCGGCATGAAAGCTCAAGGTGAACAGGACGGCCAGGGTCGCCATGATAGCGCCGGAGGCGCCCACCGAAAGCGTATCGGCGCCATTGAGCAGCATGGAGACGCAAGCGCCCGCAAAGCCGCCGGTAAAATAAATGGCGGCGAACCAGCCGATGCCGATCATCGGTTCCAGCAAAAAACCCACGATCAGAAGAGTGACAAGATTGCCGATCAGATGGGCGGGCGAACCGTGCAGGACGGTGGCGGTAAACAGCCGCCACCATTCGCCCTGACCAAGAACTTGGGCGCGGTCGGAGGCGCCCATCGCCAGCAGGGTGAAATGGCCGGGGGCATAAGGCGCGATATAATCGGTGGCGCGTTTGAGTTCCGTCGCAAAGCGGGCGCACAGCGCATAGCTGAGGACCAGGGTGAACCATGGCACCCGCGCCAGAAAACGGACGATAATGCCGGTGAGAGCATTCGGCGCAGAATCCGGCACCACGACAGCGTCCATACGCGGCGGTGGCGCCGCATGATGGGTTGCCGTCTGCGTCCGTTTCCCGAAAGTCCTGTTGGTGGACAAAAAATCCTCGAGCCCGATGGCTCGCGACCCTATCCCGGCGTGGCTTTCCGCGGGGTAAAACCCAAATGTTAAGACCTGCGAAACCTTATTCCGCGGCGGCCCTGACGGCGTGATGCTCCTGGGTTAGATTTTGCGCCGCAAAATCCCAGTTCAAAATCTTGCCCAATACGGTCTCCAGATATTTGGGCCGGGCATTCTGGTAATCCAGGTAGTAAGCATGTTCCCAGACATCCACGGTCAGAAGACAATTGATGCCCTTGGCCATGGGGGTCTGCGCATTGGCAGTCTTTTCGATTCCCAGCTTGCCGTCCTTGCTGACCAGCCAAGCCCAGCCCGAGCCGAACTGGGTCTTTCCGGCTTCCGCCAATTGCTGGACCAACGCCGCCTTGGTGCCGAAAGCGGCGGCGATGGCGCTGTCCAATTGCGCGCTGGGCGCGGTTTTGGCAGGGGTCAGGCTGCGCCAATAGAAGTCATGGTTCCATATCTGAGCGGCATTGTTGAAAATCTGCTTGTCCTTGGCCTCCCCCGCGCCGGCCGTCTTCTGCACGATCTCTTCCAGTCTCATGCCGGCATAGGGGGTGCCCTTCACCAGCTTGTTGAGCGTGTCCACATAGGTCTGGTGATGCTTGTGATAGTGCAACGCAATGGTGTTGGCGGAAATGACAGGGGCCAACGCACCCTCATGCCATGGCAATGGTGCGAGCGCGAAAGGACCTGGCATGACAATTCCTCATGAACCGGCATGGTAGCGTCCCGTTAACGCCGCGCCTTTCGGAAAGCTCCATAGGTAACAAAGTTTAAGGATCAGGCAGGCCGCACAATTTGTGATCGCTGTAACTCAAATGTCATTCGACATTCGCCAGTCTTTCGCGCAAAACAGCAACAAGCGGGATGGATATTCACAAGAGCTTTTTGGAGCCCAACATGCCTGCATATGAAATCTGCTATCTCGATCACGACGGCGTTCTTACCTACAAATTTTCCGCCAATTGCGACAGCGATCAGCGCGCCAAGATTCTGGCCCATGCGATGAAGACGCCCAGCGCCAAGACGCTGGAAGTGTGGAACGGCGAGGCTTTGATCTACACGCGCCCCAGCGCAGTTCTGGAACGGCAGATTTTGCAGGCGAGCTAAAGCGCAATCGGCGAAAATCGGAATCGATTTTCCGGTAAATTGCGCGACAAACCGAGACTCTAGAGCGCGATCCGATTTCAAGGAAACCGGATCGCGCTTTAAGCGAACAGTCCTTCGCGCCGCGCCCAGTCCAAGGTCTTTTTCAACCCGCGCTCAAAGCGGTCGAACAGCTCGTTTATTTCCGCTTCGCTGATCACCAAAGGCGGACACAGCGCGATGCGGTCATTGATCAGCGGCCGCACGATCACGCCCTCCTCCTGGCAGAACTGGCCGCATCTGGCGCCCACGCCCTTGGACGGCTCGAAATTGCGCTTGGCCGCTTTGTCGGCCACCATTTCGATGGCCCCGATCAGGCCGACGCCATTGGCCTCGCCTACCAAGGGATGATCGGCCAGCGCCTTCAGCCGCGTCAGAAAGACCGGCGCCACCTTGCGGACATGGCCAAAGGTGTCGCGGCGCGCATAGAGCTCCAGCGTTTTCAAGGCCACGGCTGCGGCCACCGGATGCGCGCTGTAGGTGAAAGCGTGCCACAGCCCGCCAATCCTTGTGGCTTCCTCTTCAATGATCTCCACCAATTCGGGCGACAACAGCACCGCTGAGATCGGCACATAGGCGGAAGACAGCGCCTTGGCCACCGACATGGAGTCCGGCTGATAGTGAAAGGTCTCGCAGCCAAAGGCATGGCCGGTGCGGCCGAAGCCACAAATCACTTCGTCATCCACCAAGAAGATTCCGTATTTGCGCAAGATCGGCGTAATCGCCTCGAAATATCCGCGCGGCGGCGGCATGGCGCCGCCAGCGCCCATCACCGCTTCCACAAACATGGCGGCGATCGTGTCAGGGCCCTCGCGCACAATTGCGGCTTCCAAATCGGCGGCCAACCGGGCCGAATATTGCTCTTCGCTTTCCCCGTCCCGCGCGCCGCGATAGTAATGCGGGCATTCCACCCGCACCGTGAAATCGAACGGCAGGTCGAAGCTTTTGTGAAACGCATCCAAGCCCGTCAAACTGGCGCTGGCCAAGGTCACGCCATGATAGGCGCGATCGCGGGCGATGATTTTCTTGCGCCCCTTTTGCCCGCGGGCATTGGCGGCGTACCACATGAATTTGATCTGGCTGTCATTGGCTTCGGAGCCGGAATTGGCGAAGAACACCTTGCCCACCGCAAAGGGCGCCACCTCTTTCAGCTTTTCGGCCAGCGCGATGCCCGGCTCATGGCTTTTGCCACCAAAGACATGGGCGAAGGAAAGTTTGCGCATCTGTTCGGCCGCTGCTTCGACCAGCTCTTCCTCGCCCCAGCCCAGCGCCGTGCACCACAGCCCGCCCATCGCCTCCAGATAGTCCTTGCCGTCGCTGCCATAGACGAACACGCCCTTCCCCCGCTCCACCACCAGGGGGCCGGTCTGGCGCAAGGTGGTGAGATTGGTGAAGGGATGCAGCAGGCTCGCCATGTCGCGCGCCTGTGTATTGGACAAAAGGGTATTGGACAGAAGGGGTGGGGAAAGCGTGGGCATTTTTGGCTCTCACTATCGCGGGGCGCGAAAATCTACCCTATGGTGCGAGCCGCTTAAAACGTCCAATCCCGGATTGCTCCCATGCGTTTCCAACTGTTTGCGGCGCGAACCGCATTCGCCGCCCTGATCCTGGCTGTCTTGGCCGGTACGGCAGCGGTCGCCGGGGTGCGGCTGGGTCAGCTTACCGGCGAGACCGGGAGCAATCTGATGATCCCGGCCACGGGACTAGGCCTTGTGGCGCTGGCGCTGGCGCTCCTCTGGCTGCGCTCGGCGCTGGCGCGCAATGCCGGCGAAGGCAAGCGGGTAGGCCTGGTCGCCCTGATCGGATCGCTGGTTTTTCTCTATCATCCGCTCACCTACGTCTATTACGGCTATGTCCGTCTTCCCATCCATGACGCAACCACCGCGCCGGAAGATGCGCCGCAATTCGTGGCGCTGGCCAAAATCCCCACCGCCAACAGCCGCGTCTTCGATGCCACCCGCAAGATCGCCTATAAGGGCGAAGAGGTGACGCTGGCCTATGCCTTCCGCGAGGAGTATGCCGCCTTGACCAAGCCGCATGCCGCGCTCCTGGTGTCGCCGCAAAAAGCCTTTTGGCGTTGCTTCGAAAGGGTGAAGACCTTGGGCTGGACGGTTGTGGACGCGCGCGAGAAAGACCTGCGCATCGAGGCCACCGACAAGAGCCTGTGGTTCGGACGCATCAGCGACATCGTGATCCGGGTCCGTCCCGCCGGCACCACGGGCAGCCGGGTCGATGTCCGTTCGCAGAGCCGCGAAGGCGCGCATGATCACGGCCGCAATGCGGCGCGGATCAAAAAACTGGTCACCGCGTCAGGCTGTCAGACGCCAAATTCCTGAGTCCCGCACGGCCTGGCCGCGGTCGAAATTCATCCCTTGTTAACCTACGAAATCGCCCCACCACCCTATCCCCGGCCGCGCGCGGTAAAGCAATGTTAAGCGAAGCTCTTCAATCTATGCGGGTTTTCGCAATTGGGTGCGGCGATGGCCAACGATCGTTCCGTCCGCTTTTTGAGCGCGCTGGGTGGCGCCTCGACCAGCCGGGTGCTGAATCTTTTCCGTATCGGCGTCGATCATGCCAGGGATCCCGAGCACGGCGAAAAGCCGCTGTTCGTTTCGCCCACCATCAACCGCTCTTTCCTGCTCAAGCACCGCACCCGCTCGGATGAGAGCTATCTGTTCGCCAGTCCCCGCGCGGTTGCGACCAAGATTATCATTCCGGTGGATCCCACCGATCTTCGGGCCGGCGGCCATTCGCTGTTCGTGGATCAGCGCGGCTATACCGAAGCGCTGCGCACGGCGGGCAATTACAGCAACGAGGCTCTGGAACGCGACCTGTTCGTGCTGCGCCTGCTGAACGCGGTGCCGTCGCTGGACCCTTTCCTGGTGCGCGAACATCTGCGCAACAATGGCGTCGAAGTCTCGCCCACCTATTTCGCCATTTCCGAAGGCGACCAGGCGCGCATGCACGCCTTTGTCAGCCAGGAAATGTCCAAGCTGATCATGCTGGCGGGCGGCGGCGATGAATCCGGCAACCGGCTGGTTTCGGCCATGCTGTCCAATAAGATTGACGAAAAACTGGAACCGCTGCGCCTGACGCTTGGGTTGACCGGCGATGACTTCCGCGAAGGCGTGTTCAGCTGGCGCGGCTTTCTTTACTACAAATGGTCGATGGGCAAATTCTGGCCCGATGTGATGGGGGTGTTGCGCGAGATCAACAAAATTCAACCGCTTGGCAGTTTGACCCCGGAACAGAAAATCTACCTGACCTCCGCGCGCCGCAACATCATCGAGATGGTGCGCGACAATGGCAATCATGTGAACAAGGTGCTGGCGATCTACGACAAATCGTTCCGCGACCTGGTGGAAAACCAGTCGCCCAAGACCTTCCGCGACTTTCTTTTGAGCGCGCCGCACATGTTCCTGGAGCTGGGGGAAAAGCTGGGCGCCATTTCCCATATTGTCAGCTTCTGGCGCTACCGTTTCAGCCCCGCCAATTCCGCCAATATCGACGCCGATGAATTGTCGGCCATCTTCCAGGACTTCTCCAGCGGCTTTGGCGAAAAGGTCAAGGAGGAAAGCTCCCTGATCAAAAAGCCCGTGGTGATTGACACCACCGCCGCTTAGGGCTTGCCTCCTCCTCCAAACAGAGGAGCCTTTTTGCGACGTTTCGACTTGCTGGCCGCTTTGGCCCTGGCTGCGGTTCTTTTCATCGTCTTCAAAGTCCTTGGGCTGGTGGTGAAATTGGCCTTGGGCGCAGCCCTGATCGGCTTTGTGGCGGGGCTTATCGGAGCGCGCCTGCTGCGGCGGTCCTAACGCCTTGGTTCTGGAACCTTCATGGTCAGGCCGCGTTAATGGCGACATTGGTCTTCGAAAGGAATTTCCCCATGCTCCCGTCATTGCTCAAGCTGGCCACGGCCGCCGCTCTCGCCACCCTCTGCTTTACCCTGCCCGCCCGCGCGACGGTGGAAGACGACAAGACGGAACTTCTGCGCGACGCCAACCGCACCGTCGATCACTTGCGCACCGATCCGGCCTTCGGCACCGCTCGCACCATGCTGCAGGGCGCGGAAGCTGTTTACATCGTGCCCCATCTGGTCAAAGGCGGTTTCATTTTCGGCGCCGAAGGCGGCAGCGGCGTACTGCTGCACCGTACCGGCAAGGGCTGGAGCAATCCGCGCTTCTATCATATGGGTTCCGCCTCGTTCGGCCTGCAGATCGGGTTGGAGAAAGCCGAATTGATCTTCATCATCAATTCCAAGCGCGCGTTGCGCGGCATCGAAAAGGGTGAGGTCAAGCTGGGCGCGGGCGCCAGCATCACCGTCGTCACCCTGTCCAGCGGCGCGGAAGGCGCCACCACCGCCCATGGCGGCGATATGGTGGTCTGGACTTCGGGCACCGGCGCCTATGGCGGGCTGACCTTCAACGGCACCGTCATCAAGCAAGATAAGGAGATGAACGCGGTTCCCGCCACCGGTCCGGCCGCCCAGGCGCTGCGCAAGAACTTGGCCAGTATCTGGTAACCGATCTGGTAAGCGCCCCAATTTCAGGAGTAGGCTTAGGGCGTCCGGCCATGATCCGGGCGCCCCAATTCCGTGCCCCGTTCTTTCAAGAGGAAATCCCCATGAAAAAAATCGCCCTGCTTGCCGCCTCGGCGGCGCTGATCGCCACCCCTGCCTTGGCGGATGTCGCCGCCCAGCTTTCCACCGCCCAGACCCATGCCGGCATGGCCGCCAAGCAGACCGACATCAAGGATGTGCAGAAGCATCTGCATCATGCCGTCAACTGCTTGGTGGGCCCCAGCGGCAAGGGCTTTGACGCCGCCGCGGGCAATCCTTGCGCCAAGGCCGGTGCCGGTGCGATTCCGGATTCCGCCGACGCCGCGCAAAAGACCAAGCTGCAAGCCATCGCGGATTCTGCCGCTTCTGGCCTGACCACCACCGACTTGGCCCATGCACAGCATGCGGCACAGGCCACCGCCGACGCCATTGGCGCTGCGAAGTAGTAACCCCCTCCGGCCTTCGCTGGCTCGAGAGCCAGTACGGCCACCTCCCCCAATGCAAGCGCGCTGACGCGCGCGCGGGGAGGTAGCAGCTGGAGATGTTGCAATAAAAAAGGCGCCCGCGCGGGCGCCTTTTTCTTTCCCGGCCGAACGGTCAATGCCCGTTGCACCGCATCACCATCACGTTGCCCGCCCCCACGCCGTTTAGCTAACGTTTGGGTCTCAGATCACTCGGATGATGAGCTTATCGTGCTGGCAGTAGATATTTCAGTCCATGCGTGAACCCACGCGGCGCCACGGAAACATGATCTTCGTCGTTCAGGACCTCTGACTTCAGAACGAGGTTCGGATATTTCCGCTTCTTGAGCCTGCCTTCAAACTCGCGGTTGTCGCCAACCATCTCATTGATCCGGTTGAATCGGGGACTCTCATACGCTCCGACGTACATATAGACCTTGGCGGGCAGATCCCGGTGACGAGCGGCATACAGGGCCTCCATACTGAAGATATGGCGCTTGTCGTACCAGAATGACGGACTGCCCAGAATGTAACCGCTGAACATACCAGGATCGGTGAAAAGGATTTGCGCGCCCAGCAGCCCACCATAGGAATGGCCCAAGAACAGGGCGCGCCGCGGATCTGTCCGATAACGCTGGGCGATGAACGGCATCACACGATCACGCAGATAGGCTTGATACGCTAACCCACGCCCATGAACGGTGCCGGCCGGCGCACCGCGTGGACCATTGGGGGTCGGCGTATAATCGCGTCTCCGGCTCTGCATACCATCTTCGCCCTTGGCATAAGACAGCCCGACGAGAATGAACTCCTCTACCTGCGGGCGCTCGAAGTTCAGGCGGCGGCTGATCTCGCGGATCACCGGGAAGCCATAACCGGCGTCTGTGACGAAGAGGACAGGATATCGCCGGTTTGGCTCTTTCTCATAGGACGCTGGCAAGCCAACAAAGACCTGATAGCCCCTTTTGGATACGGGGTCCGGCACATCCCAAACCTCGGTGCCGAGCAGCACGTAGGGGCTGCCGCCGCCCGGCTGGACTTTGGTGGGTTGTGTCTGAGCCTGCGTAACATCAATGCAACTCAACAGGCCAACGGCCACGATAATTGCGCACACGACGTTGGCACACTTCATACTCAAGCCACTCCTATCGATCCACGATCGTCATGTCTTAAAGACAACCGATTGTTTGTCGATGCAGTTCTCTTTGGGCTTCTCGGCGCGATAGCCGATCTGTGAGGCCGGATCAGCAAAACCTCCAGTGGAGGTCTTGCCCGGCCGAACGCCCGCGGTGCGGGCGACGGCTTAATGCTCTTTCGGCTTCTCGGCTCTGTTGCCGATCCAATCCATCATCGCAAAAAGCAAGCCCGAAGCCACAAAGGCCAGGTGCAGGATCAGCATCCAGCGCAGCCGCGCTTCGTCCAGCGCCGCGTCGTGTTCGGTCAAGGTCATAAAGGCGCGCAGCAGAGAGATGGCGCTGATCGCCACGATGCTGCCGATCAGCTTCATCTTGAGGCCGGAGAAATCCAGCGTCCCCATCCAACTGGGACGGTCCTCGGCATTTTCGGTGTTGATCTTGGAAACGAAATTCTCGTAACCGGAAAAAATCACGATCACCACCAGATTACCCGCAAGCGACAGATCGATCATCCCCAGCACCGCCAGGATCACCCGCTCGGGATCCACCGATTCCAGATTGAAGGCCATGGGGATGGCATGGAGCATCTCGGCCACAAAGGCGGAAAGCAGCATCAGCAGCGACACCACCATGCCCAGATAAAAGGGCGCCAGCAGCCAGCGCGATTTGAATAGGGTCTGTTCCAGAATCTTTTCCACCATATTGCGTTGGTGCATCTTCGGCCTCCTGCGCCTCGAAAAACGCCATAATTAAGGCGAATCCCGCCTTCTGGCGCGAAGTTTCGCAAGCCCACCCCGCTTTCGCAAGCGCCGCGCCAAGGTTAGGCTTGGCACACAACAACAACATGCCGGGGCAGGATGCTGGATCGGATTCTGGCGCTGGTGGTGGACGTCAAACCGGGTGAGCGCCGCGCGCTGCTCTGGTCCTTCGCCTATTTCTTCCTGATCCTGTCGGCCTATTACGTGCTGCGCCCCTTGCGCGACAATGCCGGCATCACCGGCGGCACGCGCGCCCTGCCCTGGCTGGTCACCGCCACCTTCTTTGTGATGCTGGCCGCCGCCCCGCTCTATGGCTGGCTGGTGGCGCGCCTGCCGCGCCGGCGCTTGATCCCGCTGGTCTATCATTTCTTCGCCGCCAACATCCTGGTGTTCTGGCTGCTGCTGACTTTCGGCATCGGCCAGCAATTTGTCAGCCAGGTCTTCTTTGTCTGGCTCACCGTCTTCTCCATCTTCGCGGTGCCGGTATTCTGGTCCTATCTCGCCGACCTGTATCGCAGCGATCAGGGCAAACGGCTTTACGGTTTCATCGCGGCGGGCGGCTCGCTGGGCGCACTGGCGGGCCCGACCGTGACGCGCGCGCTGGTCGAGCCGTTGGGGCCGGTGAACCTGCTGCTGCTGCCGGTGGTGCTGATCGAACTGTCGCTGTTCTGCGCCGCGCGGCTGGGGCCCGCGGCGGCCGGCTTCAACCAGATACCGCAATCACCGCCCGCCATCGGCGGCAACGCCTTTGAAGGTTTCACCGCCATTCTGAAATCGCCCTATCTGGGCGGCATCGCCCTGTGGGTGGTGCTGCTCTCGCTGGGCAACAGCATGCTGTACATGTCCCAGGCCGAAGTGGTGAGCGCCGCAACCCAGGACGCGGTGGAACGCACCCGCATCTTCGCCACCATCGAGCAATGGACCGGCATGCTGCAGATCCTTTTGCAGTTGGCGCTGACCGGACGGCTGATCCAGCGTTTCGGTACCGGCATCGCCGCCGCCTTCCTGCCGGTGGTGTTCGCGCTGGGGTATGGTGCGATGTTCCTGGCGCCGGTGCTGGCGGTGGTGATGGCGTTCCAGGCGGCGCAGCGCACCGCCAACTTCGCCATCTCCAACCCCGCGCGCGAAATCCTGTTCACCGTCGCGGACCGCGAGGACAAGTACAAGGCCAAGAATGTGATCGACGGCCTGGTATTCCGCGGCGCCGATGTCGGTTGGGCCTGGATCTTCACCCTGCTCTCCAAGAAATTGATGATGAGCATTCCCGCCATCGCGGCGGTCACGGTGCCCGCCATGCTGGCCTGGGCGGGCCTCAGTCTGTTTTTGGGCCGCATGCAGGAAAAACGCGCCAATCTTCAATCCACCAATCTTCAATCCAAAAGTCTTCTTCAATCCCCATCCCCCTAAGGAGGCATTTCCCATGTTCGATCTGTCACGCCGCACGGCCCTTGCCGCCACCGCCGCCGCGAGCCTCTTGCCCCATGCCGCTTTCGCCCAAAATTCTGCGGGCGGCGCCGCCACGCCGATCCTCAAACGCCGGGTGCCGCAAACCGGCACGATGCTGCCGGTGGTAGGCATCGGCACCTCGCGCGTGTTCGAGTTCGAAAACGATCCGGCCGCGCTGGAAGAGCGCAAGCAGGTGGTACGCAACCTGGTGGCGGGCGGCGGCAGCCTGATCGACACCGCAGCCGGCTATGGCACGGCGGAAAACAATGTCGGGCTGGTGGCGGCCGAGACCAACCTTCGGCCCAAGCTGTTTCTGGCCACCAAGTTCAGCAGCCGCGATAGCCGCGAGGAAGCCGACACCGAGATGCGGCAATCGCTGGGACGGCTAAGGACCAATTATGTGGACCTGCAGCAGGCTTGGAATGTCGGCGATCCCAATTTTTCCACCGCCCAGATGAAGGCGTGGAAGGCGGCCGGCCACTGCAGGCATTACGGCATCACCTCCAGCTTCGACGGTGCTTATGAGGCCCTAGCCGTGGTGCTGAAGCGCGAGAAGCCGGAATTTTTCCAGATCAATTATTCGCTGGGCGACCGCGATGCCGCCAAGGTGCTTCTGCCCACGGCCCAGGACAGCGGCAGCGCCGTCTTGACCAACTTGCCCTTTGGCCGCAATTCCATGTTCCAGAAGGTGCGCGGCAAGGATCTGCCCGACTTCGCCAAAGAGATCGACTGCACCAGCTTTGCGCAACTGTTCCTCAAGTACAATTTGTCCCATCCGGCCGTGACGGCCGTGATCCCCGGCACCGACAAACCGCAATATATGCTGGACAATCTGAATGCCGGGCGCGGCCGGATGCCCGATGCCGCCTTCCGCCGGCGGATCGAGCAATGGTGGGACAGTATCTGACCGGCTTTTCGTCTTAAAAAACCGGAGCGCCCGCCCTATATTGGGCCATGGCCCACAATAACGGCATGGTTCCCCGCTCCAAAAAGACGCGTGCCGCAAAAGGCATGTCGGAAAATGCCGCCAAATTCCAGGCGGCGGTGGGTCGATCGCCGTCCCAGGCGATCGACGGGGCGCTGATTCCGGAGGCCGATCCGGCGATCGATCCCGCCTATCAGACGGTGCCGATCAGCGAATTCGTACCCCACCGCCCGGCGCGGCCGGAGAAATCCGAGGGCGGCAAGACGTTCAAGCTGGTCAGCGATTACATCCCGGCGGGCGACCAGCGCACTGCGATTCCCGAACTGGTGGCCGGCGTTAACGCCCATGAGCGCGACCAGGTGCTTTTGGGTGTCACTGGCTCGGGCAAGACCTTCACCATGGCCAAGATCATCGAGGCCACCCAGCGACCCGCCTTGATCCTGGCGCCCAACAAGACCCTGGCAGCGCAACTCTACAGCGAGTTCAAGACCTTCTTCCCCGAAAACGCGGTCGAGTATTTCGTCAGTTACTACGACTATTACCAGCCGGAAGCCTATATCCCGCGCACCGACACCTATATCGAAAAAGATTCATCGGTGAATGAAGAGATCGACCGCATGCGCCATTCCGCGACCCGGGCGATTTTGGAGCGCGACGATGTGATCATCGTGGCGTCGGTGTCGTGCATTTACGGCATAGGGTCGGTGGAGACTTATTCCGGCACCGCCGTGAGTATCGCGCGCGGCGACCGTATCGACCGCCAGGCCGCGATTCAAAATCTGGTGGCGCTGCAATATCGCCGCAATGACGACAATTTCACCCGCGGCGCTTTTCGGGTGCGCGGCGACACCATCGATATTTTCCCGGCCCATTATGAAGACCGCGCCTGGCGCGTGGAATTGTTCGGCGATGTGGTGGATCAGATCACCGAATTCGATCCCCTGACCGGCCACAAGGCGGGCGTGCTGGACGCGATCAAGGTCTATGCCAATTCGCATTATGTGACGCCGCGCCCCACCCTGCAGCAGGCGATGAAGGGCATCAAGGCGGAACTGATCCACACCCTGGCCGATTTCCGCGCCAAGGGAAAATTGCTGGAGGCCCAGCGGCTGGAACAACGCTGCACCTTCGATCTGGAGATGATCGAGGCGACCGGCTCTTGCGCCGGGATCGAGAATTATTCGCGCTGGCTGACGGGGCGCAAACCCGGCGAGCCGCCGCCCACTCTGTTCGAGTATCTGCCGGACAATGCGCTGGTGTTCTGCGACGAAAGCCATGTCAGCGTGCCGCAGATCGGCGCCATGTACAAAGGCGACTATCGCCGCAAATTCACCCTGGCCGAATACGGTTTCCGCCTGCCCAGCTGCATCGACAACCGGCCGCTGAAATTCGAGGAATGGGACGCGATGCGGCCCCAGTCGGTCTATGTCAGCGCCACACCCGGCAATTGGGAGATGGAGCGCACCGGCGGCGTCTTCACCGAACAGGTGATCCGGCCCACCGGACTCATTGACCCACCCGTTGAGATCAGAGCCGTCGAAACCCAGGTGGACGATCTGATCGCCGAATGTCATCTGATCGCCAAGCAAGGCTATCGCGCCCTGGTCACCACCTTGACCAAGAAGATGGCGGAAGACCTCACCGAATATATGCACGACCAGGGTATCCGCGTGCGTTACATGCATTCCGATGTGGAAACGCTAGAGCGGATCGAGATCATCCGCGACCTTCGTTTGGGCGCTTTCGATGTCCTGATCGGCATCAATCTGCTGCGCGAAGGCTTGGACATTCCCGAATGCGGCCTGGTTGCCATTCTGGACGCGGACAAAGAAGGTTTCCTGCGCAGCGAAACCTCCTTGATCCAGACCATCGGGCGCGCCGCGCGCAATGTCGACGGCAAGGTGATCCTCTATGCCGACAAGATCACCGGCTCGATGGAGCGCGCCATGGCCGAGACCAACCGCCGCCGCGCCAAACAAGAAGCGTACAACAAAGAACACGGCATCACGCCCGCATCCGTCAAACGCCATATCGCCGACATCATGGGGTCCATGTATGAGAAAGACCATGTGACGGTGGGCGCGGGCGCGATGGCCGAGGAGGGCCGCGAATTTGTCGGCCACAATATCAAAGCGGTGATCGCGGAGATCGAAAAGAAGATGCGCGCCGCCGCCGCCGATCTGGAATTCGAGGAAGCCGCCCGGCTGCGCGACGAACTCAAGCGCCTGCAATCCACCGCCCTGGCCATTGCCGACGATCCCTTTGCGCGGCAATCCGAAGTCGCCCGCGCCGCACTGGACGCGGAAATCACCTATTCCACCGACGACAGCCCGTCCAAGCCGATCCCATCCGGCAAGCGCAAAAAGCTGCAGCGCGCCGGCCGGCCCAATGCGCCCAAGACTTTCGGCAGTAGGGCGCGTTGAGCCATAAACCAAGTCCCCCTCCCGCCCATCACGATCTGGAAGAGGTGATCGATCACATCATCGCGCTGTGCATTCACAACGGCCCGGCGCATGACGGCCATGGCCGTGTTTCCGTCGCCAACCTGATGGACACGATCGGCGAGCGCTCCTTTGGGCCCTTGCTCTTGGTGCCCAGCCTGATCGCGGTGTCGCCGGTGGGGGCGATCCCCGGCCTGCCCGCCGTCACCTCGGTGGTGATTGTGCTGATCGCGGCGCAGATTCTGCTGCGGCATGAGCATTTCTGGATTCCCGGCTGGCTGGCGCGCCGCTCGATGGATGCGGGAAAGATGGAACGCGGACTGGAAACGTTCCGTCCCGTGGCGCGCTTCATCGATCATCTGCTGCGCCCGCGCCTGGCGCTTCTGACGCGCGGCGTCTTTTTCGACGCCATCGCGCTGCTCTGTCTGGTGATCGGGCTGGTGACGCCGATCCTGGAACTGGTGCCGTTGGGCGGCATTCCGCCCAATGCGGCGGTGGTGGCTTTTGCGCTGGCGATCACGGCGCGCGATGGCTTGTGGGCGCTGATCGCCTTTCTCTTCACCGGCGCCACCATCGCCTGGCTGGCGATGCTGGCGCTGTGAGAGCCGCTTACTAGTTACATTGGCAAATGGCCGACGCCGTGCAGGGAGGAGGACCAGCGACCGCCTTGCAGACTCCGCCCTTGGCATTGCCGGTACCTGCGCACCAGGCATTGCAGTTGAAGGTGTCGGGATGCCCCAGATCACCCGCATGTGTGTGGATCACGCCGGCCCCGGGATTGGATTCGATCAGGATCTGATCGCTCTGGCACGCTTCGCCGAAGAACCGCCCATTGCGTTTGCCATCTTGCGTCACACCGACATGGCAACCGGCCACTTTTGGCGCGACGCCATCGCTATCGTCCCAGTAGGTGGAGACTTTGCCTTTCCAGTCGGTCGGCTTGTATTCGATGGTGCCCATAGCGCCAGGCATGCCTTTGGCGCCGGCGGACGGTTCGTGTTCCGCCGCGGTAGCATTCATCAACATGAACACGGGAACACAGACCGCGATCATGATGGCCAATAGCGATTGTTTGAGATGCATAGGATTTCCTCCTTTCCCTCTTAAGCTCGCTTGATCCTATCATGACTCCCTGCCGGACGGCCGATGCTTTTCGGCCAAGTTCCGGTCCGGCGCTTGCCGTGTTTGGCGCGCTAAGCGACTGTTCGCATGAGACGATTCCAGCGCACCACGCTCGCAGGCCGGCGCACCGCGCCTCGCCGACGTTGTTATTTGGCCTAAAACGTTTATATTAGGTCCTACGTGGTTCTTGCGTCCCTGTCAGACGAAGCGCTTCTGTCTTTCTGACCTGCCCTTTCTGACCGAGAGGCGCGCCGGACGAACCGAAAAACTTCCTAACGACCCGATGTTCTTGTTGCCACGGCCGCCCCCGCATTTTGCGTGGGCGGAACCCGATGTTTTGAAGGAACAATTATGACCATCGGCACCGTGAAGTTTTTTAATGCCACCAAAGGTTTTGGATTCATCTCGCCCGAAGGCGGCGGCAAGGACGTGTTTGTGCATGTCTCGGCCGTCGAAGCGGCGGGCATGCGCACCCTGAACGAAGGCCAGAAGGTGAGCTTCGACATCCAGCCGGATGCGCGCGGTGCCAAGGCCGCCAATCTTTCGGCCGCCTAACGAAAACGGACGGGCGGTGCGCCAAGGCGTGCCGCCCGTTTGTCCTCTGCCTGTAGGAGAGTCCTATTTCCGATTTCCCCAATGCCAAAAAGAAAGCCGCGACCCGCACCGCCAAGGGCGTGTTCGAAGCCTGGGAAAAACGCACCGAGCTGGTGAAACGGCAGACCAACGCCGAAAGCGCCGCCAACGACGCCAAGACCATACGCCTCAGGGCGCTGCGCCTGGAAAAAGAAGCGCAGGACGCCGAAGCCGCGCGCATCGCCGCGCAAAACGCGCCGCCCGCGCCCGTGAAAAAGCGCGCCAAACGCAGCACCAGCTGATCTTGTCGCTTTTCCAGATCAGCCACCGCACCGAATATCACTATCGCAAGCCCGTCCGTCTCGGTCCGCATCGCTTGATGTTGCGGCCGCGCGAAAGCCGCGATCTGAGGCTGGTATCCAATGCGATCACCACCTGGCCGCCTTCCACCCTCAGCTGGGCGCAGGATGTGTTCGGCAACGCCATCGCCACCGCCGCCTTCGATGCCGACAGCGAAAGCCTGATCATCGAAAGCGCCGTCACCCTGGAATTGACCAGCGCCGCCTGGCCGGTCTTTCCCATCGCCGCCAGCGCCATACATTATCCCTTCCAATATTCCGCCGAAGAGCGCACCGATCTGGGCGCGCTGCTCAGCCCGCAATATCCCGATGTCATGGGCCGGCTGTCGGCCTGGGCCGCCAGTTTTGTGCGCGGCAATCCCACCGACACGCTGGCGCTGCTCAAGGATCTCAATGCCGGCATTTCGGCCACCGCCGCTTACCAAGCGCGCGAGGATGAAGGCACCCAAACGCCCACCCGCACCCTGGACCTGGGGCGCGGCACCTGCCGCGATTTCGCGGTCCTGTTTGTGGAAGCGGCGCGCTTGTTGGGGTTCGGGGCGCGCCTCGTCTCGGGTTATATTTTCAATCCCGCCCAGCCCGGCGGGACCGGCACCACCCATGCCTGGGCGGAAGTCTTTGTGCCGGGCGCGGGCTGGATCACCTTCGATCCCACCAACCGCCAGATGGGCGGTTTTAACCTGATCCCCGTGGCCGTGGCGCGCGACCTGTTTCAGGCCATGCCGGTCAGCGGCACCTTTACCGGCCACAGCAACGACCCCATGCGTCTAACCGTCGCCGTTCGCGTTTCAGAACAGAATTGAGAAAAGGACATCATATGCAAGTGAGCAATGCCGAAATTGAAGCCTTTGTGAACGGCTGGGTGACACAGAATGTCCGCAGCGTGCCGGGCCTTGCCAATCTGCAGCATGAGGTGGACCGGCTGGCGGCCATCCTGACCGGCGATGCCAGGGCGCTGGGCATCAGCGGCGGCGACCTCAACCGGGCGCTGGGCGATATCGACGACTATCTGACCGGCCAGTATCAACAGATCAGCGCGGTGGCCTGAGACAGTCCGGGCGCTTGCGCGTTAGCATCGCTTGTCATTCCCGGCGAGCCGCGCGTAACAGCGCGTGGCGAGGGGTGAGGAGCGGTGCGCGAAGCGCATGAGCAGGTCCAGTGGACCTGCGAAAGCGACGAACGCCGCAGCGGCGCGCATTCAAGCGCGCCGCGAGGCCGGGACGGCAATCAGCACCATCTTGTGCTAAGGTCTGCCCATGTCCCGCGCTTTCGTCAAAGAAACTGCCGAATCCGCTCCACCACCCGAACGCATGGTGGACGAAGGCCCCAACCTGGTCACGCCTGAAGGCCTGGCCCAGATAGACGCCCACATCGCCCGTATTGAGGCGAGCATGAAAACAGAAACCAATGTGCTGCTGCGCGAAACGCTCGCCCGCGACCTGCGCTATTGGGAAATCCGCAAGGCCAGCGCCGAAGTGGTCGAGACGTCCGACACGGACACCGTGTCATTCGGCTCCACCGTCACCATCCAGCGCAAGGGCCGCACGCAGACATTCCGGATCGTTGGCGTTGATGAGGCCGATGCGTCCAAAGGCCTGATCTCTTTCCGCAGCCCAATGGCGCAAGCCGTTCTCGGCGCGCGGCATCACGACGTTATCGAGGCCGCCGAACCTCTTGGCGAGATCGAAGTTATTTCCGTCGCCTGATAGACGCTTGGACGCTTTATCTTTGCTAGAGAAGCCCCTCCACCATCTCCCCCGGCCGGCACAGCTTCGCGCCTTTGTCCGTCACCACAATCGGCCGGTTGAGGAGAATCGGATGCGCCGCCATCGCGGCGTGCAGCGTGTCGTCGTCCACGCCATCCAGCCCCATCTGGGCATAGACCGGCTCGTTGGTCCGCATCACCTCGCGCACACTTACTTTCAAGCGGTCATGGATCAGGTGGCGCAGTTTCTGCGGCGTCAGCGGCGTCTTGAGATACTCGATGATCTGCGGCTCTATGCCGTGCGCGCGAATGATTTCCAGCGCTTTGCGGGAATTGGAACAAGAAGGGTTGTGATAGATGGTCACGGTCATTGGCTATTCCTGATGCAAAAGGGATCGGCACCTTGTGATCGGGCAATCCCGGCCTCGCGGCGTTCGCTGCTCAAAACGGACCACCGGACCTGCTCATGCACTTTGCGCACCGCTCCACCCACTTCGCGCCGCGGGATCATGCGCCCATTCCGTCACATCCTCGGCGCGGTTGATGATCCATTGCACAAAGCCGTCCTTGCCCAAGACCGGAATGTTGGTGACCTCCCACCAGCGTTCTTGAAAATGCCCAAGATCGGGCTTTATGTCATAGCGGACCAACGGCATCACATCGATCTCGCGCGTCTTCAGCACTTTCAGCAGCGACCGGCGCAACACGGAAAGACCGTCGGCGCCGGCATGATCGGGATTGTCGGGGAAGGCATCGAACACATTTTTGCCGATCACCTCCCGCGCCATGGTCAGCGTCGCCCGCGCATGTTCGTCATTCTGCGCCACGATGATGAAGGCGGGATCCAGCACCAACCACAGGCCGGGCAACCGGTTGAAGATCAGCTCGTAATCGAGCTTGGCGGCGGGGCGGGTGGGCAGATCGATAGTCATGCGGCATCCCCGGTTCAGGACGGCGATAAGACTATCCGACTAGAGGCGCCGCCCGCCATGTTTACGGGCCGCCCGGACAGAAAGAATGAGTGACGATAAGTCAGATTCCCCCTGATGAGAGGAGGCGCAACGCCAATCCTTGCGCCGGCGGATGTGAGGCCTACTGCCGGTAGGCGGGCGGCCTGCGCACGGGAGCGTCCGTACACGGACGGCAGCCCGTTCCACGATGCAGCCGGAAGTTCCGTTCTTTTGCGGCGCACGCTTTGCGCTGTAAACCTGCGCCCCGTTGCGCGGGGGCGGCCAAGCGCTTATTGTCGCGGCCACGCGGCGTTACGCCCCGTCACAGTGAAGCGCACCTAGACTTATCCCTGCCCGCCTTTGAGTGCGCGCCTGGACGACGGTTGAACTTCCTTCCCTGCGACAGCGTAAGGTCCGTCCGTTCCGGCATTTTGCCGGCGCGGCCATCATCGCAGGAACTCGACATGACTATCGGAACCGTGAAATTCTTCAACACCTCGAAGGGCTTTGGCTTCATCGCGCCGGAAGGCGGCGGCAAGGACGTGTTCGTGCACGCCACGGCCGTGGAAGCGGCCGGCATGCGCTCGCTGAACGAAGGCCAAAAGGTCTCGTTCGACATCGTGCCGGATGCGCGCGGCGCCAAGGCGGCGAACCTCAAGGCCGTCTAATACGGTTGCGACGTTTACGGATAAGGGCCGGTGGAGAAATCCGCCGGCCTTTTATTTTAACCCCCCTCTGTCGCAACTCGGGTTTGCGAAGACGCAAACACCTCGTTGCGACATCTCCCCCCTCCAACGGCTTCGCCGTGAAGGGGGAGAAAGCTGGCGGATGCTGATTGTCGCCCCGCGAAATGCGGGGCTCGAGATCACTATCGCGCCGCAGGCTCCGCGCGCGCAAACAGGATGGTGACTTCCTTTTGCGCGCCGCCATCGGTCGAGAAATTGGCGCTGCGCGATTCCGCGCCGCCGATCAGGGTGGCGGTGGCCGTGTAAGCGCCGGCCGGCGGCTTGAACAGAATCCAAGGCGCGTCGCAATCCAAACCCGCAACTTCTTGGCTTCCCTTGGCTTTGCCGCCCTTGAACAGACTGACATGGGCATTGGCCAGATTGGCGCCGCCGGTGGTGGCGAGCACGATCTTGACAGGATAGGCGCGCCAGCGCGGATCGTCCTTGGCGGAGCCGACGCCGGTGCACACTGCCTCCACGCCATTGATGGAAACGGGGGTGTCCTGCACTGCCACGGCCTCGCCGGCCGCCATCATGAAAGTGGAAAGCGCAAAACCCGTGACGGTCACGGTGATCAGGAAAAGGCGCATGGCAAATTCTCCTCACGCCCCTTCCGACGGCTATAAGCGTACAAACTGTCACTCCGTTCCATAAATTGTTCCACCGGTTCCGATGCTGTGGCAGGGTGCGCCCATGCGCCTTGCCTCCATCCTTGTTCTTCTGACGGCCGTGATGGTGTCGGCGCCGGCCGAGGCCGCGCGCAAGGCCAAGGCCATCGCCAAGCTCGCCAACCGCGAGGGCAAACCGGTGGGCATCGTCACATTCGATGCCTTGAACCACGGCGTGCTCATCACCTTCGATCTGAACGGCTTGCCGCCCGGCGCACATGGCGTTCATCTGCACACCGCAGGCAACTGCGACGCCAAATCCGGCTTCACCGCCGCCGGTCCGATCCTGAGCCTGGTGCCGGGCAAGCGGCACGGCTATCTGGCGCAAGGCGGACCTTTGACGGGCGATCTGCCCAACCAGTTCGCCGGAGCCGATGGGCGGCTGCGCGCCAGTGTGGTGACGGGAAGCTTCACCCTGGGCAATGGCAAGCGCTCCATCTTCGACCGCGACGGGGTGACGATCATCCTCAACAGCCGCGGCGACGACTACCGCACCCAACCCCTGGGCAATGCCGGGGATCGGATCGCCTGCGGTGTGGTGGTGCGGACGGTGGGGCCCGCCCCACGGCCGCGCCTCCTGCCAAACCGCCCCAAGGCGAAAGAATCCTAGTAAAGACAGCCGGGTAGTCACCCACCCGCCCCCATGACATTATCTGCGCCGCCATGGGCCTGGAAAAACCGCAAACCCTTGTCTTGAAGGACCTGATCGACGCGGACGCCCTGCGCGACGGCCTGAGCGCGCTCGGCACGCAGGGCGGCGATACCGGCGCCTTGCGCCAGGCGGGGTTGGCGCTGATCAAACAGGCGTTCCAGGATGCCCGCGACAAGGTGAAATATGCGGTGGAGAAGGAAGGCCTGCCCGGCCTGCCCGCCGCCCGCGCCCTGTCGCAGCTGCAGGACACCATCATCCAGGTGATCTACGACTTCGCCACCCAGCATGTGTTCCTGACCAAAAATTCCGCCACCGCCGAACGCATCGCGGTGGTGGCGACCGGCGGCTATGGCCGCGGCGAGTTGGCGCCGGGCTCCGACATCGACCTGTTATTCGTGCGTTCCTTCAAGCAGACCGCTTGGGGTGAAAGCGTCATCGAATTCATCCTTTATATGCTGTGGGATCTGGGGCTGAAGGTGGGCCATGCCACGCGGAGCCTGGCGGAAAGCGTGCGGCTGGCCAAGCTGGACGTCACCATCCGCACCGCCGTCTTGGAAGCGCGCTTCCTGTGGGGCGACCAGAGCCTATACGAGGAACTGCGCAAGAAATTCTGGGCCGAGGTCGCCACCGGCAATGGCCGCAATTTCGTCGAGGCCAAGCTGGCGGAGCGCAAGGAGCGCCACGCCCGCCAGGGCGAAAGTCGCTATCTGGTCGAACCCAACATCAAGGACGGCAAGGGCGGCCTGCGCGACCTGCAGACCCTCTATTGGATCGGCAAGTATCTCTATCATGTCGATGACGCCGCCGATCTGGTGGAGCATGGCGTCTTCACCCGCGAGGAATACCGCATCTTCCAAAAGGCGGAAGCCTTCTTATGGAATGTGCGGGTGCATCTGCATTATCTGCTCGGCCGCCCCGAGGAACGCCTGTCCTTCGATGTGCAGTCGGCGCTGGCCGGCCAACTGGGCTATGTCGATACGGAAAAACCGCGCCGCGCGGTGGAAGCCTTCATGCGCGCCTATTTTCTGGTGGCCAAGGATGTGGGCGATCTGACGCGCATCTTCTGCGCCGCGTTGGAAGAACAGCACCGCAAGGTGCGCCCGTCCTTGCGCCGCATGCTGCCGGGATTCTTGAAACAGCGCAGTCCCCATGACGATTTCTATGTCGAGAATGGGCGGCTGAACGCCAATCCCGCCATCTTCCGCGCCGATCCCGCCAATATTCTGCGCATGTTTCAGATCGCCGACGCCAAGGGGGTGGACGTCCATCCCCATGCGCTGCGCACCGTGACGCGCTCGCTGGACTTGATCACCGATTCCCTGCGCCACAATGCCGTCGCCAACCAAGCGTTCTTGGAGGTGCTGACCTCGCGCCAGGATCCGGAGCGCGCACTGCGCCTGATGAACGAAGCGGGCGTTTTGGGCCGCTTCGTCCCGGAATTCGGCCATGCCGTGGGGCTGATGCAATTCAACATGTACCACCATTATACGGTGGACGAACATTTGATCCGCGCCGTGGGCAATGTCGCCGCCATCGAGCGCGGCGATCACAAGGACGCCAACCCGCTCACCAGCGACATCATCAAGCGCCTCCAGTCGCGCAATGTGCTGTATTGCGCCATCCTATTGCACGATGTGGCCAAGGGGCTGCCCGGCGATCACAGCGAGGTGGGCGCGGAAATCGCCAAGAGCCTGTGCCCGCGTCTGGGGCTTTCGCCCAACGACGCCGCCGCCGTGGCTTGGCTGGTGAAAAACCATCTGGTGATGAGCGACACCGCCCAGCGGCGTGACGTCTCGGACCCCAAGACCGTGCGCGATTTCGTCGAGATGGTGCAGTCGCCGGAGATGCTGCGCCTGCTGGTGATCCTGACGGTGGCCGATATCCGCGCCGTGGGTCCCGGGGTGTGGAACGGCTGGAAGGGCCAGCTGCTGCGCGAGCTTTACTATGCCGCCGATGCCATGATGACCGGCGGCGATCAGGCGCCCGGCCACAGCGCGCGCGTCGCCGCCGCTAAAGCCGCGCTGGAGCAGCGGCTCAGCGACCTTACGCCCGCGCAGCGCGACAGGGTGTTGAGCCGTCATTACGACAATTACTGGCTGGCCTTTGACGAAGACGAATTGGAGCGCCATGCCCGGCTGATGACCAAGGCGGATGCGGACCAGAAGCTGCTGGCGCTGGCGGCGGAAACCAACCATTTCCGCGCCGTCACCGACATCATCGTCTATACCCCCGACAATGCCGGCCTGTTCTCGCAATTTGCCGGCGCCATCGCCATGGCGGGCGCATCCATCGTGGATGCCAAGGCCTATACCACCTCGGACGGTTTCGCGCTGGATGTGTTTTCGGTGCAGGACGCCGAAGGCGAAGCCTTTGGCGATGCCGAACGGCTGAAACGCTTGCGCCAGTCGATCGAAAAGACCCTGCGCGGCGAAATCCGCCCCCGCCAGATGCTGACCCGCAAGCTGCCGCGCGGCAAGGCCAGCGCCTTTTCGATCAAGCCCAAGATCCTGTTCGACAACGAAGCGTCCCGCATCGCCACCGTGATTGAAGTGGAATGCCTGGACCGGCCCGGCCTGCTCTACGACATCACCCACGCCATCTTCGAGGCGGGGCTTTCAATCTCCACCGCCATGGTCGCGACCTATGGCGAGCGCGCCATCGACGTCTTTTATGTGCGCGACGGCTTTGGCCACAAGATCGTGCAGCCCTCGCGGCTGGAAGCGGTGGAACGGCGGCTGAAGGCGGCGCTAGGGCCGGAGGTTCGAAGTTCGAGAAATGCTTGATATCGTGCTTATTTCGGAATCAGGACACCGGCCGTCGCCTCTTGTGGCCCCCAAGCCCGCCAAGGCATAAAGCCGCCTATGAGCCACAAACCCCTTGTCCTTTCGGGCATGCAGCCCACCAACACCCTGCACCTGGGAAATTATCTGGGCGCCTTGAAGAATTGGGTGAAGATGCAGGAACAGATGCCCTGCCTGTTCTGTGTGGTGGACATGCACGCCATCACCGCCGAGGCAGGCTATGGCAAGCCGGGCGAACTGGCGCAGGCGACCCGCGAAGTCGCCGCCGCCTATATCGCCGGCGGCGTGGACCCCGGCCGCACCCCCATCTTCAACCAAGGCCAAGTGCCCGAGCATGGCGAGCTGGCCTGGATCTTCAACTGCGTGGCGCGGCTGGGCTGGCTGGATCGCATGACCCAGTTCAAGGAAAAATCCGGCAAGCACAAGGAACGCGCCAGCGTGGGGCTTTACACCTATCCGGTGCTGATGGCCGCCGACATCCTGGTCTATCGCGCCACCCATGTGCCGGTGGGCGAGGACCAGAAGCAGCATCTGGAGCTGGCGCGCGACATCGCCGCCAAGTTCAACAATGATTTTGCCGCGCCGGATTTCTTTCCCCAGCCCGAGCCGGTGATCATGGGGACCGCAACGCGCGTAATGTCCTTGCGCGACGGCACCAAGAAAATGTCCAAGTCGGACGAAAGCGACATGAGCCGCATCAACCTGACCGACGACGCCGACACCATCGCCAACAAGATCAAGCGCGCCAAGACCGATCCCCACCCCCTGCCCGCCGGCAAGGACGAACTGAAGGACCGGCCCGAGGCGGAAAATCTGATCAACATCTATGCCGCCTTGGCCGATCGGGAGCGCGACGCGGTGATGCGCGAGTTTGCCGGTCAACAATTTTCCGGCTTCAAGAACGCGCTGGCCGATCTGACCGTGGCCAAGCTGGAACCCATGGCCAAGGATATGCGCCGGCTTTTGGCCGATCCGGGCGAAATTGACCGCATCCTCAAACAGGGCGTCCTGAAGGCCCGCGCCATCGCCACCCCGGTGATGGACGAAGTCAAGAAACGCGTCGGATTCGTGACTTGAAGAGGAGCATTGACCAGGCGAGCGCCGTTAAGCCGTGGGGCGTGCGACCATGAAAAATGCTCTTGTCACCGGCGCCGCCAAAAGGCTCGGCCGCGCCATCGCCCTGGATCTGGCGGCGCATGGCTGGAATGTGGCGATCCACTATAATGGGTCGGAAAAGGACGCCGATAGCGCGGCGCAAGCGGTGCGCGGCTTTGGCGGCAAAGCCGTCCTGCTGAAATGCGATCTGTCCGAAGAAGCGCAAACCGCCGTCCTGGTGGCGCGCGCTGTCCGAGAGCTGGGACCGCTGACAGCGTTGATCAATTCCGCTTCGCTGTTCGAGAAGGACGACTGGCAAAGCGCGACCCGCCAAAGCTGGGACGATCATATGGAGGTCAATCTGCGCGCGCCTTTGCTGTTGTCGCAGCACTTTGCCCAACAGCTGCCTGCCGACACCAAGGGCAGCATCATCAACATCATCGACCAACGCGTGCTCAAACCCACGCCGCAATTTCTGTCCTACAGCCTCAGCAAGGCAGGCCTTTATTGGCTGACCACCACCCTGGCGCAGGGCATGGCGCCCCATATCCGCGTCAACGCCGTGGCCCCCGGGCCGACTCTCAAGAATCCGCGCCAGTCGGACACCGACTTTGACCGTCAGCGCAACGCCACTATCCTGGGCCAGGGCGCCGGCCCCGCCGATATCTGCGGCGCGGTGCGCTATCTTTTGGAAGCCGATGCGGTCACCGGCCAGATGATCGCGGTGGATGGTGGCCAGCATCTGATCTGGCAGACCCCGGATGTGCAGGGCGGCGAATGAGCAGAAACCCGATTCCGCGCATCGCCAGCGCCACCAGCGGTATCCGTCATGTCTTCATCCGCAATCTGGAGCTGCCGGCCCATATCGGCGTGTACCGGCAGGAGGAAGGCCGCACCCAGCCGGTGCGCATCAATGTGGACCTGGCCACCCAGGACATTGCCGACGCCCAGGACATGCTGGAAAATGTGGTGGACTATCATGTGATCGAAAAGCGCATCCGCGCCATCATCGCCGAAGGCCATGTGAAACTGGCGGAAACCTTGGCCGAACGCATCGCGGCCGCCTGTTTCGAAGACCAGCGGGTGCGCACCGTGCGGGTACGGGTGGAAAAGCTGGCGGCCCTGACCCATGCGGAATCTGTGGGAATAGAAATTGAACGTACCCGTTAATATATTGCGGGCATGAATTCCCCCGAAGCGCCCCCCCCAAAAAAGCCAATAAGTGGCGCGGACCGTATCGCCGCCTATCTGAAGACCCTGCCCGACGCGCCGGGCGTCTACCGCATGATGAATGCGGCGGGCGATGTGCTGTATGTCGGCAAGGCCAAGAGCCTGAAAAAGCGCGTGACGTCCTATGCGCGCAGCGGGGTGCATAGCGAGCGGCTGACCCGCATGGTGGCGGAAACCGCGGAGATGCTGTTCGTCACCACCGCCAGCGAGACCGAAGCGCTGCTGCTGGAATCCAACCTGATCAAGCGGCTGAAGCCGCGCTACAATGTCAGCTATCGCGACGACAAAAGCTTTCCCAATATCCTGCTGCGCGAGGATCATTCCTTCCCGCAGCTTCTGAAGCATCGCGGCGCCAAGACCATCAAAGGCGTGTATTTCGGTCCTTTCGCCAGCGCGGGCGCGGTCAACCGCACCCTCAACACCTTGCAGCGCGCCTTTCTGCTGCGTTCCTGTTCGGATTCGGTGTTCGACAGCCGCACCCGCCCCTGCCTGCTGTTTCAGATCAAGCGCTGCAGCGCACCGTGCGTGAACCGTATTGCGGCGAGCGGTTATCGGGAACTGGTCGCGGAAGCGGAGAATTTCCTGCGCGGCAAAAGCCAGGCGGTGCAGGACCAGCTCAAGGCCGAAATGACACGCGCTTCCGACGCGATGGATTTCGAGGCCGCCGCCAAATTGCGCGACCGCCTCAAAGCCATGAGTCACATCCAATCCTCTCAAGGCGTCAACCCAGCAACCTTCAAGGAGGCCGATCTGTTTGCCGCCCATAGCGAAGGCGGCCACACTTGTATCCAGGTGTTCTTTTTCCGCGCCGGACAGAATTGGGGCAACCGGCCCTATTTTCCGCGCCACGACCGCGATCTGCCTTTGGCCGAAGTGCTCGAAAGCTTTGTCGGCCAATTCTATGACGAACGCACCGCACCCAAGTTGATCCTGACCTCGGAAGAATTGCCGGGTCGCGGTTTGTTAGCGGAAGCATTGGCCCTGCGCGCCGAGCAGCGGGTGGAGATTGCCAAACCGCAGCGCGGCGAAAAGCGCGAGATCATGGACCGCGCCATGGCCAATGCCCGTGAGCAGTTGGGACGCCGCCTGGCTGAGAACAGTGCCCAGACCCAGCTTTTGGAAGGCGTGGCGGATGTCTTTGGCCTGGACCAGCCGCCCCGCCGCATCGAGGTCTATGACAATTCCCATATCCAAGGCGCGCACGCCTTGGGCGCCTTTATCGTGGCGGGGCCAGACGGCTTTGAAAAAGCGCAATACCGCAAGTTCAACATCAAGACAGAGGAGCTCACCCCCGGCGACGACTATGCCATGATGCGCGAAGTGCTGACCCGCCGCTTTGCCCGGATGGTGAAGGAAGAAGCCGATTCCTCGAGCAGCGGGCCCGACGATACCAGATGGAAGCGCCCCGACCTGGTCTTGATCGATGGCGGACCGGGCCAGCTTTCCATCGCCTGCCAGGTCTTTGCCGATCTGGGGGTGGAGGATGTGGCCCTGGCCGGCATCTCCAAGGGGCCCGACCGCGACGCAGGCCGTGAGCATTTCCATATGCCGGGCAAAGAACCCTTCCGTCTCGATCCCAAAAGCCCGGTTCTGTACTATTTGCAGCGGTTGCGTGACGAGGCCCACCGCTTTGTGATCGGCGGCCATCGCAAGAAGCGCAGCGCCGCCATTGGGGCCAATCCGTTGGACGAAATCGCGGGCGTGGGCGCGGGCCGAAAACGGGCCCTGTTGCAGCATTTCGGGTCCGCCCGCGCCGTGGCGGGGGCCAGCCTGGCGGATTTGTCCGCGGTTTCTGGTGTGAGCGAGACACTGGCCAAGAAAATCTTCGATTTCTTTCACTCCAGGTGAGCGTCGGCCCAGCAGGTCGGGCAGCAGGGCTGCCCGACCGTCAGCGTTAGGCCGCGCGACCAAAAGTAAAGGATGACCCGAAGCGAGCAGGCTCTTAAAGTGGCCTCATGTTCGCCCTTCCCAACGCCCTCACCATCCTGCGCATCGTGCTGGTGCCGGTCTTTGCCATCGCCTTCGTCCTACCCGGCGAAGCCGCGCGGCTGATCGCATTCGGCATATTCGTGATCGCGGGCGTCAGCGACTGGCTGGACGGATTTGCCGCCCGCAAGCTGAAAGCCGGCTCGGATTTCGGCCGCATGCTGGACCCTATCGCCGACAAGGTGCTGGTGGCGGTGGCCCTGATGATGCTGGTGGCGGAGGGTGATGTCCGCCAATTCGACTTGGGCACCTCGGAAGGCCTGCGTTCGCTGCTTCGGCTGGTGCCGGCGCTGATTATTCTGGCGCGTGAGATTCTGGTGTCGGGCCTGCGCGAATTCTTGGCGGGCACCAAGGTCAGCGTGCCGGTCACGGCCATCGCCAAGTTCAAGACCGCGATACAGATGATCGCCATAGGTGCGATGATCCTCACGCCTTTGGCCGACCGCTTGGTGCCGGGCATTCCCGCCCTCACCTATGCCGCGATCGCTTACGTGCTGCTGTGGGTCGCCGCCGCGCTGACGGTTTATACCGGCGTGGTCTATTTCAAGAGCGGCATGGCGCATCTGCGCCCTGGCCCGACGCCGGAAACACCGCGCTTACGCGAAACCATTTGACGTGAGCTATCTGTGGGTCGCATTCACCCTGCTGGGCGCAGTGGGCCAGACTGCGCGCAACACCATGCAGCGCGAACTGACCCCCAGCCTGGGCGCGCTGGGCGCCACCTTGGTGCGCTTCCTGTTCGGCTTTCCGTTCGTCCTGCTGTTCCTGGCGGTCGTGCTGGCCTGGACGCAGGCCGCTCTGCCCGCGGTCAATCGCGACTTCGCGCTCTGGATTTTGCTGGGCGCATTGGCCCAAATCGGCGGCACCGCCCTGATGTTGATGACCATGGAGCAGCGCTCCTTCGTGGTTACCATCGCCTATCTGAAGACCGAACCGGTTCTGGTGGCGCTGATGGGCCTGGTGTTCCTCAGCGATCCGCTGACGGCGGCGATGGCGCTGGCGATCCTAGTCGCGATGGCTGGCGTGGCGCTGATTTCCGTCAAGCCGGAAGCACTGACGGGAGGCTTGCGGCCGGCACTGCTGGGCCTGTCTTCTGCCGCCTTGTTTGCAGCGTCCGCCATCGGCTATCGCGGCGCCATCCTGGCCTTGCATCAATCGAGCTTTGTGCTGGGCGCGACCTTCTCGCTGGCGGTGGGACTGAGCCTGCAAACCCTGTTGCTGCTGGGCTGGCTGCTTGCCTTCCGTCGCGGAATTTTGTCGACGATGATGCGGCTGTGGCGGCCCAGCCTGATGGCGGGATTCAGCGGCGCGGCGGCCTCGCAATGCTGGTTCCTGGCTTTTGCGCTGGCAACCGCCGCCAGCGTACGCACTTTGGCGCTGGTGGAGATATTGTTCGCCCAAGGCGTGACGCATTTCCTCTTCCGCCAGAAGACGAGTTTGCGCGAGGCAACCGGCATCGCCCTGCTTTTGGCAGGCGCGGTCTCAATTGTCTGGGTCAGTCCAAAAACCTAAGCGGTGACCGTCGCGACACCCCGGACCTCGTCCGCGTAAGCGTTCATCAGCGTTTCCGTAAGCTGACCGGGCTTGAAACGCCAGGACCCGATCTCCGACACCGGCGTCACTTCCGCCGCCGAGCCGGTGAGGAAGCATTCGCTGAAACCGGACATTTCTTCCGGCTTGATGTGGCGCTCCACCACCTTGATGTCGCGCGCCTTGGCGATGGCGATCACCGATTGCCGCGTCAGGCCGTTGAGGAAGCAATCGGGCGTGGGGGTATGCAACACACCGTCCTGGACAAAGAACACATTGGCGCCGGTGGCTTCCGCGATATAGCCGCGATAATCGAACATCAAGGCGTCGGCATAGCCTTTGGCTTCGGCCTCATGCTTGGAAACGGTGCAGATCATATAAAGCCCCGCCGCTTTGGCATGCACCGGCTCGGTCTCGGGCGAGGGGCGCCGCCAGCGGGAAATATCCAGCCGGATACCCCTGAGCTTTTCCGCCGGGCTGAAATAGGAGGGCCAGGGCCAACAGGCGATGGCGACATGAATGGTGGTGTTCTGGGCCGCCACCGCCATCATCTCGCTGCCACGGAAGGCCACGGGGCGCAGGTAACCATCCTTAATGTTCTGGGCGGCGGCGGCCTCGATGCAGGCCTGGTTGATCTGACCCTGGGTGAAGGGAATTTTCATCCCTAAGGTTTCGGCGGAAAAGAACAGCCGCGCCGTATGTTCCTGGAGCTTGTAGATCTTGCCGCCATAGATGCGTTGACCCTCGAACACGCAGGAGCCGTAATGCAGCCCATGGGTCAAGACATGGGTCTTGGCGTCCTTCCAGGGCACCAGCTTGCCGTCATACCAAAGCGAGCCGTCGCGTTGGTCGAAAGGAATCGCATCTGCCATCGTCACAACCCTCGAAAGCCTGGCCTTGAAAAGCCGGGTGGGCTTGCCCCCTTGGGTGCGAGGCCCTAGTTTTTCTGCCATGTATTGCAGCATGGCCGACGCGAAAACCGCAAGGGTCACAAGGGCTTTTTCGCCCCTCTCCCAGGCATGGCAGCCATGAGCCCCTCATGAGCCTGTCCGGCCCCGACGAACCGCATCTGCTGGTGGTGGACGATGACGAGCGGCTGCGCGCCCTGTTGCAGCGCTATTTATCGACCAATGGTTACCGGGTGACCGCCGCGCCGGGGGCAGCCGAGGCGCGCGCCCTGATAAAGGGCATGGAATTCGACCTGCTGATCCTGGATGTGATGATGCCCGGCGAATCCGGCCTGGACCTCACCCGCAGTGTGCGCAAAGAGTCCGCCGTGCCCATTCTGATGCTGACGGCGCGCGGCGATCCCGCCGACCGCATCGCGGGCTTGGAGCAAGGCGCCGACGACTATCTGCCCAAGCCGTTCGAGCCGCGCGAATTGTTGCTGCGGGTCAATTCCCTGCTGCGTCGCGTGGCGCCGGCGGAAGCGCCCCCACTGGGCCCGGTCCGCATGGGCGAAGCCTTGTTCGATCCCGGGACCTCGCGGCTGACCCGCGCCAATAAACCGATCAAGTTGACGGGCGCGGAAGCGGCCTTGTTGCAGCTTTTCGCCACCCATGCGGGGCGGCCCTTCAGCCGCAGCGAATTGTGCAAGCGGCTGAATGTGGCGCTGGAACGTTCGATTGACGTGCAAGTGACGCGCCTGCGCCGCAAAATCGAGGAAGACCCCAAGCTGCCGCTCTATCTGCAAACGGTGCGCGGGGTTGGTTACATGTTGGTTCCGGATCGTGGCTGAGGGTCTTTCCCTCAAGCGGTTTTTGCCGCGCGGGCTGTTCGGGCGCTCTCTGATCATCATCGTCGCGCCCATCGTCATCCTGCAGGCGATCATCGCCTATGTCTTTTTCGAGCGCGACCTGGACACCACCACCCGCCGGCTGGCGCGCGATGTCGCCGCCGACATGGCGCTCCTGGTGGCACTGGAAGACAATTACAGCGGCGCCGAGCGTGAACGGCTCAGACTCTTGGCGGACCGCCAGCTCGACTATCGCATTCGCCTGTTGCCGGGGCGGAACCTGCCGCGTTTCCACGGCGAGCCGACCAGCACCATTGACGTGGCGCTGGATGATATCCTGGACCAGCGCATCGGCGCCGACCGCGACTTCCGCACCGAACGCAAGGGCAATGATTTCGAGATCCAACTGGATGTGCGTGACGGTGTGCTGGCGGTTCTGGTGCCGCGCGACCGCATCACCGTTTCCAAGCCGGATCTTTTCATTCTTTATATGGTGGGCTCCTCGCTGCTCTTGATGGGCATCGCCATTCTGTTTCTGCGCAATCAGGTGCGGCCCATCGAGCGGCTGGCGCGCGCCGCCGACAGTTTCGGCAAGGGCCGGGCAGTACCGGATTTCAAACCGCATGGCGCCGCCGAGGTTCGCCGCGCGGCACAAGCCTTCATCACCATGCGCGAGCGCATCGAACGCCATGTCAATCAGCGCACCGAAATGCTGGCCGGGGTCAGTCATGATCTCAAGACGCCGCTCACCCGGTTGAAGCTGACCTTGGCGATGATGCCCGATGGTGAGGGGCATGATGCCCCGAACGACATAAAATCCATGCGCGAGGATATCGCCGAGATGGAGCATATGCTGGACGACTATCTGGCCTTTGCCCGCGGCGAAGGCGGCGAGGACGCTGTCATCACCGATCTGGGCGAATTGGTGCGCGAAACCGCCGCCGCCGCCGAACGCACCAGGCAGTTGGGCCCCATCGCCGTCACCGCGCCCCAGCACATCGCGGTCAAGGTCCGGCGCGCCGGCTTGCGCCGTGTTTTGGCCAATCTGATCGACAATGCCCTCAAGCATGGCTCCCAGGTGGCGGTGGGCCTGAAACAGGACGAGCGGCTGGTGGAGATTTCGGTGGAAGACAATGGGCCGGGCATTCCCGAGCCCCGCCGGGAAGAAGCCTTCCGCCCCTTTCACCGCTTGGACGAGGGCCGCAATCTGCAAAGCGGCGGCTCAGGACTTGGTTTGGCGATTGCCCGCGATATCGCCCGCGCCCATGGCGGAGACATTGTGCTGGATGAGAGTGTGATGGGCGGGCTGAAGGCGACGGTCCGGTTGCCGGTTTAGGGCCTGGTCTCGATCATATCCCATTTGTCATGGCGGGATTTAACGTAGCTCTCCCGCCCGCTTGCGCGCGGCTGGTCCTGTGTCCCTGACCAGTCACCAGAGGATCAATCCTAAGTTCTCCTCTCCCCTTGAGGGAGAGGAAGAAAAATCATTGGGTTAGCGGAGCGACAGCGACGCTCAACCCATTGATTTTTCAGGTGAGGGGTGAGTGGCAGCGGAAATACCGGCCGCTCGCTTTGGCTCGCGGCGTTCGTCACTCGAAATGGTCCACTGGACCATTTCGTTCGCCTACGGCGAACCGCTCCTTACCCCCTCACCCGCAAAATCTAAGCGCTTAGCTTCGCATACGCTTTGCTAAGCGCGAGACTTTGCGCCCTCTCCCTCAAGGGGAGAGGGAAACAGATCATCACTCACAATTCTACCTTAGCTCTTCTGCCCGCTTGCGCGCCGCGTGCACCGCGCGTTTCATCAAGGCCGTCAGGCCGTCATCCGCCATCAATATGGAAAGCGCCGCCGCCGTGGTGCCGCCGGGACTGGTGACAGCCTCGCGCAAGGCCGAAGCCGGGGATTTGTCCGCCGCCAGCAAGGCGCCGGCGCCGGCCACCGTGGCGCGGGCGAATTTCTCGGCCTGGGCGCGCGGCAAGCCTTCGGCCACGCCCGCTTCGGTCAAAGCCTCCGCCATCAGAAACAGATAAGCGGGACCGGAACCCGACACCGCTGTCACGCTGTCGATCAACCTTTCCTTGTTCACCCATTCTGCCGCGCCCAGCGCCGACAACAGCGATAAGGCGCGTTTCTTGTCGGCGGCGGTCACGCCCTTGGCCGCAAAAAGACCCGTTATGCCTTGGCCGATCGCCCCCGGGGTGTTGGGCATCGCGCGGATGATGCGGGCCTTTTTTCCCCAGGCGGACGAAAGCGCCGCCACCGAGGTTCCGGCGGCGATGGAAATCATCAGCGCGCCTTTTTGCGCGAAACCGGCCAAAGCCCCCGCCTCGCCTTTCAGCACTTGCGGCTTGATCGCCACCACGCAGACATCCGGATTGTGACGGACCAAGGAGGGCGCGGCCAACAAAGCAAGTTTTTTTGCCCTGGCCAGTTTGCGAATCTGGGGCGACGGCTTGGGCTCGACCACGGTGATGGATCGGACGCCGCGCTTCAGCCAGCCCTTCAGCAGCGCCGAGCCCATCCGTCCCGCGCCAATGAGAAGAATGCTCACGACTTGGCCATCACGCCTGGCCGGCGCACTCCAGCACCGCCGCCGCGATCGCCTCTTCCGCCGTCTTGCCGCCCCACAGCACAAACTGGAAGGCGGGGTAATAATGCTCGCAGGCTTCCAGCGCCAGATTGAGCAACGCCTCGCATTGAGCGGCGCTGGCTTCGGCATCGGGGAAAATCATGGCATGGCGGAAGATGATGGTGCCGTCCTGGGGCCACAGGTCGAAATGGCCGATCCACAGCTTGGCGTTCACATGCATCAACAGGTCGGCAACATTCTGACGGCGCACCCCTTCGCTGATCCGCATATCGAAGGCGCTGGACAGATGCAGGGACTGCAAGTCCTCGCGCCAGGAGAAGTTGAAATGGTGGTCGCTCCATTTGCCGGCCACCGACAAGTTCAATTCATCCCGGCCCGCCCGCTCGAAGGCCCAGCCATTGGCCTCCACCGCCCGCTCCAGCAGGTCCAGCGGATGCAGGGTATCCAGCGGCTCGTCGTCCAGGTGGGTGATGGTCATTCGCGCAACAACTCCAAGGGGCTTCGGCCACAAAACGAAGCAGTCGCGATCCAACCTGGCACAAGATTTAGAGAAAACAAGAGTCCGCGAGTCCTCATCCCCGCCTGCGGAAAAGATTCCACAGCTTTGGATTGGCGCTAGGTCGTCCGGCCCGGGCGCGGATGCGCCCATTTATGAATCGGCGCGCGACGCGCGCCGGGGCCCGCGCTTTCACGCACAGATTCACAGCGGTGGATTCGAAACGACTCCCAGGATCGTGACCCGGGACCGTGCCTAAGTGTTTGATTTGGATTCCAAAGCGCGCTCTTCCAGCTTTTGCAGCCGGGCGGCCAGCGACTCATTCTCGGCCCGGGCCTTGGCCGCCATTGCCTTGACCGCCTCGAATTCCTCGCGCGGGACAAAATCCATGTCGGCTACCAGCCGTTCCAACCGCTGGCGCATAAACGTGTCGATCTCGGTCCGCACGCTCTGGGCCATGCCGGCCGCGTCGGTAAAAGCCTTCGCCATGCCATCCAGGAAGGGATTGTCGGTCTGTGCCATCGAAACCTCCGCTTTTCCTGTTATATGGCGTTCCGCCCAACTTGACACAAGCAGCGAAGCACGCACGTTACCCCTCCATGGACCTGGCGCTGCTGCCCTTTCCCCAAATCGATCCGGTATTGTTGCAGTTGGGACCGTTGGCGATCCGCTGGTATGCCCTGGCCTATATCGCCGGCATTGTGCTCGCCTGGTGGGGCGTAGTGCGCGCGCTGCGACACAAAAGCCTTTGGGCCCCGCCGCCTTTCCATGGCCGCGCGCCCGCCACCGAAGACCAGATCGGCGATCTGGTGGTGTGGGCGACCTTGGGCGTCATTCTGGGCGGACGGCTGGGCTGGGTCCTGATCTATGGCACCCTGTTGTGCGGCGTCACGCCCAGCTATGCCGCCTTCTGCGAGGGATTGCCGATGGGGTTCCTCACCGATCCCCTGCGCATTGTTGCGGCTTGGGAAGGCGGCATGTCGTTCCATGGCGGTTTGTTGGGGGTGGTGATCGCGGTCTGGCTGTTCTGCCGCCGCAACAAGATCGCAATACTCCCGGTGGGCGATCTGGTTTGCGCCTTTGCGCCCATCGGCCTGTTCTTCGGCAGGCTGGCCAATTTCATCAATGACGAATTGTGGGGCCGGCCTACCGATGTGCCCTGGGCGATGATCTTCCCACACGCAGGCCCCATACCCCGCCATCCCAGCCAATTGTACGAAGCCGCACTGGAAGGCGTGGCGCTGTTTGTTCTGTTGCAAATCGCCTTGCGCGTGTTTGGCGCCCATCGGCGGTCCGGCTTGATCTGCGCGCTCTTCTTCCTGGGCTATGGTACGTTCCGCTTTATCTGCGAATTTTTCCGCGAACCCGACACCCAGTTCATCGGCCCCGTCAGCATGGGCATGGCGCTGTCGATTCCGGTCTGGCTGACGGCGGGCCTTTTGTTCTGGATCGCCTTTCGCAAGCCGCGCCGCGCATGAGTCTGAAGGCTCGCATTGCCGCCCTGATCGATGCCCAGGGCCCGATGTCGGTGGCGCAGTTCATGACCATCAGCCTGCTCGATCCCCAACAGGGCTATTATGCCACCCGCGATCCCCTGGGCAGCGGCGGCGATTTCACCACCGCGCCGGAAATCAGCCAGATGTTCGGAGAAATGATCGGGCTGTGGCTGGTGCAAGCCTGGGCCGATCAGGGCCGCCCCAAGGCGCCGCGCTTGGTGGAACTGGGTCCGGGGCGCGGCACCTTGATGGCCGACATTCTGCGCACGGCCCAAGTCGCGCCCGATTTTCTGGCCGATCTGGAGGTGGTGCTGGTCGAGGCTAGCCCTGTCTTGCAACAGATACAGGCCGACAAACTGCGAGGCTCCGACAAGGGAATCATGGCGGCGGATGTGTCCTGGCAAGCGCAATTTGATGACAATTTGGCGGACAGGCCGCTTTTCCTTGTGGCCAACGAATTCTTCGATGCTTTGCCGGTGCGCCAATATGTGAAAACCGAACGCGGCTGGTGCGAACGAATGGTGACGGCGCTCAATGGGGAGCTGGCGTTCGCGCTGGCGCCGGTGCCGGTGCCCCCCGCCACCATTCCCACCGACCGGGAAGGAGCCCCCGATGGCGGCGTCTATGAAACCTCGCCCGCGGGATGTGCGCTGGCGCAAGACATTGCCCGCATCATCGCCACCCGCGGCGGCGCGGCTTTGATTGTCGACTATGGCCACACGCAAGCTGCCGGCTTTTCGGAAACCTTGCAAGCCGTGAGCGGTCACCGCTTCGCCGATGCCCTGGTCGAACCGGGCGAGGACGATATCTCGGCCCATGTCGATTTTGCCGCTTTGGCGCAAGCGGGCCGGCGCGGCGGTGCAGCCGTGTTCGGACCCACGACACAGGGTCAGTTCTTGGCCAATATCGGCATTACCGAACGCGCCGAGCAATTGATGAAAACCAACCCGCAAAACGCCAGCGATCTTCTGTCCGCCACCGAGCGTCTGATCGGCAACGACCAGATGGGCCGGCTGTTCAAGGCGCTGGCTTTTTGTCCATCCATCGTCACGGATGTTGCGGGATTTGCGCCATGAAATGGCGGACCGCCGCGCAATTGGAAGCGCCCGGCATCGCGCATGGATTTTTCGGCCGTGCAGGCGGCGTCTCCGTCGGACTCTATGAGTCCCTCAATTGCGGTCCGGGGTCCAAGGACGATCCGGGCGCGGTCGCCGAAAACCGCCGCAGGATCGCCGCCGCACTGACACCCGAAGGTCCCGAGCGCGCGCGGCTGATCAGCCTGTCGCAAATCCACAGCGCCATCGTGCATAGCTTTCCCGCCTGGCAAGAGCCTGCGGAAGGCGACGCCATGGTCACCGCAACCCCCGGCCTGGCGCTGGCTATTCTCACGGCCGATTGCGCGCCTGTGCTGCTGGCCGATCCCAAAGCCAAGGTGATCGGCGCCGCCCATGCCGGCTGGAAAGGCGCTTTGGGCGGGGTGTTGGAGGCCACGCTGGATGCGATGGCGCGACTGGGCGCCCAGCCAGACCGCATCGCCGCCGCCATCGGCCCGTGCATTTCCCAGGTCAACTACGAGGTGGGATGGGATTTCCGCGACCGCTTTTTGGAGCAAGGCCTGCGGCACCGCCGCTTTTTCACGCCTTCCGGAAAAGAAGGCCATTATTGCTTCGACTTGGAAGGCTATGTTGCCCATCGCCTGGACGCCGCCGGCGTGGGAAGGGTGGAAAAGCTGGGCGTCTGCACCTATCCGCCTGAAAACGGCTATTTCAGCTTCCGCCGCACCACCCATGCGGGCGAGGCCGATTATGGCCGCCAGATTTCGGCGATTGTGCTTACCGGGTAACAGCCCGGCGCCTGTTCCCCTTGTGATGGGGCAAATCGGCGTTGCGGGCACCGGTCCCAGCCGCTAAAAGCCCGTCATCAAAGTTACATGGGGTGTTGGGGCACGCGATGACAGATCTGAATGGATCGCGAGGCATGCGCCTCATCACCGGAAATTCCAACAAGACTTTGGTGGACGCCATCGGCGCCCATCTGGGGCTGATGCCGGTCAAGGCGGATGTCCGCCGCTTCTCGGACGACGAAGTGTTCGTCGAGGTCCATGAGAATGTCCGCGGCGAGGACATGTTCGTGATCCAATCCACCAGCGCCCCCGCCAACGACAATCTGATGGAATTGCTGATCATGATCGACGCCTTGCGTCGTGCTTCGGCCAGGCGCATCACCGCCGTGATCCCCTATTTCGGCTATGCCCGGCAGGACCGCAAAGTCGGTCCGCGCACCCCCATTTCCGCCAAGCTGGTGGCCAATCTGATCACCGAGGCCGGGGCCAACCGCGTGTTGACGGTGGATTTGCATGCCGGCCAGATTCAAGGGTTCTTTGACATTCCGACCGACAATCTCTTTGCGATGCCGGTGATCGTGAAAGACATTGCCGACAATCTGAAAGGCAAGGACCCGATGGTGGTGTCGCCCGATGTCGGCGGTGTGGTGCGCGCCCGCGCGCTGGCCAGCCGCCTGAACACCGATCTGGCCATCGTGGACAAGCGCCGCGAACGGGCCGGCAAGTCGGAAGTGATGAACATCATCGGCGAGGTCGAAGGGCGCACCTGCATTTTGATCGACGATATCGTGGATTCCGGCGGCACCTTGAGCAATGCCGCCGACGCCTTGATCAAGAATGGCGCTACCGAAGTCTATGCCTATGCCACGCATGGGGTGTTGTCGGGCAAGGCGATGGAGCGCATCCAGAATTCCAAGCTGAAATCCATGGTGGTGACCGATTCCATCGAGGCGACACCGGAGATGAAGAATTGCCGCAATCTTCGCGCCATCACTATCGCGCCGCTGTTGGGCGAAGCGATGCGGCGGATCAACAACGAAGCCTCCGTCTCCAGCCTGTTTGACTGAGCCGTGAAAGTCGCAGTGGCTCTGGCTGCGCTTGCCGGGTTGGTCCCCAGCGCCGCGCACGCGGCCTCCGACGACGCGACGTTCAACCTGGTTGCCGAAAACGACTCCTTTGTCTCGGTGTCGGGGGACCGGCACTATACCAACGGCATCTATTTTTCCTGGACATCGGGCAGCGAGCCGCAAGGACCGTCCTGGGCACATGCCTTGATGCTAGACAGCGCGCATAAGCCCGAATGGCGCACCGGGTATTTTTTCGGGCAAGCCATTTTTACGCCGGAGAATCTGACGGCTTTTATCCCGCCTGCCAATGACCGGCCCTATGCCGGCTGGCTATTCGCCGGCGCGCGCCTTTATCGCGACAGCGGCGACAGGCTGGACAAGCTGGAAGCGACGTTGGGTATGGTCGGTCCTGCCGCACTGGGCAGCGATGTCCAGAAGGCCTGGCACGCCGCCTTCATTCCCAGCGCGGCGCATATCAATGGCTGGCATGCGCAATTGCGCGACGAGCCCGGCCTGATCCTGAGCACCCAGCGCATCTGGCGCGTGACCTTGGCCAAAGGTCCCTTGGAAATGGAATTGCTGCCGCAAGCCAATATCGCCATCGGCAATATCTACGACTATGCCGGCGCCGGCACGATGTTGCGCTTTGGCCGCAATTTGACGGCCGATTGGGGACCCCCGCGCATCGCCCCGGGGCAGCAAGGTTCGGATTTCCAGAATGTGGACCGTTTCAGCTGGTATGTTTTCGGCGGCGGCGAAATGCGCGCCGTGGCGCGCAATATTTTCCTGGACGGCAACAGCTTTCACAGCGGTCCTAGTGTGGCAAAGCGTGCTCTCGTCAGCGACGTCAATGCCGGGGTGGCGCTTTTGTTTCCCCATGCCAGGGTGACGCTGGGTTATACATTGCGCGGCAAGGAATTCCGCGGCCAGAAAGGCGATGACGAAATAGGCGCGTTGATCTTTTCCTTTATGCCCTGACCGGCTCGCCCCAATGCTTGTTCGTTAGAGCAAGTTGGGGGCCCTATCGCCAAGGGCCGGCGCCGGTCTAAGACCTCAGAAGCTCGATCACCATCGCCTGGATCGCCAACACCAAGGTCCAATGGCCGCCGTCAATCAGAGTGAGAAGGAAGGGCTTGCCTTGGAACATATTGTTGACCAGGACCGAGGTGAACAGCAGGCCCAGGCCGATGGTGAGGCCGGCCTGAGCCGCATGCGGCACGCCGCCGACCAAGCCCAGATAGCTCAGAATCTCATACATCACCGCCGACATCACCACAGCGCCTAGAAACGCGACCGCCAGCGGGACCATCGGCATCTTCTGGTCTTTGCAATCGTCCGGGTTCAGCCCCTGCGCCCGCTGGTAGGGCCTGCTCAAGGCGGTGTACCAGACGGCGCCGAATAGCCAGGAGGCCATAGCCGCCAGCAAGATCACGAGAAAAGGATTCATCTTGTCCTCCCCGAATTCACTGATTTTAGCGCAGGCTAGCACGGCTTTTGGGCCGGCAAAGGGCCCGGTTGCGTGTTTTGCCCCCTTCGGCTACAAGCCTCGCCTTTCGGTGAGGCCACAGGCTTTTGCCGGGCTGCGAAGGATCAGGAAAATGGCGCAAGTTCAAGAACTTAAGGCAGAAGTGCGCGGTGGCACGGGCAAGGGCCCGGCCTTCCAGGCACGTCAAAAGGGGCTGATCCCCGGCGTCATCTATGGCGGCAGCGCAAGGCCGGAGAATGTGGCCGTCGATAGCCGCACCCTGGAGCGCCATGTCGAGGCGGGCCATTTCCTCACCACCCTGTTCCTGCTGGAGGTGGGCGGCAAAAAGACCCGCGTGATTCCCCGCGAAGTGCAGCTGGACCCGGTCAGCGACCGTCCGGTGCATGTGGATTTCATGCGCCTGGCCGAAGGCGCCACCGTACGCATCGAGATTCCGGTGCATTTCAATGGCCAGGACGTTTCCCCCGGCCTGAAAAAGGGCGGCGTGCTCAATATCGTGCGCCACGCCATCGGCCTGATTTGCCCGGCCGACAAGATTCCCAACACCATCGAAGTCGATGTCTCCAAGCTGGATATCAATGAGTCCATCCACATCAACGCGCTCACCCTGCCGCAAGGCGTGAAGCCGGTGATCCGTGGCCGCGACTTTACCGTCTGCTCCATCGTTGCGCCGACCAGCGTGATCGAAGAGCAGCGCGCCG
>DATFDR010000049.1:0-27393 GCA_035251935.1 Rhizomicrobium sp. | reverse complement strand
GGCGGGCACCGAAATGGTGATGCCGGGGGACAATATCTCGGTGGAAGTGGAGCTGATCGTTCCGATCGCGATGGAAGAGAAGCTGCGCTTCGCCATCCGTGAAGGCGGCCGCACCGTCGGCGCAGGCGTCGTCGCGAAGATTTTAAAGTAATCGAAGCCGGGTATCGAAGGATCAAACGCATGCAAAGTCAAAATATCCGCATCCGGCTTAAAGCCTTCGATCACCGGATTCTCGACAATTCGACTCGCGAAATCGTCAACACGGCCAAGCGCACCGGCGCGCAGGTGAGGGGCCCGATCCCGCTTCCCACCGGCATCGAGCGTTTCACCGTCAACCGTTCCGCGCATGTCGACAAGAAGAGCCGCGAACAGTTCGAAATCCGGACGCACAAGCGTCTGCTCGACATCGTCGAACCCACGCCGCAGACCGTCGATGCTTTGATGAAGCTCGACCTGGCTGCCGGTGTGGATGTCGAAATCAAGTTGTAAGGAGCGTCAGGTGCGCACAGGCGTCATCACGCAGAAGGTGGGCATGACCCGTCTGTTTTTGGCAGACGGAACCCATGTCCCAGTTACGGTCTTGAAGCTGGACGGTTGCGCCGTCACGGCTATCCGCACCCAGGAGAAGGACGGCTATACCGCCGTTCAGCTCGGTTCGGGTTTTGCCAAGCCCAAGAACACCAACAAGGCCGAACGCGGCCAGTTCGCCAAGGCGGAAATCGAGCCTCGCAGGAAGGTCGCGGAATTCCGCGTCGATTCCGCGAACTTGCTGGAAGTCGGCGATACGCTGCAAGCCGATCACTTTGTGGCCGGTCAGAAGGTGGACGTCACCGGCGTCACCATCGGCCGCGGTTTCACCGGCGCGATGAAGCGTTGGAATTTCCGCGGGCTTGAAGCCAGCCACGGCGTTTCGATTTCGCACCGCTCTCTGGGCGGCACCGGCGGCCGTCAGGATCCGGGCAAGACCTTCAAGAACAAGAAGATGCATGGCCATTACGGCACCGACAACATCACCACCCAGAATCTGGAAGTGGCCAAGGTGGATGTCGAGCGCGGTCTGATCATGATCCGCGGCGCGGTGCCCGGCTCCAAGGGCGGCTGGGTGATGGTGCGTGACGCCGTCAAGCGCCCGCACAAGGATGTGCCGATGCCGGCGTCCGTGAAAAAGCGTGCTGGCGCCGCCGCGGCTCCCGCCGAGCAGAGCGCCGAGGGCTAAGCCATGAAAACCAAAGTCCTCAATCTCGACAACAAAGCCGCCGGCGACGTTGAACTCAACGACGCCATCTTCGGCCTGGAACCGCGCCAGGATCTGATCCAGCGCGTGGTGGTTTGGCAGCTCGCCAAGCGCCGCAGCGGCCAGCACAAGGTGCTGACCCGCGGCGAGATCAATCGCACCAAGAAGAAGATGTACAAGCAGAAGGGCACCGGTCAGGCCCGTCACGGCGCGCGTTCGGCGCCTTTGTTCGTGGGCGGCGCCAAGGCGATGGGCCCGGTCAATCACTCTCACGAGTTCGATCTGCCCAAGAAGGTCAAGGCGCTGGGTCTGCGTCATGCTTTGTCCTCCAAGGCCAAAGCCGGCTCCATCGTCATTCTCGACGAAGCCAAATCCAAGGACATCAAGACCGGCGCGCTGGCCAAGCAGTTCGGCAAGATGAAAATCGGCCGCGCTTTGGTGGTGGACGGCGAGTTCGACAAGAACTTCCAGCTCTCGGCCCGCAATCTGGCAGATGTCGCCCTGCTGCCGGTGGCCGGCATCAACGTCTACGACATCATGAAAAGCGACAAGCTGGTTCTCACCACTGCCGCCGTCAAAGCGATCGAGGCCCGTCTTGGTCAAGGGAGTGGGACATGAGCATCAACTATGACGTGATCCTATCGCCGGTGATCACCGAAAAGGCGACGCGCATGACCGAATCCAACCAGGTCGTGTTCCGCGTCACGCTGGACGCCACCAAGCCTGCCATCGCCAAGGCGGTGGCCGACCTGTTCAAGGTCAAGGTCAAGGCGGTGAATACCATTGTCGTTAAGGGCAAGCGCAAGGCCGCCCGCGGCAAGGCCTATACGCGCAGCGATATCAAGAAAGCGATCGTGACCCTGGAAGAGGGCCACCAGATCGACATCACGACGGGTCTGTAACCATGGCACTGAAACAATATAAGCCCAGGACTCCCGGCACCCGCCAACTGGTGCTGGTGGATCGTTCCGGCCTGCATAAGGGTGGTCCGGTCAAGGCATTGACCGAAGGCAAGACCTCCAAGGGCGGCCGCAACAATACCGGGCGCATCGTGGTGCGCTATCAAGGCGGCGGTCACAAGCAGCGCTATCGTCTGATCGACTTTAAGCGCAACAAGTTCAACGAGCCCGCGACGGTCGAGCGCCTGGAGTATGATCCCAATCGCACCGCTTTCATCGCTCTGGTCAAATACAAGGATGGCACCCAGACCTACATTCTGGCGCCGCAGCGCCTGAATGTCGGCGACACCGTCGTGTCGGGCGACAAGGTCGACGTAAAGGTCGGCAATGCCATGCCGCTGGGCGCGATGCCGGTGGGCACCATCGTCCACAATATCGAGATGAAGCCGGGCAAGGGCGGTCAGGTGGCGCGCAGCGCCGGCGCCTATGCCCAGTATCTGGGCCGCGACGCCGGTTACGCGCTGATCCGCTTGAACTCCTCGGAAGTGCGCAAGATCCCGCTGACCTGCATGGCCACGGTGGGCGCGGTGTCCAATCCCGACCATATGAACGAAATCATCGGCAAGGCCGGCCGCAATGTCTGGAAGGGCAAGCGCCCCCATGTTCGCGGCACCGCCATGAACCCGATCGACCATCCGCATGGCGGCGGCGAAGGCCGCACCAAGGGCGGCCGTCATCCGGTCACGCCCTGGGGCAAGCCCACCAAGGGCGCCAAGACCCGTGTCAACAAGCGCACCACCAAGTTCATCGTGCGCACCCGTAAAGGCAAGGCAAGCACATGACCCGTTCCAGTTGGAAAGGCCCCTTCGTAGACGGCTATTTGCTCAAGAAAGCGGAAGCCGCGCGTTCTTCGGGGCGCAAGGATGTGATCAAGACCTGGTCGCGCCGTTCCACCATCCTGCCGCAGTTCGTCGGCGTCACCTTCGGCGTCTATAACGGCCACAAGCACATTCCCGTGCTGGTCACCGAGGATATGGTCGGTCACAAGCTGGGTGAGTTCTCGCCCACCCGCACCTTCCACGGCCATACCGGCGGCGGCGACAAGAAGGCGAAGAGGGCTTAAATGGGCAAAGACTCCCGCGCGCGCGTGCTCAAGGACCATCAGGCGATGGCCGTTGCCCGCAATATTCGCGTCTCTCCCCGCAAGTTGAACCTGGTGGCGCAGCAGATTCGCGGCCAGAAGGTCGATCGCGCCCTGAACGTGCTGACTTTTTCGCCCAAGCGCATCGCCAGCGTGGTCAAGAAGACGCTGCAATCGGCCATCGCCAATGCCGAAAACAACCATGACCTGGATGTGGACGATCTGGTGGTCGCGCAAGCCAGCGTCGGCAAGAACCTGGTCATGAAGCGCTTCCATGCCCGCGCCCGCGGCAATGCCGGCGGCATCGAAAAATTCTTCAGCCAGATCACCATCGTGGTCGAAGAAAAGCGCGAAGAGAAAAAGGAAGAGGCCAAGCCCGCCCAAGGAAAGGGCAAGGCGAAGGCCGCTGCCAAGACTCCCGCCAAGAAACCTGCGGCCCAAAAAGCCAAGAAGCAGGCCAAGAAGGAAGCTGCCTAATGGGTCAGAAAGTTAATCCGACCGGACTGCGCCTCGGCATCAACCGTACCTGGGACTCGCGCTGGTATGCGGGCAAGAAGGAATACGGCAAGCTGCTGCAGGAAGACATCAAGATCCGCGACTATCTCAGCGACAAGCTGAAGGCCGCGGGCGTCTCGCGCATTGTCATCGAGCGTCCCCACAAGAAGTGCCGCGTCACCATCCATTCGGCTCGTCCGGGCGTGGTGATCGGCAAAAAGGGCGCCGATATCGAAAAGCTGAAGAGCGACGTTCAGAAGTACACGACCGATGAAGTGCATCTGAACATCGTGGAAATCCGCAAGCCCGAAATCGACGCCAAGCTGGTGGCCGAGAATATTGCTCAGCAGTTGGAGCGCCGCGTCGCCTTCCGCCGCGTGATGAAGCGTTCGGTGCAAACCGCGATGCGCCTTGGCGCGCTCGGCATCCGCATCACCTGTTCGGGCCGTTTGGGCGGCGCGGAAATCGCGCGCGTCGAATGGTACCGCGAAGGCCGCGTGCCGCTGCACACCCTGCGCGCCGACATCGACTATGGCATCGCCACCGCCTTCACCACCTATGGTACGTGCGGCGTCAAGGTCTGGATCTTCAAGGGCGAGATCATGGAGCACGATCCCTTCGCCACCGAAAAGCGCCAGGCTACGGAAGCCGAGGGCGGCAACCGTCCGCCCAGAGAACGTGACCGTGAGCGCGAACGCGCTCCTGCCGCGGAGTAAAAGAGACCCATCATGCTGTCACCCAAACGCACAAAATTCCGCAAGCAGTTCAAGGGCCGTATCCATGGCAATGCCAAGGCCGGCACCACCTTGAACTTCGGCGCCTATGGCCTCAAGGCGTTGGAGCCGGAACGGCTGAACGCGCGTGAGATCGAAGCCGCCCGCCGCGCCATCACCCGCGAAATGAAGCGTGCCGGTCGCGTTTGGATCCGCATCTTCCCGGACGTTCCGGTGTCCAAGAAGCCCGCCGAAGTCCGCATGGGCTCCGGCAAAGGCGCGCCGGAATTTTGGGTGGCCAAGGTTAAGCCGGGCCGCATTCTGTTCGAGATCGATGGTGTGGACTTGGCGACCGCCAAGGAAGCCATGCGGCTGGGTCAGGCGAAGCTGAGCATCGCCACCAAGTTCGTCACGCGTACCGGCCTGTAAGGAATAGAGAGATGGCCCAGAAAGCATCCAAGAAAGCCGCCCCGAAAAAGGCCAAGAAGACGACCGCCGCCAAGACCTCATCCAAGGTCGAGGATTTCCGCGTCAAGAACGGCGACGAGCTGACCAGCCAGCTCTCCAACCTCAAGAAGGAGCAGTTCAACCTGCGTTTTCAGCGCGCCAATGGTCAGGTGGAAAATACCGGCCGCATCCGCGCCTTGCGCCGCGATATCGCGCGCATTCAAACCGTTCTCACCGAGCAGCGCCGCGCTGCTCAGGCCAAGGGTTAAGACCATGCCGAAACGAATTCTTCAGGGCACCGTCGTCAGCGACAAGAACAAGAAGACCGTCGTGGTCAAGGTGGAGCGCCGCTTCATCCATCCGGTACTGGGCAAGACCGTGCGCCGGTCCAAAAAATATCACGCCCATGACGAGAAGGGCGAGTTCAAGACCGGGGATGTCGTCCGCATTCAAGAGTGCCGGCCGCTTTCCAAGCTGAAGAGCTGGCAAGTGCTGGAACGCGTCGGCAAGTAACAGGCGCGGATTTTAGGAGTTTAAGTCATGATTCAGATGTCCACCGAACTCGATGTCGCCGACAATTCCGGCGCCAAGAGCGTGATGTGCATCAAGGTGCTGGGTGGTTCGCATCGCCGCTACGCCGATGTCGGCGATATCATCGTGGTGTCTGTCAAGGAAGCCATTCCGCGCGGCCGGGTGAAAAAGGGCGAAGTGCTCAAGGCCGTGGTGGTGCGCACCGCCAAGGGCGTGCGCCGTCCCGACGGCAGCCTGATCCGGTTCGACGGCAACGCGGCCGTGCTGGTCAATGCCCAGGGCGAGCCGATCGGCACCCGTATTTTCGGACCGGTCACCCGCGAACTGCGCAACAAGGGTCAGATGAAGATCATTTCGCTCGCCCCGGAGGTTCTGTGATGAGCAATATCCGCAAGGGCGACAATGTGGTGGTGACCACGGGCCGCGACAAGGGCAAAAAGGGCTCGGTGCTCAAGGTGTTCCCCAAGGAAGACCGTGCGCTGGTGCAAGGCGTCAATATGGTCAAGCGCCATCAGCGCCAGACCCAGACGCAGCAGGCCGGGATCACGAGCAAGGAGTCTCCAGTCCATCTTTCGAATATCGCGTTGCTCGATCCCAAGTCGGGCAAGGCGACGCGCGTGGGTTTCAAGACGCTGGGCGACGGCCGCAAGGTCCGCTTTGCGAAAAAGTCGGGTGAGGTCATCGATGTCTGACGCTGGTGCCAAGAGCAAAAACCCGCAAGAGGCCGCCAGGGCCGATGCGAAAGCGGCCAAGGCGAGCAAGCGCCGCGAAGTGAACACCGGCACCAATGTGGTGATCGGCGAGCATGCGCGCGAGGCCGGCTACGTGCCGCGTTTCAAGAAACGCTACAACGATACCATCAAGCCGGAGCTGATGAAGAAGTTTGGCTACACCAATGCCATGCAGGTGCCCAAGCTCAGCAAGGTCGTGCTGAACATCGGCGCGGGCGAGGCGGCCTCGGACGGCAAGAAGATTCAGCAGGCGGTGAACGATCTGACGGCAATCGCCGGCCAGAAGGCGGTGCAGACCCGCGCCAAAAAGGCGATTGCGACCTTCAAGATCCGCAAGGACCTGCCGATCGGCGCCAAGGTGACGCTGCGCGGCGATGTGATGTACGAATTCGTCGACCGGCTGATCACCATGGCGCTGCCGCGCGTGCGCGACTTCCGCGGCGTCAATCCCAAGTCGTTCGACGGCCGCGGCAACTATGCCATGGGCATGAAGGAACATGTCGTGTTCCTGGAAATCGATTACGACAAGACGGAATCGGTGTGGGGCATGGACATCGTGTTCAACACCACCGCCAAGACCGACGCGGAAGCCCGGGCCCTGCTCGAGGGCTTCCAGTTTCCCTTTACGAATTGAGGCGCTGACAATGGCGAAAACTTCCCAGATCAACCGCAACAAAAAGCGCGAAAAGCTGGTGGCCCAATATGCCGCCAAGCGCGCCGCGCTGAAGGCCAAAGCGGACGACATGAAGGTTCCGGCCGAGGAGCGCTTTGAGGCGCGCCTCAAGCTGGCCAAACTGCCGCGCAACTCCTCCAAGGTGCGCATTCATCACCGCTGCGAACTGTCCGGCCGCCCCAAGGGCTATTACCGCAAGATCAAGATGTCGCGTATCGCGCTGCGTTCGCTGTCCAACTTCGGCCAGATTCCCGGCATGACCAAGGCGAGCTGGTAAGGAAAAACCATGATCATCGATCCGATTGGCGATCTTCTCACCCGCATCCGCAACGGCCAGTTGCGCCGCAAGTCCAAGATCTCCTCGCCCAATTCGCGCCTGCGTACCCGTCTGCTCGACGTGCTGCAGGCTGAAGGCTTCATCCGCGGCTATGCCGAGGTGGAGATCAAGGGCCATAAGGAGCTGGAAATCGAGCTCAAATACCATGAAGGCGAACCGGTGATCCGCGAACTGAAGCGCGTCTCCACCCCGGGGCGCCGCGTTTATTCTTCTGTCAGCGATCTCAAGCCGCATCGTCAGGGCCTGGGCGTTTCCATTCTCTCCACGCCGCAAGGCGTGATGACGGACATCTCCGCCCGCGAAAAGAATGTCGGCGGCGAAATTCTCTGTCAGGTGTTCTAAGGAGCGGCTATGTCTCGTATTGGCAAGAAAGCGATCGCACTTCCCAAGGGCGTCACCGCCTCGGTGGAAGGCCAGACCGTCAAGGTCAAGGGTCCCAAGGGCGAACTCAGCGTCAAGCTGGTTCCCGAAGTCGCTGCTTCGGTGGACGAGCATGGCATTACCGTGAGCGCCCGCAAGGATATGGAAAAGGGACCGCAGATGTGGGGCCTGTCGCGCACGTTGGTCAACAATCTGGTGACCGGCGTCACCCAGGGTTTCACCCAGAAGTTGGAAATTCAGGGCGTCGGCTATCGCGCGGCGGTGCAAGGCAAGGTGCTGAATCTGCAGCTGGGCTTCAGCCATGACGTGCCCTATGCGATCCCGGCCGGCATCACCATCGTCACCGAAAAGCCCACCATGATTTCGGTGTCGGGCATCGACAAGCAGCTGGTCGGCCAGGTCGCCGCCGAGATCCGCTCTTGGCGTCCGCCGGAGCCCTATAAGGGCAAGGGCGTGCGCTATGAAGGCGAATATGTCCGCCGCAAGGAAGGCAAGAAGAAGTAAGATGACAAACGCTCTCTTTAAAAAGCGCCAGTCGCGCACCCGTCATCGCCTGACCACCCATGGCACGCGTCCGCGCCTGTCCATCTTCCGCTCGGGCAAGCACATTTATGCTCAGGTGATCGACGACGCCCAGGCCGTCACGGTGGCCAGCGCTTCGACCAATGAGAAGGACGGCAAGCAAGCCAAGTCGTGGAATGTCGATGCCGCTTCCAGTGTCGGCAAGAAGATCGCCGAACGCAGCATCGCCAAGGGCGTCAAGCAGGTGATGTTCGACCGCGGCGGCTATATTTATCATGGGCGCATCAAGGCGCTCGCAGATGCGGCCCGCGAGAGCGGCCTCGAGTTCTAAAGGACAGCGATATGGCACGCGAAGGACAACAGCAGCGGGACCCCAAAGAAGGCGGGGGACGCGATCGCGGCGAACGCGGCCGTGGCCGCGGCCGCGACAAGGAAGAGCGCGACAGCGATCTGATCGACAAGCTGGTGCATATCAACCGCGTCGCCAAGGTTGTGAAGGGCGGCCGCCGTTTCGGCTTCGCCGCTTTGGTGGTGGTGGGCGACGGCAATGGCCGCGTCGGCTATGGCCATGGCAAGGCACGCGAAGTGCCGGAAGCTATTCGCAAGGCGACGGACGACGCCAAGAAATCCTTGATCCGCATTCCGCTGAAGGACGGCCGCACCATCCATCACGAAGTGCGCGGTCATCACGGCGCGGGCAAGGTTTTGGTGCGCCCGGCGCCCGCCGGTACCGGCATCATCGCCGGCGGTCCGATGCGCGCCGTGTTCGAAGCCTTGGGCGTGGGTGACGTGGTTTCCAAATCGCTGGGCACGTCCAATCCTTACAACATGGTGCGCGCCACCTTTGACGCGCTCAAGAACCAGCAAAGCCCCCGCATGGTGGCCGCCCGCCGTGGCCGCAGCGTGTCGGAAATCCTGGCCCGCCGCGAAGAGTCGTCCGCGGACGCGTCCGCCTAATCCGTAAGAGAGAAAAGTCATGGCCGAGAAGAAAGCAAAAGCGGGAAAGACGGTAACGGTGCGCCAGATCCGCAGCGCCAACCGCAAGCCCGACATTCAGGCGCAGACTCTGCGCGGGCTCGGCCTCGGCAAGATTCGCCGCACGCGGACGCTGGAAGATACCCCCTCGGTGCGCGGCATGATCAACGCGGTCAAGCACCTCGTCGAGATCGTCGAAGAAGGCAAATAAGATGAAGCTCAACCAGATTTCCAACAATCCGGGCGCCCACAAGCGCAAAGACAAGCTGGGCCGCGGTTCCTCCTCGGGCCTCGGCAAGACTTCGGGCCGCGGCGTCAAGGGCGCCAAGGCGCGTACCGGCAATCAGGTGCATGGCTTTGAAGGCGGCCAGATGCCGCTGCACATGCGCATGCCAAAGCGCGGCTTTCGCAATATCTTCGCCAATGACTTCTCGGAAGTGAATCTCAACCGCATCCAGAAGGCGATCGACGCCAAGCGCCTGAAGGCCGGCGAAAAGATCACCGAAGCGGTGCTGCGCAAGGCCGGTTTGGTCCATAAGAGCCGTGATGGCGTGCGCCTGCTGGGCAAGGGCGCCATCACCGCCAAGATCGACATCGAAGTGGCGGGCGCCAGCGCTAGCGCCAAGGAAGCCGTCGAAAAGGCCGGCGGCAGCGTCACCACAACCTTCACCAAGAAGGTGTATAGCAACAAGAAGGGCGGACCGGGTAAGCGCCAGACGCGCCGCGCCGAAGCCGCCAAAAAGCGCGAGGCGCGCAAGGCATAAATTTTGGCCATCCCGCTCGCAAGGGCGGGGCGGAATCCCCATATAGGGTCAGCCCCTCGGGGGGAAATGTCCGGCCGATGCGTATCATCGGCGTGTTTCTGGGAGCAGGGTGATGGCGTCCGCAGCCGAACAATTGGCAGCCAATTTCAACTTTGGCTCCATTTCCAAAGCCAAGGAGCTGCGTCAGCGCATATTCTTCACCCTGGGCGCGCTGATCGTGGCGCGCATCGGCACATATATTCCCATGCCCGGCATCGATCCGGCGGCGCTGGCGCAGCAAATTCAGCAGGCCGGCGGCGGCTTGCTGGACGTGTTCAACACCCTGGCCGGCGGCGCGGTCAATCGCATGGCGATCTTCGCGCTCGGCATCATGCCGTACATCTCCGCCTCCATCATCATTCAGTTGATGACGACGGTGTTTCCGGAGCTGGAAGCGCTGAAGAAGGAAGGCGAGGCGGGGCGCAAAATCCTCAATCAATATACCCGCTATTTCACCGTGGTGCTGGCCATCGTCCAAGCTTACGGCATCGCGATAGGCCTGGAACAATTCGGCGGCCAGAATCCGATCGTCATTGATCCCGGCTGGTTCTTCCGTATCGGTGCGGTCATTACCCTGACCGGCGGCACCGTGCTGTTGATGTGGATCGGCGAACAGATCACCAGCCGCGGCGTCGGCAACGGCATTTCGCTGATCATCTTTGCTGGCATCGTGGCGGGCTTTCCCAGGATCATCGCCCAAACCCTGGAACAGGCCCGCACCGGCGCCTTGAGCATCCTGCAGGTCTTGTTCTTCCTGGCCGCCGCCACGGCGCTGGTCGCTTTTATCGTCTTCATGGAGCGGGCTCAGCGCCGGCTTTTCGTGACCTATCCCAAGCGCCAGGTCGGCAACAAAGTCTATGGCGGCGATTCCTCGCATTTGCCGCTGAAGCTCAATGTCTCGGGCGTCATCCCGCCGATCTTTGCCTCTTCGATCCTGCTCTTGCCGGCCACCGCCGCCACCTTCAATGCACAGACTCTGCCGGATTGGCTGCAGACCCTGGTCGCCTATCTCAGCCAGGGCCATCCGGTCTATATGCTCTCCTATGCCGTGCTGATCGTCTTCTTCGCCTTCTTCTACACCTCCATCGTCTTCAATCCGGAGGAGACGGCGGAAAATCTGAAGAAATATGGCGGTGTTTTTCCGGGCATTCGCCCGGGCAAGAAGAGCGCGCAATTCATCGACTATACGCTCACCCGCATCACGGTGATCGGCGCCGCCTATCTGACCCTGGTCTGCCTGATCCCGGAATTCATGTTCTATGAATACAGCCTGTCCTTTGCGCTGGGCGGCACCGCGGTCTTGATTGTGGTGTCGGTCACCATGGACACGGTGGCGCAAATCCAGAGCCACCTGGTGGCGCAGCAATATGAGGGCTTGTTGAAGAAATCGAAGCTGCGAGGGGCGCGACGGTGAATCTGGTTCTGTTCGGGCCGCCGGGGGCGGGCAAGGGCACTCAATCTAAGATGCTCACCGAGAAGCGCGGCTTGCCGCAGCTTTCCACAGGCGACATGTTGCGTGCCGCCATAGAGGCGGGGACGCCGCTGGGGCTTTCGGTCAAGGCGACGATGGCCAAGGGCGAGCTAGTGTCGGACGAAACCGTGATCCGCATCATCGGGGAACGCTACGACCAGCCCGATGCCGCGAACGGGGCGGTATTCGATGGCTTTCCGCGCACCATTGCCCAGGCCGAGGCCCTGGACGTCCTGCTGGCGGCGCGGGGCAAGAAGATCGACCTGGTGCTGGAACTGAAGGTGGACGACGCCGTGCTGCTCTCCCGGGTCGAGGCGCGGATCAAGGTCGGGGGCGTGCTGCGCTCGGACGATACCCCGGAAACCCTGGCCCATAGGTTGGCGGTTTATTACAAGAACACGGCCCCCCTGATCGATTTCTACCGGGCCCAAGGCAAGCTTAAGACGGTGGACGGGATGGCCCCGGTCGCGGGCGTGACGGCCGAGATCGCCAAGATTCTGGACGGTATCCCGGCTTAAAGACGCGGTGCGACAATAAATCTCGCCCGGGAGTTGACGGCAGGGGGCCTATTCCTATAATCCGCGCCCTCGCGACAGTTTTCCTGTCATTTCTGCGGTTTAGGGGCTTTTTATGGTGCGCCCGGGCTTCGGGTTGGCCGGGTTTTGGATGCAGAAAGTTTTATTAACAAGTTCAATGGCTTAAGAGCCTTCGGAGACACTCAGTGGCACGTATTGCCGGCGTCAATATCCCGACCCAGAAGCGAGTCGAAATCGGCCTTCGCTATATTCATGGCATCGGACCCCATACCGCCCGCCAAATCATCACCCAGCTGGGGATCGATCCCGCCCGCCGGGTCAGCGATCTGACCGAATCCGAGGTCATCCAGATCCGTGAAGTCATCGACCGCGACTTTCTGGTCGAAGGCGATCTGCGCCGCGACGTTGCGATGAACATCAAGCGTCTGATGGATCTTGGCTGCTATCGCGGCCTGCGTCATCGCAAGAGCCTGCCGGTGCGCGGTCAGCGTACCCATACCAACGCCCGCACCCGCAAAGGCCCCGCCAAAGCGATCGCCGGCAAAAAGAAAGTCACGAAGTAAGCCATGGCTGAAGACAAGAAGACGGGCGGTAAGGCTCCTCGCGCCCGCAAGAAAGAAAAGAAGAATATCGTGGTCGGCGTGGCGCATGTCGCCGCGACCTTCAACAACACCATCGTCACCATCACCGACCCGGCCGGCAACGCCATATCCTGGTCGTCGGCGGGCATGATGGGCTTCAAGGGTTCGCGCAAATCCACGCCCTATGCGGCGCAGATGGCCGCCGAAGATGCCGGCCGCAAGGCGGTCGAGCACGGCATGCGCACTTTGGAAGTCGAAGTTTCCGGCCCCGGTTCGGGCCGCGAGTCGGCGCTGCGCGCGTTGCAGGCTGTCGGTCTTGTCGTCACCTCGATCCGCGATGTGACGCCGATCCCGCACAATGGCTGTCGCCCGCCCAAGCGTCGCCGCGTATAAGAGGAGCGTCGGCGTGAGCCGGAGCGACCATAAAATTTTTCGGACGTACCACTAACCCGTCGAACGCATGGGCATGGTCCGACATGCCCGGGACACGATGAGGAAAACATGTTTCAGAAGAATTGGCAGGAATTGATCAAGCCCGGCAAGCTCAAGACCGAATCCGGTCATGATGCGGGCCGCACCGCCACCATTACCGCCGAACCGCTGGAACGCGGTTTCGGTTTGACGCTGGGCAATTCGTTGCGCCGCGTGCTGCTGTCGTCGCTGCAAGGCGCGGCGGTCACCGCCATTTCCATCGAAGGCGTGCTGCACGAATTCTCGTCCATTCAGGGCGTTCGCGAGGACGTCACCGACATCGTGCTCAATGTGAAGATGATCGCGCTGCGCATGCATGCCGAGGGCCCCAAGCGCGTTTCCTTGCGCAAGCAAGGTCCGGGCGAGGTCAAGGCCGGTGACATCCAGACCAGCGCCGACATCGAAATCCTCAATCCCGAGCTGGTGCTCTGCACCCTGGACGAGAAGGTGGACTTCCGCATGGAACTCACCATCGCCACCGGCAAGGGCTATGTCCCCGCCGACCGCAACCGTCCGGAAGACGCCCCGATCGGCCTGATCCCGGTGGACTCGCTGTTCTCGCCGGTCAAGAAAGTCTCCTACAAGGTCGAGAATACCCGCGAAGGCCAGATCCTCGACTATGACAAGCTGACTCTCACCGTGGAAACCAATGGCGCGGTGACGCCGGACAATGCGGTGGCCTATGCCGCGCGCATCCTGCAAGACCAGCTTCAGGTCTTCATCAATTTCGAGGAGCCGCGCGAGCGCGCCACCGAGGAAGCCAAGCCCGACCTGGCCTTCAATCCGGTGCTGCTCAAGAAGGTGGACGAGTTGGAATTGTCGGTGCGTTCGGCCAACTGCCTGAAGAACGACAACATCGTTTACATCGGCGACCTGATCCAGAAGACGGAAGCGGAAATGCTCCGCACCCCGAACTTCGGCCGCAAGTCGCTGAACGAGATCAAGGCGGTTCTGGCCGAAATGGGCCTGCATCTTGGCATGGAAGTGCCGGGCTGGCCGCCGGAGAATATCGAAGATCTCGCCAAGCGTTACGAAGACCAATACTGATCTTTTAGAAAGACACTGCCATGCGTCACGGTAATCAAGGCCGCAAGTTCAACCGCACCGCGTCGCACCGCAAAGCGATGTGGGGCAATATGACCGCCGCGCTGATCAAGCATGAGCAGATCAAGACCACGCTGCCCAAGGCAAAGGACCTTCGTCCGGTGATCGAAAAGCTGGTGACCCTGTCGCGCCGTGGCGCCAAAGACCTCCATGCCCGCCGTCTGGCCCTGGCCCAGATCAAGGACGCGGATCAGGTGACCAAGCTGTTCGACGTGATCGGCCCGCGTTACACGGGCCGTCCCGGCGGTTATACCCGCGTGCTTAAGGCCGGTTTCCGCCACGGCGACAATGCCCCGATGGCGATCATCGAATTCATCGACCGTGACGTGGACGCCAAGGGCCAGGATTCCGGGCCGGTGGAAGTCGCGGAAGACACCGAGGCCTGATTCCAGCCGCAGTGCGAATGAGACAGGGGCGGCAGCCATGCCGCCCTTTTTCGTTGTTGCGCGTTTTACTCTTCGATTTGGAACTTGCGAAAGGTCAGAACCATGCATAAATACTGGATATTGCTTCCTGTTTTGGCGGTGGCGGCCTGTGGGCGCAGCGGCGACCGCTGCGAGGCCCCGTCCCAGCCCAAGCTGCTGGCGGTGAAAGACCTGACCTTGGAACAGAAGGCCGATGCCATGGGCCTGCCGCCGTCGCAGGTCCCGCGGGACGCGGTGGGCGGGCCTGCTTTTGACCGGTATGTCGCCGGCCATAATGACGCCGTGCGGCTGCGTTATTGCGTGGACAACGAAGCGTACAAGGCGCGCCATATGAAGGATGAGATGAGCTCGGTGGCTCGGGCCATCATGGCGACCTGCAGGGTGGGCAACGAGCCTGATGTCCTGGCGACGGTGTTGAAATACCGCAACTGCGCGATCGGAAACAGGTAATATCGGGCATCGCAGGATTGCGTAGGACTGTCGGAAGGCTGGACATGAAGAAGATTTCCATCGCTCTGGGCGCGGCGGCGCTTGTAGGAGCCGCCCTCTATGCCGTCCCGGCGCTCACCGCCGATCCCAAGCCCGCCGCGCCGGAACGGTTGCGGGTGGCGCCGCCCGCGCCACGGGCGCTGCCTGCCGCGCCAGCCTCGATGGCGCAAGTGCAATTGACCTTCGCGCCGGTGGTCAAACGCATCGCCCCCGCCGTGGTCAATGTCTATGCCCGCAGCATCGTGCAGCAGGTCAACCCCTTCTTCAACGATCCCTTGCTCAGCCAGTTGTTCGGCAGTCCCGAAATGCGCCAGCGCGTGCAGCAATCGCTGGGCTCGGGCGTCATCGTGCGCCCCGATGGCCTGATCGTCACCAACAATCATGTGGTGGCAGGCGGCAATGACATCATTGTTGCCCTGGCCGACAAGCGCGAATTCAAGGCCCGGGTGTTGTTGGCCGATGCGCGCACCGATCTGGCGGTGCTCAAGATCGAGTCCCGCAACGAACGCCTGCCGGTGGTGCCGTTCGGCGACAGCGACGCGGTGCAAGTGGGCGATCTTGTTTTGGCGCTGGGCGATCCCTTTGGTGTCGGCCAGACCGTGACCATGGGCATTGTCTCGGCCCTGGCGCGCACCCAGGTCGCCGCCAGCGACTATCAATTTTTCATCCAGACCGACGCGGCCATCAATCCGGGCAATTCGGGCGGCGCCTTGGTCACCACCGACGGCAAGCTGGCCGGCATCAACACCGCGATCTATTCGCGCAGCGGCGGCAGCGTGGGCATCGGTTTCGCCATTCCCGCCAATCTGGTGCGCCGGATTGTGGAAGGCGTGGAAGGCGGCCTCAAGAACGGCACCGCCGCCAGGGTGCAACTGGCCTGGGTGGGCGCCAGCGGCCAGCCCGTGACCAGCGATATCGCCGCCAGTCTGGGTCTGCCGCGTCCCGGCGGCGTGCTGATCAAGGAGGTTTATCCCGGCGGGCCTTTATCGCGGGCAGGCGTGAAATCCGGCGACGTCATCCAAGCGGTGGACGGCGTAGCGGTGGACGACATGCAATCGCTGAACTATCGCACCGCCACTCACCGCCCCGGCGACACTGTGCGCATGCGTGTGGCATCGGGGCGCGCCGCGCGCGACGTCACGGTCATCCTGGCTTTGCCGCCGGAGAATCCACCGCGCGAGACCGCCACCATTGCCGGCCGCAATCCCTTGACCGGCGCGCGGGTGGTCAATCTCTCTCCCGCCGTCGCCACGGAATTGCAAATGGACGTGATGGCCAAGGGTGTCGCCATTGTGGCGGTCAGCTCTACCGGCATTGCCGCCAATTACGGTTTCCGGTCCGGCGATGTCGTGCGCAGTATCAACGGCGTGACCATCAACCGGGTGGGCGAATTGGTGCGCACGCTGAACGGCGTCAATCGCTGGGACATGGTGATCGACCGTAGCGGCCGCCGTCTGTCTTTGTCCGTACAGGGGTGAGGAGCGTTTCGCCGGGCGTCAGCACGGCGAACGAAATGATCCTGCGGATCATTTCGAGCGACGAACGCCCGGAGCGTAAGCGACGGGCCGGGAGGCAGTCCCGCACAACGCCGCAAACGCCCGGAGCGTAAGCGACGGGCCGGGAGGCAGTCCTGCACAACGCTGCAAACGCCCGGAGCGTAAGCGACGGGCCGGAAGGCAGTCCCGCACAACGCCGCGTTCGGCCGGGCAGAACCTCCGGCGTCATTCTAGGCTCGCGGGGAATGATATTTCTGTCCCCGCATTTTCCCTACTATTATTGCCGTGGCAGATGGGTGGTGCAGTTCGACTTCCGGCATGCGCCCGCCTTGGATGCGGGATTGCTGGAGGCCGCCTTCCTGCGCGATCTGCTGCCGGCCATAGCCGAAAAGCACTGACTTTCCTGGAGCCGGGGCGCTATTCTGGCGCTATGTCCGACCTATTCGAATCCAGCGACCTTGCCAGCGATGCGCCGCGCCCCCTGGCCGACCGGCTGCGGCCCAAATCCCTGGCCGAGGTGGTGGGTCAGGATCACCTTTTGTCCCCTGAAGGCCCGCTGGGCCGGATGGTGGACAATGGCCGCCCGACTTCCATCATCCTGTGGGGACCGCCGGGGACCGGCAAGACCACCATCGCGCGGCTGCTGTCCACCGCCTTCAATCTGCACTTCGAGCAATTGTCGGCGGTGTTCTCCGGCGTGGCCGATCTGAAAAAGACGTTTGAAGCCGCGCGCGCGCGCCGCAAGATGGGGATGGGTACCCTGCTTTTTATTGACGAAATCCACCGCTTCAACCGCAGCCAGCAGGACAGTTTCCTGCCCGTGGTGGAGGACGGCACCGTGGTTCTGGTCGGCGCCACCACCGAAAATCCCTCGTTTGAACTCAACGGCGCGTTGCTCTCCCGCGCCCAGGTGCTGGTGCTGCGACGCCTGGACGATACGGCGTTGGAGAAATTGCTGCGCCGCGCGGAAGCCCATTATGGCGAGCCGCTCAAGCTGACCGACGATGCGCGCGCATCCCTGCGCGCCATGGCCGATGGCGATGGCCGCTATCTGCTCAATCTGGTGGAAGAATTGTCCAGCGTGAAGACGGCGGGGTTGCTGGATACCGCGGCCTTGGTGAGCGCGATACAGCGGCGCATGCCACTTTACGATAAAAGCCGGGAAGAGCATTACAACATCATCTCGGCGCTGCATAAGTCCATCCGTGGGTCGGACCCGGACGCGGCGCTCTACTGGCTGGCGCGCATGCTGGCGGGCGGCGAGCAGCCGCTCTACATCGCGCGCCGCCTGGTGCGCACGGCGATAGAGGATATCGGCCTCGCCGATCCGCAAGCGGTGCATCAGGCGCTGGCCGCCAAGGATGTGTTCGATTTTCTGGGCTCGCCGGAAGGGGAAATCGGCCTGGCGCAATGCGTGCTCTATCTGGCCAGCGCCCCCAAATCCAACGCGGTGTACAAGGCGTTTGGCACGGCCAGGCGGGCGGCGCAGGAGCATGGTTCGCTGATGCCGCCGGCGCATATCCTCAACGCGCCCACCAAGCTGATGAAGAATTTGGGCTATGGCGCGGGCTATCAGTACGATCATGACGCCGAAGGCGGCTTCTCCGGCCAAAATTACTTCCCCGACGACATAGATCGGCAGCAATTTTACGCCCCCAAGGACACCGGCTTTGAGCGCGAGATTGCCAAGCGGCTGGAATATTGGTCAAAGCTGCGCAGCAAACGGACGGGGGAGGGTTAGATGGGCATGCTATTGGCCGTGGGCGTGGGCGGCGGCATCGGCGCCCTGGCGCGCTACTATCTTGCCGCCGCGATTCAGCCGGCTGGGTCGGTGTTCAACTGGGGCATCTTTGCCGTCAATATCACGGGCGGGTTGCTGATGGGCATGATCGTGGAGGCCAGCGCCTTGAAACTGAATCTGTCCCCGGAACTGCGCGCCTTTCTCACCGTCGGTATCCTGGGCGGCTACACCACCTTTTCCAGTTTTTCGCTGGACAGCGCCTTGCTGCTGCAAAAGGGCGAATATGTCCTGGCAGGCGCTTATGTGATCGGTTCGGTGGTGCTTTCCATCCTGGCGCTGTTCGCCGGTCTTTGGCTGGTTCGTAGCTTTTATGCCTGAGCAGCGCGCCATTGATCCCGACGATGACGGCATTCGCATAGACCGCTGGTTCAAGCGGCATTATCCGCAAGTGACGCATGTGCTGCTGGAAAAGCTGCTGCGCAAGGGCGAGGTGCGGTTGGACGGCAAGCGGGCCAAGGCGGCCGACCGTGTCGCGGCGGGCCAGTCGATGCGCCTGCCGCCGCAGGTGGTGCATGCCAAGGACCAGCGCCCCGAAAAATCTCAAGCAGAAACGAAGCCGGGGGCGAAACATCCGCTGGCGTCCAAGGATATGGGAAGCTTGGCGGACCGCATCTTGTACATGGACAAGCAGGTGATCGTGATCGACAAGCCGCCGGGCCTGGCGACCCAGGGCGGTTCCGGCCTGACCAAACATGTCGACGGCATGCTGGATTCCTTGCAGTACGAAAAACCCACAAGACCCAAGCTGGTGCACCGGTTGGATCGCGACACCTCCGGCGTGCTGTTGATCGCGCGCACGGCGCTGGCGGCCTCCGGCCTGTCGGCCAGCCTGGCGCTGCGCGACACATCGAAAGTCTATTGGGCGCTGACGCGCGGCGTGCCGAAACAAAAGCATGGCGTGGTCAAAGGCGCGCTGGCCAAGGAAGGCGTGCGCGGCAAGGATGAGCGCATGACGATCAGCGATGAGGAGGACGCCAAATTCGCTCTTACGGAATATGCCGTGATGGGAACGGCGGGGAACGAATTTGCCTGGGTGGCGGCGCGCCCCATCACCGGACGCACCCACCAGATCCGGGTGCATCTGGCCAGCTTGGGCACCCCCATCGTGGGCGATTTCAAATATGGCGGCACCGATGCGCGGGCCAAGGGCGAGATCGCCGATAAGCTACATCTGCATGCCCGCAGCATCGACATCGGCCGCCCCGATGGCGGACGGCTGCAGGCGACCGCGCCGCTGCCGCCGCATATGGCGAAAAGCTGGCGGTTGCTGGGCTTTGATCCCGACGACAAGCGCGATCCTTTTCCGCCCAAGAAGCACAGCAAGAAACGATGAAACGTTTTTACAAGCAGGTATCGGTTGCGCCGGTCGCGAGCGGTTTTGGTGTGCTACTGGACGGCAAACCGGTCAAGACTCCGGCGCACAACACCCTGGTGCTGCCCACCGAAAAATTGGCATCCGCCATCGCCGCCGAATGGCAAAGCCAAGGCGAGGACATTATCGCTACCACCATGCCATTGCTGCGCCTGGCCAACACGGTGATAGATGGCGTCGTGCCGAACCGCGCTGATGTGATCACCGCGATCCTGCGCTTTGGCGAAAATGACTTGCTTTGTTATCGCGCCCACCAGCCGCCGGATTTGGCGGCGCGGCAGCGCGAAGGTTGGGACTCGCTGCTGCATTGGGTGCGCCGTCAGCATGGTGCGCAGATGACGGTCGTCGAGGGATTAACCCATATGGATCAGCCACCCGATGCGCTGGCCGCCTTGCGCCGGGCGTTTGAAAGACTGGATTCTTTCACTTTGGGCGGTCTGCATGTCGTGGCCTCCATCACCGGCAGCGCGGTCTTGGCGCTGGCGGTGGGGCAGGGTGAAACCAGCGGCGCGCATGCCTTTCAACTGTCGCGGATCGACGAGATTTATCAGGCGGAAAAATGGGGCGCGGACGCCGAAGCCGCCAAACGCGCCACCGCCCTGGCGCGTGAATTGGACAAGGCGGTCGAGCTGATCGCAGCCCTTCATTGATGCTGCGCAAAACGCCGCTGCATGCCCGCAACACGGTGGAAAGCCGGCTATGGGCTCGGCTGCGGGGGTTGGACAGCGCTTGCTTCCGCCGCAAATCGCCTTTCCGCACTTTCACGCTGGATTTTGTCGAGCATGACGCGCGGCTGGTGATCAGTCTGGAGGATGGCGAGCCGGGCCGCCGCTCTGCTTCCATCGTCCGCGACCGGCTGCTCAACGAACAGGGCTACGTCATCTTTCGGCTGTGGCGGCGGGAGGTGGAGCGCGATCTGCATGGCGCCGTTCATAAGATCAGAGCGGTGTTGGAGGATTTAACTGAATAGCACCCAATGTCATCCCCGGCGAATGCGAGCGATAGCGAGCATGAGGAAAGGGGACCCAGGTGCCCAAAACCTATAGATGTTTGATGCTTGGGTCCCCTTCCCCTCGCATTGCTGACGCAATGCTCGGCCGGGGATGACAGTGAGATCAAATATCTTCAATCACTGGCAGGAGCATCGGGCAGGCGAGTGTAACGAGCCGTCGCCCGTGCGACCAAAAAAAGAAAGCAGGCCAGTCAAATATCTTCAATGACTGGCCTGCGCGCCAGCCGCGCCACTTTGCGCGCTGCATGCTCGATATGGTCCAAGCGCCGCCCCAGCACCTCCATCGCCGCATTGCCATGCATACTGGCGAAGCTGTCGCGCTCCGGCGGCGCGCCTTGCGCCGAGTCCTTTTCACCATCGGGGTGCAGCAGCGCGCTCACCCGCGCGCGGGTGGCGGCAATCGCGGCATCGGCGGTGGGCGCGTCCAGTTCTCCGGCGCGCAATTTCACCAGCACCGGCATGGAGGAAAGCTCCGAGGCCAGAAGATAGTTCGCCCCCAGCAATTCGCCCAGCGACGCCAAGGCCCGGCGGTTGGTGTTGGGCTCGTCCGCCAGCCGCCGCAGGGCGCCCGACAACTGCGCTACCGCGTCCAGCGCCGTCTTGCGCGCCAGCCGGTAGCGCTGGGTGACAGGCCCCCGGCACAAGGCGGCGTCGGCGAAGGCGGCATCCGCCGCCAGCAAACCGCGCACGGTGCCCGGCAGATCGTCGCGTTCCCAATTGGGTAAGAGATAGCTGAAGGCCCAGGACAGGCCCGAGCCGATCAGCGTGTCCACGATCCGCTCGAAGAATTGCGGATGCTCCAGCGGGTCCACGAAATGCAGCAGCAATAGGGATGAGATCGAAGCGCCGATGGCGGTGATGCGATAGGCGACCAGGCCGTACGCATGGCTGATGCCCACCGCCACCACGATCAGGAGCAACAGCGCCGGCGCGGGTAGGGTGTTGAGAAAGGTCACGGCCAAGACGCAGCCGATCAGCGTTCCGGTCACCCGGTCCCAGCGGCGCTGGCTGGTGACGCTAAAATTGGCGCGCATGATCAGCGCGATGGTCAGCAGGATCCAATTGGCATGGGCGAAGCGAGGAAAGATCAGGGTCAACGCCAGACCCGCCGTCATCGCCAGGGACAAGCGGATGGCATAGCGCAAGGCGGGCGCATGCCAATGGAACTGGTTGACCAGCACGCCCAAGCCGCGCGGCGCATCCTGACGAAACATATCCAAATCCAGCTTGCGCGCCAGGCCGCTGGGTTCGCTGTCCTTGTCCAGGGTTTTCGCCAAGGCGGCGACGTAGCTGTCCGCCAGCACCAGTTTGTTGGCGGTTGCGGTGAAGGCGTGGATGATTGCGTCGTCTGGATTGGCATCGCGCAGTTGCGTCACCGCGTCTTGCAGTTGCCGCGCCTCCTCGGCTTGCGGGAGCGGCATGACATGGCCGCGCCGGACCTTGAGCGCCAAGGTCAGCCGTTCCACCTCTTGCGCCATTTGCGCGACAAACCGGTTGAGCCGCCACATCAATTCGCGTTGGGCGCGCGGCCCGCGCAGCGCGTCCAGATCGGCATCGGAGGACAGGACGGTTTCGAACGCATCCAACAGGGCGATCAGGGTATCGATGCGCTTTAATTGCATGCGATGGCTGCGCCGCGCGAACAGACTGTCACGCGCCGTCTGCAGCCGGTCGGCCAGCACCGCATGGGCGTCGATCAAGGCGCGGAAGGCGCCAGGCCCCTCGGTGTCGGGATGGTAAAGCGCGGCTTTGGCCCGCAGATAGGCGGCGAAGGCATGCATCGCTTCCACCAGCAACAGACGGCGGCCGCGATCGTCGAACAGCCACGCCACCGTCATCGAATAAACCGTGTAGATCATGGCGCCGCAGACGGTGAGAAGCAGATGATCGGCGGCCTGGGACGGGGTCAAAAGGCTTTGGTCCATCGCAAAGACGAAGGCGAGCACGCAGGTCATGGCCAGGCTCAGCGCCCATTTGCCATAGGCCGAGATCAGTCCAGTCCACAGGCCGACAAAGGCGGTGGCGATCACAAAGGCGGCTTTGTCGAAGCGCGCGAAATCCGCCAGTGCGGTGAAAAAAGCCACGCTGAGAAAAGCAAAGCCCATGATCCAGATTTTCTGGCGCAGGGGATCGGTGCGGTCGCTGATGGAGACGCAGACCGCGCCACTGGCCGCCGCGATGCCCGCGGCAAAATCCAGGCCCCAGCCGGTGACCAGGCCGGTCAGGCCGACGCCGATGGCGACCGTCAGCCCATTCTCGATATGGGCGCGGAACACGGCCAAGGATAGGGAGCGGGGAAAGAACGCCATCTTGTCTGAAGCAAAGAGCCGACTATGTTAGGGTGGGTTTTGGGCGTGCGGAGAACTTGCGTGAACGACGATACTACATCCCTGCGGGTGCAGGTGCATGGCTTTGTCCAGGGCGTGGGCTTTCGCGATTTCCTGGTAATGGCGGCGCAACAACAAAATCTGGACGGCTGGGTGCGCAACCGGTCGGACGGCTCGGTGGAAGCCTTGGTCTCGGGGCCCACCAAGGCGGTGGAAGCTTTTGTGTCCCATGCGACCAAGGGGCCGCGCGGCGCCAAGGTCAGCGCCGTGGACCTCCACAATAGCGAAGCGCCGGCAGAAAAGGGCTTTATTCGCAAACCCTCACTCTGAGGCGCAAAAGCTGCGCCGCGATCAATGGGGTAGCCGTGGGCGCAGCAATTCGCGAAACACCGAAACCGCAAACACCAACAGGCTGGATAGGGTGGCGATTTCGCCCGCGATCAAGCCGCCGATATATTTGGCGTCATGGCTGCCCAGATACAGCGCCAGGGACGGGATCATCAGCGCCACGCCCAGCGCGGCCAATCCGAAATTGATCCAGGCCAGGCGCGGCTTCAGGCTGGCATGGGTGAGGGCATAGAAAGTGCCGTAAAGCGCCATGCACACCCACCCGAGCAGATTGAGATGAGCATGGGCCGGCATCATGGTGAAATCTTCGGATCCGCCCATCTGCATGCCCCAGACCATGCCCAGGAACAGATGAACGACGCCCAAAGCAAAGAAAGCGGCGGCAACGCGCGGCATGAAATTCTCCCCTATCCGAATATCTTTTTGAAATTACGTTTTAACGCCACATCCACATCGGCCATGCTGACCAATATTCCCAGATCGGCCAGACTGGTAACGCCATGGGCGCGCACCCCGCACGGCACGATGCCGGAAAAATGCGTCAGATCCGGCTCCACATTCAGCGCCACGCCATGCAAGCTCACCCAGCGTTTGATGCGCACGCCCAAGGCGGCGATCTTGTCTTCGCGCATGCCGCGCACCACCCAAATGCCCACCCGCCCTTCGCGCCTTTCGCCTTTGATATTGAAGTCCGCCAATGTCTCGATCAGCCATTGCTCCAGATCGCAAACATAGGCGCGCACATCGGGCCCCCGGTGTTTCAAGTCCAGCATGGCGTAAGCCACGCGCTGGCCGGGCCCGTGATAGGTGAATTGCCCACCGCGCCCGGTGCGATAGACCGGAAAGCGCGCCTCGATCAGATCGGTGTCCCGGGCGCTGGTGCCGGCTGTGTAGATGGGGGGGTGTTCCAACAGCCAGATTTGTTCCCCGGTGCGGCCCTCGGCGATGGCCGCGGCTCGGGCTTCCATATGGGCCAAGGCTTCGGGATAGCCGACCGGCTGGTCGCTGATCTTCCATTCGACCAGCTTTGTAGCGGGGTTTTTAAGAGCGGCGTCCAAATTAAGCTTTCCGAAACCATGTTCCGGCACCCTGGCCGGGACTTCTCCAACTGTAAGGCCCCGGTCCATGGCTTCCAATGTCGATAATGTCAAAGTTGAAATCTCGGTGGTGCTGGGCCGTTCGGTGATCCCGATGCATCAATTGTTGCGCATGGGCCGTGGCGCGGTGATCGAGCTGGACAGCCATCAGGATGACCCGGTGATGATCCTGGCCAATGACAAGCCGGTGGCCAAAGGCGAAATCCAGATCCAGGGCGACAAGATCGCCGTTTCGGTGGTGGACCTGCTCAGAGGTTATGAATAAACACATTTATCGCTGTATAATAATTTATTCCCCACTAAAAAACTTGCATTTTAGGCCTCGGCGGCCTACCTCTTTGTCCTAAGAGGCCCGAATGCTTCCGCTTGTCCTCAATCCCGCGACGCTCAAGGCCGGCCTGGCTGGCCGTGGGTCCGAGCGCGACCGCCGGGCGGCCCTTTTGGCCGATGCGGGGGTGGAGGCGCGGCTGCTGGCCGACGACGCCCCCGATGCGGTCCTGGCATCCCTACAGGTCCTGTTCGTGGCGGGGCTGCCGGAAGGCGAGGCGAGGGACCTGGCCACCCGCGCCCGGGCGCAGGGCGTTCTGGTCAATGTCGAGGATGTGCTGCCGCTTTGCGATTTTCATGTCCCGGCCGTGGTGCGCCGGGGTGACCTGCTTTTGACCGCCTCGACCGGCGGCCAGGTGCCGGGTCTGGCGCGCGCCTTGCGCGAAAGCTTGGCGGACCAGTTCGGGCCGGAATGGACCGGGCGCCTGACGGAGTTGGGTGCGGCCCGCGCCAAATGGCGCTCGCAAGGTCTTTCGCCGGGCCAGGTTTCCCAGAATGTGCGCGACTTGATCGCGCGGATGGGGTGGTTATGAGCAACGTCACCGTCATCGACGCCAAACGGGGTTTGCGCCCGCGCGCGTCCGCAAGCGACGCAGAGGTGGCGGCGCGTTTGAAGGAGCTTCAGGAAAAAGCCGCCGGGCGCGATGCCACCGGCATTCTCAGATTGGCGCTGCTGGAAGAATTTCCCGGCAAGACCGCGGTGGTGTCGTCTTTCGGGGCGGAATCGGTGGTGTTGCTGAAACTGGTGGCGGATATCGATTCCAGTACGCCGATCCTGTTTCTCAACACCGGCAAGCTGTTTGGCGAAACGCTGCGCTATCGCGATCGGCTGCAGGATGTGCTGGGCCTGGGCGATGTGCGATCGCTGGCGCCCAGCCAGCAAGCGCGCGAGGAGAACGATCCGGACGGCACGCTATGGTCGCGCAACACCGACGCCTGCTGCCATTTCCGCAAGACCGTGCCGCTAGCCAAGGCGCTGGAGCCGTTCCAGGCGCAGATCACGGGGCGTAAGCGCTTCCAAACCCGCGCGCGCGGCGACATGCAGCCGGTGGAATTTTTCGAGGGCCGTTTCCGCTTTAATCCCTTGTGGCAATGGGACCTGCATCAGCTGGAAGCCTTTGTCGAGCGCAACAACTTGCCGCGCCATCCTTTGGTCGAGGACGGCTATCCCTCCATCGGCTGCATGCCCTGCACCCGGCGTGTCCAGGCGGGCGAGGATTATCGCGCCGGCCGCTGGTCGGGGCTGGATAAGGATGAATGCGGGATCCATCTGACCGACGGCGGCGGCATTTAGGGCGGGTCTTTTGGCTCCCGAGGGTGTCGCGCCTTCGCTCATGGGCTCCTTCGCCCACATCGCTCGGCGCTCCTGCTCGGATAGCCAAAATCCCTCGCCCTAATCCTTCCTTGAATTGCGAGAGAGGGGTTGCTAAACCCCCGGTCCTACCGGGATTTTTCCCACTGAGACTGTGCGGTCATGGCGGAACGGTAGACGCGCTAGCTTGAGGTGCTAGTGGGGCAACCCGTGGAAGTTCGAGTCTTCTTGACCGCACCATTCGAACGCCCGCGAACCGCGGGCGTTCGAATGCCAAGGGCCGATCAGCCGCGCTAGCGACAGCGTAGTGCGCGGCCGTGAATCGGCCCGCGGCAGCCTAAAAAAGAAGTCAAGCCCACCCGCGGCGACTAACGTCAGCATAGTGTCGCGCAACAGACGAAAACACAGAACCCACTTAAATCAACTCTGAACTAGCCCGGGTTTTCCGCAGATATCAGATATTATGTTCTCGCGCTGCCGCCGCGTTGCTTTGGACAGTTCGGCCCACGCAGTTGACTCTCTGTAGCGATCCCACAGCCATTGGAGCGAGCCAGTCTTTGTCTTTGGTACTTCTGGCGGGCTACCGCAACAATGCGGCTTCATACTGCTGCCAATACTCTGGGGTGCCATATTCAGCCATGATTCTAATGCGTTTGCCCCATCCGCGCCGGGCGTACCATACGAAGCGTCGGTGACGGGTTTGTTGGCGGCGAAGGAATGGCGGGCGGGGACGTGGCATGACCGAAATCAAAGCACGATCCTCCGCTTTTGGGCAATGGCCTCTTGTTCGGCGGAGGTGGTGGATCGGATTAGTCGGATTGTCCCATCTGATAAAATTCAACTGTCATCAATACGCCTGCCGCTTCTGCCGCCTGAATAGCTCTACGAATATCTGCTTGGGTGCAGCGGGCAGGGCGCCGGCTCATTGGTTCGCCACCACAGGGAAATTGTCAGTAGTCATCAAGCGCCATTTGAAGTGCGCAAGGTCATTCACGGTGGAATTTAGCAGTCGCCGATCCATGCCATGATTGTTTACGCTGGCGATCCAGATCGCACGGATTGCCACTGACACGATTGGCTGATCCGATGGCGACTCTTCGGGACTAAACGCCCAGGGCTTCAAGGTGGCGTCTCGCGAGTTGCATGGAGCTGGCTCGTCAAAAATCTGTCATATAACTTTTCTTAGCCACCCAAAATTTTTCTAAACGAAAATCTGGATCTTCCGATCAGGGATAGGAGCGGTGCTGGGTTGAGAGCGCCGTGTGATCTGATGGGGGATTGCTATGGTTGCGATTGTTACGGGCAACGGACTGGGTCTGGAGCGCAGTTCGGCATTTGTCTT
>DATFDR010000048.1:0-22026 GCA_035251935.1 Rhizomicrobium sp. | reverse complement strand
CCCGCGAAAGTGAGCTAATGCCGCGAGCTTGGGCGAGCGGCCTAGCAGCTACAGCATCGCGCCTTGCGGTTGCCTCCATTTCGCGCGAAACTTGGCACGAAATTCGCTTAACCCCGCACTAATCTGTAGGGCAAAAGCCGGATTTCGCCGGAATAATGTTTCTAATTAAGGGTTTAAATGGGACCTTCTCAGGCCACGCATGCGCCCGTAAGGGGTGATCCGGCCGCTGCCGACCTGGCGGCTGCCCGCCGGGTGCTGACCACGGCCAGCCAAGCGCTGAGCGCTTTGGCGGATAGTCTGGACGGCGATTTCACCCGGGCGGTGGGATTGATGCTGGCCGCGCAGGACCATCAGAAACCCGGCCGGGTGCCCGGCCGGGTGATTGTCAGCGGCATGGGCAAATCCGGCCATGTCGCCCGTAAGATTGCCGCTACCCTGTCTTCCACCGGCACGCCGGCCTATTTCGTCCATCCCGCCGAAGCCAGTCATGGCGATATGGGCGCCATCACCCGCCAGGACCTGCTGCTGCTTTTGTCCTGGGGCGGCGAGACGGCGGAATTGTCGGATCTCATCACCTATGCCAAGCGGCATCGCATTCCCATAGTTGCGATCGGCGCCCATCCCGACTCCACCTTGATCAAGGCCGCCGATGTCAAGCTGGTCTTGCCGCAGGCGCCAGAAGCCTGCCCGATGGGGCTGGCCCCCACCACCTCCACCACCATGATGTTGTCTTTGGGCGATGCGCTGGCCGTGGCGTTGATGGAGCGCAAGGGGTTTTCGCCGGACCAGTACCGCGACTTTCATCCCGGCGGTTCCTTGGGCCGCGCCCTGATCCGCGTGTCCGACCTGATGCACCAGGGCGATGGCGTGCCGCTGGCGCGCGAGACGGCGGGTATGCGCGACGTCCTTTTGACCATGGCGTCGGGGCGGCTTGGCTGTGTCGGCATTGTGGATGCGGCGGGCGGGCTGATCGGCATTGTCACCGATGGCGATATCCGCCGCCATGCGCAAGGCATTGAGAACCGCAAAGCGGCTGAGGTGATGACGGCAGGCCCCAAGATCGCCCGGCCCGATCAGTTGGCCGCCGAAGCCTTGGCGCTGATGACGGACATGCAGATCACGCAATTGTTCGTGCTGGCCGAAGGTTCGCCTGCGCCGCTGGGCGTGATCCACATCCATGACTGTCTGCGCGCGGGCCTGGCATGACGGGGGGCTTATGAACAGGGCGCCCCGCACCCCCAGTTACGATTGGTCGGCGCGCGTGCGTACCAGCACTGGCGATGCGCTGCGTTATTCCCGCTTTGTGACCTTGATGAAGCGCATCTTGTCGCTGGGCGCCTTCCTGATCATCGCCGCGGTGCTCGCCTTCTTCTTCGTCCAGCGCATGCCGCACCAGCTGCAAATGTCGTATGAGCGGCTGGGCCGGATCGAAAACGATCTCACCATGGTCAAGCCCCGGCTTGCCGGCGCCGACGCCAAGGGCAACCCTTTTGTCATCACCGCCGACTCCGCGGTGCAGGACGCCCACAATGTCAAAAAGGCAAGCCTGAAGAATCTGGAAGCCGATCTCACTCTGGAAAATCAAAACTGGATCAATGCGCGGGCCAAGCGCGGCATGGTGGACATGGGAACCGGGCAGCTGGAACTTGGCGGCGGGATCGATATCTTCACCGCCACCGGCTATGAGCTGCATTCGCGCAGCGCCTCCGCCAATCTCAAGCAAAGCGTCATTCACGGTCACGAGACGGTGACCGGGCAGGGACCGCAAGGCACGCTGCGGGCGGACGGATTTCATGCCGACCGCGCCACCAACATTCTCACCCTGAGCGGGCATGTGCAAATGACGATATTGGGAGCAAAAAAATGAAGCAGGCCCTGATCCTTGTTGCCGTGGTGCTGTTGCCGGCTGCCGCCGTTCGGGCGGCGCCCGCCGCCAAACCGGTTTCGCATGACAGCAGCGCGCCCATCAGCATCTCCTCGGACAGTTTTCAAGCCGATCTCAATGCCAGGTCGGGCACCTATACCGGCAATGTGGTGATCGTTCAGGGTGACATGAAACTGCGCGCCAATACGGTGAAACTCACCACCGTCAACGGCAAGGCCGACAAAGTGACCGCCAGCGGCAATGTGGTGGTGGATTCGTCCAAGTCCGGCACCGCCACCGGCGACAATGGCGTCTATTCCGTCGTCCCGCGCACTGTGGTGATGACCGGCAATGTCGTGTTGAAAAAAGGCAAGGACGTGATGCGCGGCACGCAGCTGACGGTGAATCTGGTGACCGGTCAGGCGGTGTTGGGCGGCGGCGTCAAAAGCCAGAGTCCGGGCAGCGGCCGGGTGCAGGCCGTATTCTCGCCCAATTCCAATTGATTTTCATGGTTCCTTAAACACAAACAGGCATGGTTCTTGCCAGCGACACGAGCGCACTTGAAAAATGACCGAAAAAAGCCTAGAAAACCTGCAGAATGACGGCGGACCCGCCGAAGAAGGCCTGCGCCTGGTCGAGGGCGGCAAGGGGCTGGTGGTCTCGCGGATCGGCAAAAGCTTCAACAAGCGCCCGGTGGTGCGTTCCGTCAGTCTTTCGCTGAAGCGCGGCGAAGCGGTGGGCCTTTTGGGGCCCAATGGCGCAGGCAAGACCACCTGCTTTTATATGATCACCGGTCTGATCCCCACCGACACCGGCTCGATCGCGGTGGACGGGCATGATGTGACCAAGCTTCCCATGTACCGCCGTGCCCGCATGGGCATCGGTTATCTGCCGCAGGAAGCCTCGATCTTCCGCGGCCTCACCGCCGAGCAGAATATCCGCGCTACCGCCGAATTGCTGGAGCCCGATAGCGCAAGGCTGGAGGCGATGGTGGAAGCGCTGCTGGCGGAATTCGGCATCACCCATATCCGCAACACGCCGTCCGTGGCGCTGTCGGGCGGCGAACGCCGCCGCGTCGAGATCGCGCGCTGCCTGGCGACGCATCCCTCTTATATCCTGCTGGACGAACCCTTTGCCGGCATCGATCCTATCGCGGTGGGCGAAATCCGCGATCTGGTCAAGCACCTCAAGGATCGCGGCATCGGCGTTTTGATCACCGATCACAATGTCCGTGATGCGCTGGATGTGATCGACCGCGCTTATATCCTTCATGACGGCCGCGTCTTGAAGGAAGGCACCCCCACCGAGATCGTCAGCGACCGCGATGTGCGCCGCGTCTATCTCGGCGAGAAATTCTCGCTGTAGATATCATGGCGGGGGTCGGACCAAGATTAGAGCTGCGCCAGAGCCAGTCTCTGGTCATGACGCCCCAGCTGCAGCAGGCTATCAAGCTGCTGCAATTGTCGAATGTCGAGCTGGCCGACTATTGCGAAGCCGAGCTGGAAAAGAACCCCTTGTTGGAGCGTGACGACCGTGAGGCCGCCCCGCTCGCCGACGCCGGCGATGGCGCGCCCGCCGAAAGCGGCGCCCAGGAACGCGCCGATGTGGCGCTGAGCCGCGATGATTTCTCCAAAACCGCGGAGATGGACGAGGCGGCGCACGACAATATGTATGACGGCGAGCCGCGCAAACAGGCCGAAGGTCCGCAGTCCGGCTCTCTGACCGACTGGACCACGGTGAAGTCCGGCAATGCCTATGACGGCGAGGACGGCCTGGAATCGTCGGTTGCCGCCGACGCGTCGCTGAAAGATCATCTGGAAAGCCAGCTATCCATCGCAGCCCTTTTGCCGGAAGACCGCATGATCCTTCTGGCGTTGATCGATGCGGTGGACGAAACCGGCTATCTGCGGACCGAGCTGGCCGATGTCGCCGATCGCCTGGGCTGCGAGATCGAAGATGTGGAGGCCGTGCTGGGCGTGCTGCAAGGTTTCGATCCGGTTGGCGTGGCCGCCCGCGATCTGGCCGAATGTCTGGCGCTTCAGCTCAAGGCCAAGGACCGCCTGGATCCCGCCATGCAGACCTTGCTCACCCGCCTGGATCTGGTGGCGCGCCGCGACATGCCGCAACTGACCCAATTGTGCGGCGTGGATGCGGAAGACATTTCCGACATGATCGCGGAAATCCGTCAGCTCAATCCCAAGCCGGGTCTGGCTTTCGGGTCCGAGCCGGTGACCCCGGTGGTGCCCGATGTGTTCGTCCGGGTCGGTCCGGACGGCGGCTGGCTGGTCGAGCTCAACAGCGATACCCTGCCGCGCCTTTTGGTCAACAACCAATATTACGGCACCGTTTCCAAGGGTGCGCGCGACAAGGACAGCAAGAATTATCTCGCCGACTGCCTCAACAATGCCAATTGGCTGGTCAAAAGCCTGGATCAGCGCGCCCGCACCATCCTGAAGGTCGCCAGCGAGATCGTGCGCCACCAGGACGCTTTTCTCACGCATGGCGTGCGCCATTTGCGCCCTCTCAATCTGCGCATGATCGCGGACGCTATTTCGATGCATGAATCCACGGTCAGCCGTGTCACCTCCAACAAATATATCGCCACCCCGCGCGGTCTGTTCGAGCTGAAATATTTCTTCACCGCCTCCATCCAGTCTGTGGATGGCGCGGAATCGCATTCGGCCGAAGCGGTGCGCGACCGTATCCGCGAAATGATCGAGAATGAGGAACCGCGCGAGATTCTTTCCGACGACCGCATCGTGTCCTTGTTGACTGCGGACGGTGTGAACATCGCGCGCCGTACCGTCGCCAAGTACCGCGAAGCCTTGCGTATCCCCTCTTCGGTGGAGCGCCGTCGCCTCAAGGCCGGCGCCGCCCAGGCCGGACGCTAGTGTCGTGGTTTCGAAGTTCGCGCCATCATTGATATAAGGCTCCAAGCGAACTTCGAAACCGAAACGACACTAGAAATCAATAAGTTGCTAGATAGAGAGATGGTGCGAATTTCGGAATCGGGACACTAGGATTCCCCGATCCGTCAAGATTGACTTTGCCGGGGCTCCGGCCTATGAACCCGCCGCTTTCGGGCAGACCCCTGGATGGGGCCGAAGCTTTTCGCGACACGTCACGGGACACTGGATGAACATCGCCGATCTGCTCGCGCCCGATGCCGTTCTTCTGGGCTTGAAGGCGCAATCCAAAAAGCAGCTCTTGCAGGACCTGGCGGCGCGCGCCCATGGTCTGACGCACCTGTCGGAGCGCCGTATTTTCGAAACGCTGATCGAACGCGAGCGCCTGGGCACGACCGGCGTCGGCGCCGGCATCGCCATTCCGCATGGCCGCATGGCGGAAGCCAAGGCCATCACCGGGCTGTTCGCGCGGCTGGAAAACAGCATCGAGTATGACGCAGTGGACAGCCAGCCGGTGGATCTGGTGTTCATGTTGTTGGCGCCGGAAAATGCCGGCGCCGATCATCTCAAGGCGCTGGCGCGGGTGTCACGCCTGCTGCGCGACAAGGCGATTTGCGAAAAGCTGCGCGCCGCGAAATCGGCCGAGACGCTGTACGCCATTTTAACCGGTGACAAGAACGGCACCGGCACCGCTGCTGCCTGACGCTATTTCAGCAGCGTTACTTTCTTCACAACCACCGGTGTGATCGGGGCCTGTCCCGGCATCGGGCCATTGTCGCCGGTGGGGACATTGCCGATCGCCTCGACCACGTCCATGCCGGACACCACTTGGCCGAAGACCGCATAGCCGGTGGTATTGGCGGTGTCGCTGGGATCCTGGTCGAGCGGGGTGTTGTCGGCCAGGTTGATGAAGAACTCCGCCGTGGCGCTGTCGGGTGCTTGCGCCCGCGCCATTGCCACCGCGCCTTTGAGATTGCTGAGACGGTTACTGGCCTCCAGCGGCACCGGGCCGGGATGGATGCCGCGCGGTTTGCCATTGGCATCCCAGCTGCCCATCTGAATCACAAAGCCTTTGGCGACGCGGTAAAAGGCGGTGTTGTCGTAATGCTTTTCCCGGACATAGCGCAGGATATTGGCGACGCTTTTGGGCGCGCGCGCCGCATCCAGCTGGATGGTGATGTCGCCCATGGAGGTGGCGATCAAGAGGCGCGGCCCGCTCATGGGCGGATTGAGGCGCGGCGGCGGGGCGACTTCCACCACGGGCGGCGCCCCGGCCGGCGGATCGGCGGCCGGTTGTTGCGGCTGTTCTTGCGCGAAAGCGGGCAGGGCGGCCAGAAGGGCAAAGGCGGCGAGGGCGAAGCGGCGTTTCAGCATGGCGCCACTCTAAACAAAAAAGCCGCGGGAGGTTAACCCCGCGGCTCTTCTGTTTTGTGCGTCGTGCCGGTTGTCGTGTCAGTGCAGGCTGACGGGGGTCAGCCGGTTCTGAAGCGCCGCGCCATAGGCGGATGCATAGCCGTCGGTGAAACCCAGCACGCTGCCGTCTTCGGCATGCAGCACATAGAGCTTCATGCCGTCCGGAAGATCGATGTTGGCGGGAAGCAGGCCAAGACGGTGCGCCTCATCGCTGCCCGTGGGCTTGATGTACGTCAAGCGGGACGTCACGACAAATTGCCGGTCGTCGAAATCGTCGCTTTCAAATCTGTCCGTCATGATCGGCCTCCAGTCTTGATTTCTACCACCCGCAGGCTGGGCTGGACGCGGCTGCGAGCCAAATCGATCTTCAGCAATCCATTTTCCAACGCGGCAGCGGCAACTTCGATGCCGTCGGCCAAGACGAAGCTGCGCAAAAATTGTCGCGCTGCGATGCCGCGATGAAGGAACGTTTTGCCATTGGGCTCACGCTGCTTGCCGCGGACCACCAGCTGACGGTCCTCTTCGGTGACGCTGAGTTCGTCTTGTGAGAAGCCGGCCACTGCGAGCGTGATGCGGATGCCGCTATCGTTCTTGTCACCGCTGCCGCTGGGCAATTCCTCGATATTGTAAGGCGGATAGGAATCCCCGGCCGTGCGGACGGTGCGCTCCAAAAGCCTTTCCAGATGCTCGAAGCCCAACAAATACGGGCTTCCAAAACTTGTGTACTTGTTCATCCAGCCCTCCTTTGAGCGGCTGTCTTTGAGCGGTTGTCGGGCGCCTCGCAATGGCCGCCGTTAACAAAGAGATGGGGTTCAGGAACCGTCATTCAAGGCGTGGTTCCGACAGGATACAATTTATGGTTGTATGTCGTTGGCGGGTTGAACCTGGACCGGGGGGCGGGCAAAACCCAGTCATGCTTGTGATCCTGGATGATGGTCCGCGACGGGTCTTTTGCGACCCCCTGGAGGTCATCAGGGCCGATACGGCCGCACAGGTCCCGGCCGCCCTGGCGCGGGTCGAGGCGGTCCTGGCCCAGGGCCGGCATGTGGCAGGCTGGCTGGCTTATGAACTGGGCCATGCCTTAGAGCTGCGGCTGGCCATGCAGCAGGCCCCCGGCCCGCTGTTGCAGCTGGGGGTGTTCGGCGCGCCGCTGGACGATGCGCCCCCGGCGCGAGGACGCGCTTATGCCGGACCCTTAAGGCTGGAGTGGGATGAAGCCGCCTATGGCCGCAGATTTTCGCGGGTGAAGGATTATATCGCGGCGGGCGACATCTATCAGGCCAATCTCAGTTTCCGGGCCCGTTTTGCGTTCCTGGGCACACCCTATGCGCTGTACGAAGAATTGCGCGTCCAAAGCGGCGCGGCGCATTGCGCTTTTGTCGAAGATGGCGCCTGCGCCATCCTAAGCCTGTCGCCGGAATTGTTCTTCGATTTGTCGGCGGACGCAGACATTATCGTGCGCCCGATGAAGGGCACCGCGCCGCGTGGCGGCGACGACCAGGGCGAGCGCGCGGCGCTGGCAGCGTCACCCAAGGACCGCGCCGAGAATCTGATGATCGTGGATTTGATCCGCAACGATCTGAGCCGTATCGCGCAGAAAGGCAGCGTGGAGGTCCGCGATCTGTTTCGCGTCGAAACCTATCCCACGCTGCACACCATGGTTTCCACCGTGACGGCGCGAAAGCGCGACGATGCGGGAATCGCCGATCTTTTGCGGGCGCTGTTTCCCTGTGGCTCGGTGACGGGGGCGCCGAAGATCCGCGCCATGGAGATCCTGCGCGAATTGGAAACGAGTCCGCGCCAGGCCTATTGCGGCGCTGTCGGTTTCTTCGCGCCGGACGGCTCGGCGCGGTTCAATGTCGCCATTCGCACGCTCACCATCGGGCGGGACGAGGGCGAACTGGGCATTGGCGGCGGCGTGGTCCAGGATTCGCGCGCGCCAAGTGAATATGCCGAATGTCTCCTGAAGGCACAGTTCTTTGAAAGCGCGCGCAGGCCGCTGGAGCTCATCGAGACCTTGCGTTGCGACGGCGGATTTTCGCGGTTGGCGGCGCATCTGGCGCGCATGGAGCAATCGGCGCGGGTCTTTGGCCTCTCCTTCGATGCCGGCGCGGCAAAGGCCGCGCTGGAACGCGCCGTTTCCGGGCGGGCGGGGGCCTTGCGGGTACGCCTGACTTTGAATGAACAGGGTGTGCACCATGCAACAGCACAGGATCTGCCGCCAACGCCCCATCATTGGACATATGCGATTTCGCCGGAACGCACCGATAGCCATGATCTGCTGCTGCGCCATAAGACCAACTGGCGCGAGCATTATGAGAAGGAAGTCCGGCGGCTGGGCGCCGACGAGGTGGTTTTTGTCAACGAACGCGGCGAGGTGACCGAAGGGGCACGCAGCAACATCTTTGTCCGGCGGGACGGCGTGCTTTTCACGCCGCCGCTGGAGGCCGGGCTTTTGGACGGGCGGTTGCGTGCCGAGCTGGTCGCCCAGGGCGCAGTGCGCGAAGCGGTGCTGATGCCGGACGATCTGGCGGGCGAGGTATATTTGGGAAACTCGCTGCGCGGGCTGATCCGGGCAAAAGCCGTCTAGTGTCGGTTGTGATCTGATTGACTCGAAAAAACATATTGGTTCTCCTCTCCCCTTGAGGGAGAGGAAGAAAAATCATTGGGTTAGCGGAGCGTAGCGACGCTCAACCCAGTGATTTTTCAGGTGAGGGGTAAGTTGGGACATAAAACTGACCCCTCACCAGCAAAATCTAAGCACTTGGCTTCGCTTGCGCTTCACCAAGTGCAAGATTTTGCGTCCTCTCCCTCAAGGGGAGAGGGAAGAAAGAATAGACTTGATCACACCGGCTCTAGACTTTCGCGGTCAGCGCCGCGAGCAGGGCCACGCTTTGCGGCAGCAGCCAGCCATCCGCTTCGATCAATCGCCCGGCCGCGACATCGCTCTTAGCCGCCGCCGCGACATCGTTGGTAAGATTTGCGCGTAGCCGCGCCGCCAATTGCGGCGCGTCGGGCGCGCCCTTCACCATGGCCCCGATACGGGCCGCTTGTTCGCGGTCCACCACCTTGGCCAGCACATCGTCATAAGGCGTGGGCGCATAGTGTTTCACGATCAGGTCGGTGAAGCGGTACAGCCCCGCCGCCACCGCCGCGCCCGCCGCCGCCAGGCCAGCCAAAATGGTTCTGCGCTTCACGCCGCCACCTTTTTCAGATGATCGGCCAGCCGCAAGGTCAGCGCGATCAGATTGAGGGTGGGATTGGACGCGCCATAGGTGGGAAACACGGCGCTGCCCGCCACAAACAGATTGCCGACGCCATGCACCTTGCAATCGGCGTCTACCACGCCTTGCTTGGGGTCTTGGTGCATGCGCGTGGTGCCCAGATGATGATGGCCCCAGTCCATGTTGCGCAGCCAATCCTCCCTTCTGTGGCAGTTGATCCGCAGCATCCCAGCCTTGGACGCCAGCAATTGGCGCCCCAGCTCCACCAGCGTCTTGCGATAAAGCGCAAAATCATGGTCGGCGATGCGCATCTGAAGCGTGAGCCGCCGCAGGCCCAGCGCGTCTTTTTCGTCCGTCAGCGTCAAGCGGCGGTCGGGATCGGGCGTCAATTCCATACCGCAGCCCAAGGAATAGGCGCGGGCGTTGGACGCATCCACGCCCAGCGCGATGGCGGTGGTGATCACGGCCGCGGTGCCGGTTTCATCCAGTTCCACCGGTTGCTCCACCGTGGTGAGAGAGCCAAGCAGTTTTTGCGCCCGGGCAAAACCCGCTTGGGGCGCGAACACCGCGCGCATCACCGCGCCATTGTCCATCTTGCGATTGTTGCCGTAATAAGGTGCCAGCTTGCCGCCGAACGCCACCAGCGTGGCGACATCGCGCGGGATGGGATTGTCGCCGAAGAAGCGGCCGACCAAGTCATTCTGATTGCCCACGCCGGATTTCATCACGTCATTGGAAGCCAGCAGCAGCCGCGCATTCTCCATGCCGCCCGCCGCCATCACCACATAGCGCGGCTTCACGATAAAGCGGTTACCGGCCCCGCCACGGGAATTCAGCGTCGCGGCCTCCAAACGGTCCACCCGCTGGCCATTTTGCGTCAGCCGGATGGCGGTGACATTGGCGTTCAGCAAGGGCTTGATGTTGGGCGCGCGCTTGAGATCGGGTTCGTAAAGCGCGCCGAAACGCGTGGGTAGCACACCGTTGCGCGTCTTGGAAAACTGGAACCAGCTGGTGTACAGCCCGCCGTCACCCAAAGGCAGCAGCGGCCCTTGCGCCCTCGCCAGGCGGCCGGCTTGGTCATAGCTCCAGGGGCCCGCTTCCACCAACAGCTGCGCCCGCGGATAATAGGGCGCCAGAGCCGCGCGGGTGAACGGCCAGCCGGAATGGGGCACCCAATCGCGTTTCTCGAAATCGCTTTCGTCCAAGGGACGGCACCAGCCGCCCCAATGATTGGTGCCGCCGCCCAGAAAGCGCAGCCGTCCCGCATCCAGTTCGGCATAGTGATCGCCGCGATGGTCGCCGCCATACAGCTTTTGCACCGCCGGATCGAAATTGGTGCCGCCCGATTCCAACAGCAAAATATCGAGCTTGGTGCCCGCCAAGGCCAGGGCCAGCGAAATGCCGGCCGGACCGCCGCCGATCACCGCCAAGTCTGGGGTCAGCACACTATCGGCGGCAAGGGTGCGGGCGTCGAGAAGTGCGCTCAAGGAGGAATCCTAAATGTCTTCGCTATGGCCGACATTGAAGCCGCCATCCACCGCGATGGCCTGGCCGGTGATCCAGGAGGCTTGATCCGAAATCAGGAACAGCGCCATGGGCGCGATATCTCCAGCTTCGCCCATGCGGCCCAAGGGATGCAGCGCCGCCAGCTTGGCGCGGCGTTCCGGCGGCAGATTGGCCAACAAGGGCGAGTTGACGAAGCCCGGACAGATGCAGTTCACCCGGACTTTGTCGGCTGCGTAGTCCAGCGCCATGTTGCGGGTCAAAGAGACGACGGCGCCCTTGCTGGCGCTGTAGGCGGCGCGGTTGCGCGTGCCGGTCGTGGCCATCCCCGACGACAGATGCAGGATGGCGCCGCCAAAGGCGCGCAAATGGGGCAAAGCATGCTTGGACACCAGGAAAGCGCCGCGCACATTCACCGCCATTACCGCGTCGAAATCGCTCATGGGGGTTTCGTCCACCTTGGCGCGCCGCGCGATGCCCGCGCTGTTCACCACCGCATCGATGCGGGGCAGGCCGGACAGCGCCCGCATGACCTGTTCCTCATCGCTGATGTCGCAAATGCGGCTGTTGTCGAAAGGCGCGGCGACGCGGTCAATGGCGGTGATTTTTGCGCCTTCGGCTTCGGCGGCTTGCGCGATGGCCAGGCCCAACCCGGAGGCCGCACCCGTCACCACCACATGTTTGCCGGAAAAGCGCATGCCCCGTCATAAACGGGGGATAGGCGTTATTCAACGAGAACGGCCCGGCCGCCGGTGTCCAGCGGCAGGCCTTGAAAACACGGGTTTATCGACGCGCGGTTCACGTCCGCGATTGAACAGACATCGCCCATGTTGCGGCGGCTTGCGCCCGTTGGCGATGATTGGATCCTGGTTTTCTGGGGTGGGCGGGCCGTCGCAATTTTGTCAAATTGGCAGGTGAAATAAGCGCTTAGGAGAATAAGCGAGCAGAATGCGGATTTTCACGATTTTGGCGTTCGTCCTGTCCTTGGTTTTGTTTGTGCCACTTGCCCAAGCCGCCGGGAGCGCCAGTTCGGCGCGCGCGGTCCCGAACAGTCCCCTCAAGCCCGGCAAATTGGCTGGGGTGAGAAGAGCACAACAGGCGCGCGCCGGTGTGGCGCTGATCGGCGCGGGCGCCATCATCGCGGTGGTCATCGTGGCGGCGGGCAGCAGCAGCGGCAATGGCAACCCCCAGACCAATACGCAAAGCGTGACGACCACGCCTTAGTTACCAGCCGGCAACTTGGGCGCGTCCTTAACAGACGCGCCCATCCTGTCGCCGTTACGTCTTTACTGCTGGGTGGAAGCCGAGCCCTGGGCAGACACGGAGCCCTGGGCGCCCGTCTGATTCAGCTGCTGCGCGGCTGCGGACTCCACGGCATTCGCCCGGTTCGCGGCCTGGCGCGAGGCATTGCCGGCGGCGTTCAGGGTCGAATCCACGCCATTGTTGGCCGCCGTCACCGCATCGGACGACGAGACGCTGCCGCCCGCGGAGGCGCTTTGCCCCGCCGCATTGGCGTCGGCATTGCCGCCGGCTTCGACACTTGCCGTGTTGTTGGCGGTGCTGGCGGCGCTGTCCGTAGCGGAATCGACTCGCGATGTCGTGCTGCCGATCGCGCTGTTCGCCCGGTTTTCGGCGCTGGTTGTGGTGCGGCCCAGCGCGCCGGTGGCGCGGCTGGTCGAAGGAGTTGCAGCCGTCGCGCGCCCCATGGCGCCCGCCGCCGCCCGGTTGCCGCTCAATCCACCGCCAAAGCCGCCATGGCCCGTGGCGCCGCCACCGATACCGCCGACAGTCCCGCCCACGGCACCGCCGACCGCGCCGCCGCCACCCAAAAGCTGGGCGAAAGACGGGGTGGCAAAAGCGACCGCGCCGCAAAGCAGCGCCGCCGTGAAAGCTTTATTCAGAATAGTTGTCATTTTGGATCTCCTGCTGACGTCAGTTTGCGTAACCGACGGGCAAGGCAATCGTTCAAGCGCGGCCAAAGGACGACCGCACTGAGGCAATTTGGAGATGGACGATTGACTTTTTGTTTGTTGCCGAGGGAACGAAAATGCCGCGGGAGCGTTGGCGCGCGGTTCAGCGCTTGACGCTTAGTTGATTTTGATCGGTCGCCTGCGCGCCTCGCGCGGCCAGCGGCGGCGCTACTCGGTCGGAGCTTCAATGCTGTATCTGGAAAATGCCCCGCCGCGTTTTCTGCTCGCGTTCCTGCTTGCAGATAAAGCTGTCGTAGTTCCGCACTGTCTCGCAGGCTGTGAGGCGCTTATATGCGGGACATGCGACACGCGCTATACGCCGCACTCATGACAATGCCACGCAAACTTGATGCGATCTGGAAAGCATTCGTTTCTGTTTAGTTCAGATAGATAGAACGCGCTCGGATTTTACCGCGTTTGTCACATGTCATTCATTGAAGCGCCATAGCCGCAGATCTAACATGCACATTGTGTTGTGCGGCCATGAGAATGGCTGCACATATTTTTGGTTGCTTTGAGGTGTATCAAGCGCGATGGGGATGATGCTCAACGCGCCAGGAAAGCTCAACAATTTGGAGTGACACCATGGAAAAGTTCTGCACAGACAAGTTCAATGTTTACGGCCCCGTGATGGACACGCCGGACTCATCGGCCAAGGCTTTGGCGCCTGTCACGCCCGATGACGACAACAATCTGCCCGGTGGTATCGCCCGTGGCTTGCTGGTGGGCACGGCCGGAACTGCCAACATCATCGATGGCTCCGGCAACAACCTCACCGGCGTGCCGCTGCAACAGGGCTACAATCCAATTCAGGTTCGCCGCGTTCTAACGGGCGGTACGGCGGACGATATCTGGGCTCTGTTCTGATGTACGGCGGGCTAAACCTCAAGCACGGCTTGACGCTTCGGCCCTATGGCGGCGAGGCGTCAACACCGACTGACCCCTTCTTTGCCTTCGTTACGGTGCTTTATGGCTTCGAGGATGCAAACTTTGCGTCCGGCGTCCACAATGATGGGTCGCTGGGAGATGGCGTTGTGACCTCCGCAGGCGTGGCGCCAAACAGCACCTTCTTCGTGGCGGGCAGTCAGTCGGCGGCGTTCAACCAGAACGGCGCCAGCTCCAACCAGGGAATCTTCATGGGGAACACGACCGCCGTGATCGGCTCGGGCGATTTCACCATTGAAGGTTTCATCCGCGATCCCGGATCTGCGTTTTTCCAGTTGTTCTCGTCGGGTGTCACCAACGACACCACCAATCGGCTAAATCTGGACTTTCCGACGACAAGAGCGGTCGCCGGCGTTTTCAACAACGCCACGACGGTAACATCCTCCAACGGTGTGTGGCCTGCCAATCAATTCTTCCACTATGCCTATGTGTTTGAATCAGCGACGGGCAATTGGCGGGCTTATGTGGATGGCACCCAGGTCTTGTCCGGCACCAACGGCTTCGGCCGTGCCGGCGGGGCCTATCTCGGTCAGCACATCTACAATCCGACGCCTATCCGCGGGCCGCAATATCTGGACGAGCTGAGGATAACCACAGTGGCGCGCTACACCGGCACCTCGTTCTCCGTGCCATCCGTGCCATTTCCGCGGAGCTAGGCTCGGGGTGAAAAGGCCCCGGAAACGTCCCAGGGGCAGGTTGGAATTGGTGGAGCCAAGCGGGATCGAACCGCTGACCTCCTGCATGCCATGCAGGCGCTCTCCCAGCTGAGCTATGGCCCCGTACCAATCACGGATCGGTCTGGTATCCGATCCGCAAAAAACAAAAGCTTTAAAGACTAAGGTTCGTCCTTGGCGATGCCCGGATCGATGATGCCGCTGACATCGTCTTCCTCGTCTTCCACTTCGCCCAGAAGATCGTCGTCGTCCTCGTCTTCGTCGTCCTCGACTTCGATATCCTCGATGCCTTCGGCTTCGTCGGCGTCCACCACCGACATGCCCGATTCTGCTTCGGCTTCTTCTTCCTCGGCGTCTTCGTCCTCGTCCTCGCCGGTCGCCGCGATTTTCAGCGGCGCCTCGACCACGGCTTCGGCTTCTTCTTCCTCGTCCTCGGCGCTCTCGTCCTCATCCTCGTCGTCTTCTTCCTCGTCCTCGGTGTCGGCGGCGACCACCGCGGCGGCGCCAACCGGCTCTACCGCGCGGCTGCGGCGCTGCTTGAACAGCGCCTCCGGCTCATAGCTGAAACCGCATTTGGGGCATTCGATCGGCCGCTTGGTGAGGTCGTAAAACCGCGCCGCGCAACTGGGGCATGCCCGTTTGGTTCCAAGATCTGCCTTGACCAAGATGATCTTCCCGTGAAGAAGGGGTTATTGGAGGGGCGCGTTTGCCACGGGTAGCCCCGCCTGTAAAGGTCTTTTGAAGTCCCTGATGCATAACACCAATCCCGCCCCGCTTACCGCCCGCCGCGCCGGCCCCCTCAAGGGTCAGGCCCAAATCCCCGGCGACAAATCCATTTCCCAGCGCGCCCTGATCCTGGGGGCTCTGGCGGAGGGGGAAACCCGCATTTCGGGCCTATTGGAATCCGGGGATGTTCATTCCACGGCTGGGGCTTTGCGCGGCTTCGGCGCGGAACTCACCGCCGAGGGGCCGGGACGTTGGCGGGTTAAGGGCCTGGGCGTGGGCAATTGGCAAAGTCCCAAAGCGGAACTGGATTTCGGCAATTCCGGCACCGGCTCGCGCCTGGTGATGGGCGCCATGGCCACCACGCCGATCACCGCCATCTTTACCGGCGATGCCAGCTTGCGCGCGCGTCCCATGGCGCGGGTAGTGGCGCCGCTGGAAGTCTTTGGCGTGCGCTATCAAGGGCAGGGCCCCAAGGCGCTGATGCCGCTGACCTTGCACGGCGCCAAACATGCCAAGGGTGCGACGGTGCATGTCGCCACCGCTTCGGCCCAGGTGAAATCAGCGCTGTTGCTGGCGGCGCTGAATGCCAAAGGCACTAGCCGCATTTCCCAGGACGCCCTGACCCGCGACCACAGCGAAAAGATGCTGGCGGCGTTCGGCGCCAGCATCACGGTTGAAGCGCGCCTGGAAGGCGGCGAAGTGATCAGCGTGGAAGGTCCCGCCAAATTGACCGGCTGCAGCGTGGAAGTGCCGCGCGATCCTTCCAGCGCGGCCTTCCCATTGGTGTCGGCCTTGATCGTGCCGGGCTCGCAAATCGAACTGCCTGCCATTCTGCTCAATCCCCGCCGCACCGGCCTGATCCAGACTTTGCTGGAGATGGGGGCCGACATCGATATCCGCAACAAGCGCGTCAGCGGCGGCGAGGAAATCGGCGATCTGGTGGTGCGCCATTCGCACTTGAAGGGCGTCGAAGTGCCGGCAGACCGCGCCCCTTCCATGATCGACGAATATCCCATTCTTGCGGTCGCCGCCGCTTTTGCCGGCGGCAAGACGGCAATGCGCGGCTTGGAAGAATTGCGCGTCAAGGAAAGCGACCGGTTGGAGGCGGTGGCGCGCGGTCTTGCAGCCAATGGCGTGCGTTACGAAATCGAAGGCGATGATCTGATCGTGGAAGGCGGCGCGGTGCCCGGTGGTGGAATGGTCTCCACCCATATGGATCACCGCATTGCTATGAGTTTTTTGACCATGGGCCTGGCCAGCCAAAAACCGGTGACTGTGGATGACGTCACCATGATCGCCACCTCATTCCCGGAATACCGGGACTTGATGCGTGACCTGGGCGCGGTTATGGACGCGGTATGAGCATCGTCATCGCCGTCGACGGCACCGCGGCCAGTGGCAAGGGCACCCTGGCCAAGCGGCTGGCGCAGCATTTCGGCTTCGCGCATCTGGATTCCGGGGCGCTGTACCGGCTGACCGCGTTGGCGGTATTGGAAGCGAAGGGCGATCCCAAGAACGAGGCCGATGCGCTCAAGGGCGCCCAGACCATCGATTTCAATCTGGCGGGTGATCCCAAAATCCGCACCGACATTGTCGGCAAGGCCGCCAGCCATGTCGCCGCCATCCCGGCGGTGCGCCAGGCGCTTTTGGACTTTCAGCAAAACTTCCTCGCCCGTCCGCCCGGGGGCAGCCCCGGCGCGGTGATGGACGGGCGCGATATCGGCACCGTCATCTGCCCCGGCGCCACGGCCAAACTCTATGTGGATGCCCGGCTGGACATACGGGCCCGGCGCCGCTGGGCGGAACTCAAGGCCATGGGTATCCGCCGGGCCGAACAGGACGTTGTGGCGGAACTGGAGGCCCGGGACGCCGCCGACAAAAGCCGGCCCATTTCGCCCTTAAAACAGGCCCCGGACGCCGACTTGCTGGATACCTCCGATTTGGGTATAGACGCCGCGTTCGCGGCAGCTCTTGCCTTGGTCTCTCCCAAGGTTTCCAAGGTACTGGAGAGCGCGCTCAAGGACCGTCCCAGGGGCTAAAGGAGGCCCGGCGGCTTTCGGGCATCCCGCTTACTTTTTCGACAATCCAACCGCCCATGGCGCAGCCATGGGAAGTCCGTGGTCCCAAGCGCGTCAGCGCATAGGAGCATTGGCATGAACCACGTATAGGAATTTTGAATGGCTCGCGCCGCTACCAAAGAACGTATCGAAAGCTCCATCGCCACCCCCTCCCGCGAAGATTTCGCGGCCATGCTGGAGCAGAGCTTCAAGACCCAGAGCCCCCAGGAAGGCTCCGTCATCAAGGGCACCATCGTCTCGATCGAGAATGATTTCGCCATGGTGGATGTCGGCCTCAAGACCGAAGGCCGCATCTCTCTCAAAGAATTCGCCATGCCGGGCATCCCCGCCGACATCAAAGTGGGCGACAGCGTCGAAGTTTATCTGGAGCGCGTCGAGAATGCGCTGGGCGAAGCGGTCCTGAGCCGCGACAAAGCGCGCCGCGAGGAAAGCTGGATCAAGCTGGAAAAGGCCTTCAACGATCAGACCCGCGTCACCGGCGTGATCTTCGGCCGCGTCAAGGGCGGCTTCACCGTCGATCTGGACGGCGCCGTGGCCTTCCTGCCCGGAAGCCAAGTTGACGTGCGCCCCATGCGCGATGTCGGTCCCCTGATGAATCAGGCGCAGTTGTTCCAGATCCTGAAAATGGATCGCCGCCGCGGCAATATCGTGGTGTCGCGCCGCGCCGTGCTGGAAGAGCGCCGCGCCGAGGAACGCACCTCGCTGGTCGCGAGCTTGCAGGAAAAGCAAGTCGTGGAAGGCGTGGTCAAGAACATCACCGATTACGGCGCCTTTGTGGATCTGGGCGGCGTGGACGGGTTGTTGCACGTCACCGATATTGCTTGGCGCCGTGTCTCGCACCCGACCGAAGTCTTGTCGGTGGGCCAGACCGTCACGGTGCAGATCATCAAGATCAACCACGACACCCAGCGCATCAGCTTGGGCATGAAGCAGTTGCAGACCGATCCTTGGGAAGGCGTCGCCGCCAAATATCCGGTAGGCGTGCAGTTCAAGGGCAAGGTCACCAATGTCACCGACTATGGCGCCTTTGTGGAGCTGGAGCCGGGCGTGGAAGGCCTGGTCCATGTCAGCGAAATGTCTTGGGTCAAAAAGAACATGGCTCCCTCCAAGCTGGTCACCCCGGGGACGGAAGTGGACGTGGCGGTGCTGGAAGTGGATTCCAACAAGCGCCGCATCAGCCTGGGCCTCAAGCAGACCCAGGAAAATCCCTGGAATGCCTTCACCGCCAATCATCCGGCCGGCACGGTGATTGAGGGCGAGATCAAGTCCATCACCGAGTTCGGCCTGTTTATCGGGTTGGACAGCGACATCGACGGTATGGTGCATCTCTCCGACCTGTCCTGGTCGGTGCCGGGCGAGGACGCCATCAAGACCTATGAAAAGGGTCAGACGGTTAAGGCCAAGGTGCTGGACATCGACGTGGAAAAGGAACGCGTTTCGCTGGGCATCAAGCAGCTGGAAGGCGATCCGATCGAGAAGGCGGGCCCTAGCGGCGGCGCGCTGAAGAAGGGCTCGGTCGTCACCGGCACGGTCACCGAAGTCAATGACGGCGGCATCGAAGTGGAATTGGAAGGCGGGGTGAAGTCCTTTATCCGCCGCGCCGACCTGGCCCGCGACCGGGGCGACCAGCGTCCCGAACGCTTCGGCAAGGGCGACAAGGTGGACGCGCTGGTCACCAGCGTGGACAAGGCCAGCCGCAAGGTCTCGCTTTCCATCAAGGCGCGCGAAATCTCGGAAGAGAAGGAAGCCGTCGAGCAATATGGTTCCTCGGACAGCGGCGCCAGCCTGGGCGACATTCTGGGCGCGGCCCTGAAGAAGAAGACGCCCAAGAAGAAGAGTGGCGACGAGTAACCGTCGGCCCCATTGAACGGAAAAAGGCGCGGCGTGAGCCGCGCCTTTTTTGTGGGCGGAACAGAATCGCTCTAACTTCGCTCTTATTCTGTCACTATGAAGGAGTTGCGTTATGGCGAAGAAGAGCAAATTGGCCCAGCGGGCCGCCGAATTGGAAGCCGCGGTAGCGGGACTGTTCACCGGCGCGCCGGCTGTGCCTGCCAAGAAGAAGAAAAAGCGTCGCAAGGCCAAAAAGGCCAAGGTGGTGAAAGCCGCCAAATCGGTGGCCAAAAAGGCGAAGAAGAGCGCCAAGAAGAGGATCAAAAAGGCGAAGAAAAAGGCCCGTAAAAAGACAAAGTAGCGCTGGCATTTTTCGCACTGCGATAGAAAAGGCGTCTTTTTCGCAAAGGCGCCTTTTTCTTTTGTCCTTTCTTCTGGGGTACACCGTTAAAGTTTGCGCCTTCAACCTTTGTAACGCTTCCGTATGGACAGCGAACTCTTCCCCGATGTGTTAAAAATCCGGTGGGAGACGGGCGATGGTTTTGTTTTTCTTGTCCTATCTGGGCGGCGTGCTGACCATTCTCAGCCCCTGTATCCTGCCGGTTCTGCCCTTTGTCTTCGCCCGCTCGGACCAACCCTTTGTCCGCTCCGGCTTGCCGCTGCTCTTAGGGATGGCGGCCAGCTTTGCCGCCATAGCCACCCTGGCCACCGTGGGCGGCGGTTGGGCGGTCCATGCCAACCAATGGGGGCGCGTTGCCGCCCTGGTCCTGTTGGCAATGTTCGGCCTCACTTTGCTGGTGCCGCGACTGGCTGAACGGTTGACGCGGCCATTGGTGGGTTTGGGGTCGCGTCTATCCAACCGCGCCGGTGAAGCCGAAAAGGGCAGCATTGGCGCATCGCTTCTTCTGGGTCTGGCCACGGGTCTGTTGTGGGCGCCCTGCGCCGGGCCGATCCTGGGCTTGATCCTGACTGGGGCTGCGATCAAGGGCACCAGTGTTTCCACCACCTTGTTGTTGCTGGCCTATGCCTTGGGCGCGGCGACCTCGCTGGCGGCGGCGCTTTTGATCGGCGGGCGGTTTTTTTCCGCCATGAAGCAATCGCTGGGCGCCGGCGAATGGATCCGCCGCGCCCTGGGCGCCGCCGTGTTGGCGGGGGTGGCTGCCATCGCGCTGGGCCTGGATACCGGGCTTCTCACCCGCCTGTCGCTCGCCCGCACCAACGGGCTGGAACAATCGCTGCTGGAACGCGCCGCGCTAGCCCGCAAGACCCAAAGCGTGGCGGTTGCGGGCAGCGATCTGCCGGTGGAGGGCACGCTGCCGCAGTTGAACGGCGCTGTGCTGTGGCTCAATTCGCCCCCGCTTACCCGCGAGGAATTGCGCGGCAAGGTGGTGCTGGTGGACTTCTGGACCTATAGCTGCATCAACTGTCTGCGCGCGCTGCCCTACGTCAAAGCTTGGGCGGAGAAATACAAGTCGCACGGCCTGGTGGTGATCGGGGTGCATGCGCCGGAATTTGCCTTCGAGAAAATTCCGGGCAATGTGCGTCGCGCCGTGCGCGATCTGGACGTGCGCTATCCGGTGGCTTTGGACAACAATCTGACGATCTGGCAGGCCTTCAACAACCAATATTGGCCGGCGCATTATTTCATCGATGCCCAGGGGCGTATCCGTCACCACCATTTCGGGGAAGGCGAGTATGACCGCTCCGAGCAGGTGATCCAGCAATTGCTGCGCGAGGCCGGCCAGTCCCGCTTGCCGGGCGGCGTGGTGGAGCCGCGCGCAAGCGGGGTAGAGGCCCCGGCGACGGCGCTGGATGCCGCCCGTTCCCCGGAAACCTATCTGGGCTATGCAAGAGGCGAGAATTTCGCCTCCGGCCCCGCGCATGCCGATGTGGCAGCCACCTATCAGACATCTCATCCGCTGCAAACGAACCAATGGGGTTTCACCGGGCGCTGGATCATCGGCGCGGAGAAATCATCCCTGGCCGCGCCGGGTGGTAAGATCACCATGCGCTTTCATGCACGCGACCTGCACCTGGTTTTGGGGCCGGGCGAAAACGGCAAGCCGGTGCGATTCAAGGTCTTGCTGGACGGCCGGCCCCCGGCGGAAAGCCGAGGCATGGACATCGACGCGCAAGGCAATGGCGCCGTGACCGATCAAAGACTGTATCAGCTGTTACGGGTAAATGGCCCGGTAACCGGTCACACGTTTGTCATTCAGTTTTTGGACTCGGGTGCACAGAGTTTTGCCTTCACCTTCGGCTGAACTGCGGCGGAATATCACCCAAGAAGCGTTCACCATCTTTGACCGGAACAGGGGTGGGCGCACGGCATTATACCCGCGCGTGTTGCCAAAGGATTGTAGATGCCGGCGTGTTTTCGGGTGAACGAGAAAGACCAGGCACAACAAAAGGCCATGGACGATGACTGGCCGGAGCCTCCCGGCTATCTGGGCGAGGCTGTGCGGCGCGCCAAATTGATCCCGTGCCGGTTCGGGCGTCCCGAGCTGCCGCAAGGCAGGGCTGCGGATTAGAGCAAGTTGGGACCAGATGGAACCACTGCGCCGGAGGGATTTTGTGGCCCCGGCGTGCGTCGCACGCCGATTTTCCAATTGCGCGGCTATGCCGCGCGGGGCAGGAGAAAGGCGCAGCCCGTATCGGGGAATACGGGCAAGCCTGGAGTTTATCCTCCGGCCGCGCTTCGCGCGGACCGGGGGGACGCACCCGTCCATAGCGGCAGCGTATGGACGCAAAAGACCCCGGCCCTTCGGGTTGGGTTGCGGCGGGCGCCCGCGGTGTCGCCGTGCTCGACCGTATTGCCGATACGCTCTTCGCACGGCTTCTGGCGGATCGCCTCGCCGCAACCCAACGCAGTTGATCCCATCTGGTCCCAACT
>DATFDR010000047.1:0-57982 GCA_035251935.1 Rhizomicrobium sp. | reverse complement strand
AAATTCGCCCAGAGCCGGATATAGAGGTCAAGCGAATTTCGGAATCGGGACACTAGCGTTACCGCTTTGCGTTTCTCTTACTCTTCTTAGGTACCTTTTGCCCGGCCTTGCGCGCCTGCGACAGGCCGATGGCAATCGCTTGCTTCTTGCTTTTTACCGTCTTGCCCGAGCCGCTTCTCAGCGTGCCCTTCTTGCGCTCATGCATCGCCGTCTCGACTTTTTTGGAGGCGGCCTTGGAGTATTTGCGGGCCATGGCGTTTTCTCCGATTGGTCCTTGATTGCAGCCAGTTCAGCGTAACCGGAAAAAGAAATTCCCGTTCCGGAACGGGAAAGCCCGCCACGGGTTGCCATGACGCGTTAAGTTTTTCGGAGTTCCGCCCATGATGATAACTTTGTCGCGCCTGTACCCCGATGATGTGGTGGCGCGCGTGGTGGTGGATGAGCTCAAGGCGGCGGGATTGCCGGAGGACGATATCGGCATCATTGCGCCGTCTCACAGTCTGGCGCGCAGCGCGCGGATGGAAAATGCCGACCTGCAAGATGCCCACCTGCAAGATGCCAGTGACCGGATCGGCCGCGATGGCGACGGGCGGGACGATCGCGGTCTGACGGTCAACCGCAGCGCCGGTATCGGCGCGGCTCTGGGCGGTGCGGCAGGATTGCTGGCGGGATTGGGCGCCTTTGTGTTGCCGGGTATCGGCGCCGTGGTGGCGGCGGGTTGGCTGGCTAGCGCGCTGGCCGGTGCGGTGGCCGGTGGCGCGGCGGGCGGCGTGGTCGGTGCTTTGATCGAGGCCGGTATCAGCGAGAATGACGCGGCCGGTTATGCGGAAGGGGTGCGGCGCGGCGGCACTTTGGTGACCATCCGGGTGATGAGCCAGGACCGAGCCTTTTATCAGGACATATTGACCGGCAAGGACGCGCCGGCGCTGCATGGCGATTTCGATCCCGCGGGTATGCCGGTCCAGCCGCGCGATGCGGCAAGACCGCCTGTCAAGCGGCTATAGACGCCTTTAACGGCAAAGCGTTGTCCAAAGAGATTTCACCGCACCCTATCGTCCGCTAACGAAAAGTCCGGCGGCAAGTTCCATCTGGTCCCAACTTGCTCTAGAAGGCGGCCATGAGCCAACCTGCCTTCATTGCTGCAGACTGGGGTACCAGCCGGTTGCGGCTTTATCTTTGCGACACGGGTGGACATGTGCTGGCGCGCGCCGAAGGCGAAGGCGCTTCGGTCCCCGATTGCGCCGCCCGCTTTGCTGCTGCCGTGGCGGCTTGGGACAAGGCGCATGGCCTGTTGCCGGCGGTGCTGGCCGGCATGGTGGGTTCCACCATCGGCTGGCGCGAGGTGCCCTATTTGAAATGTCCCGCCAAGCCCGGCACCATCGCGGACGCCGCATTGCGGTTCCAAGCCGACGGTCGCGCTGTTGCCATTCTTCCCGGACTGTCCTGCAAGAGCGGGACAGGCGCACCCGATGTGATGCGCGGGGAGGAGACCCAGATTTTGGGCGCTTTGCGCCTCTACCCGCACTTGGCCAAAGGCCGTCATATTTTTTGTCTGCCCGGCACCCATGCCAAATGGGTGGCGGTGGCGGACGGTGCCGTGCTGCAAATCCAAACCGCCCTGTCGGGTGAATTGTTCGAACTGCTGCGCCGCCACAGCGTCCTTGCCCGTGACAGTCAGGAAGTGGACGCGCAAAGTCCGGCCTTCGCGCTGGGGCTGAATTTCGCGCGGCAAAACCGCAAGGCCGATTTGCTGCATCTGCTGTTCAGCGCGCGCAGCCGGGTCGTCACCGGTGAAATGGCCAAGAGCGATGCCGCGTCTTATTTGTCGGGGCTGGTGCTGGGCAAGGATATCGGTACGGCGCAAATCCTGCTCGACATCAAGGGGCCGGTGCAATTGATCTGCACGCCGTCCCTGGCCTCGCTTTATGCCAAGGCGCTGAGTATCTATGATATGGAAAGCGCGGTGATGGATGGCGACCGGGCGGCTCTGGCGGGTCTTGTCCACGCCCATGCGGAAATTTTTTCATGATGACGGATTCTGTTTTGGCCGAATTGCCCATAGTGGCGATCCTGCGCGGCGTCACGCCCGCCCGGATCGAAGGCGTTGCGGGAGCGCTGTTTGAGGCGGGATTGCGCGCCATCGAAGTGCCGCTGAATTCGCCCGATCCGTTCAAAAGTATCGAAATTCTCTCCAAGACATTTGGCGCGCGCTGCCTGACCGGCGCGGGTACGGTGTTGACAGGGGCCGATGCGGACCGGGTGGCCGATGCCGGCGGCAAGCTGATGGTGACGCCCAACACCGATGTGGCTGTGATCGCGCGGGGTGTGGCCAAAGGCCTGACGGTGATGCCCGGTTTCTATACCCCCAGCGAAGGCTTCGCGGCGGTGGCGGCGGGCGCGAAATACCTCAAGCTGTTCCCCGCCGCAACCGGCGGCATCGCTCACCTGCAGGCGATGCTGGCTGTCTTGCCGAAAACCATTCCGGTCTATGCCGTGGGCGGGGTTGGCGCGGGCAATATGTCGGAATGGCGCAAAGCGGGCGCCGCCGGATTCGGGTTGGGCTCGGAATTGTTCAAGCCCGATTTCAGCGACGCCGAAATTTTGACCCGCGCGCGCAAATGCGTGGCTGCTTTTAACGCGGCAAGCTAGAGCGACGTTGGGCGCCAGATCTATACCGAGCCCCAGAAAACCGGAAAAATGCCGCTGAAAGGCGGGTTTTTTGCCGCTTTGGAACGGGGTTCACTTTTTCGCGAAATTGGCCAGAGCAAGTAAGGGCCAGATTGAACCGCTGCGCCGGGTGGATTTTGTGGCGTGGGCAGGAGAAAGGCGCAGCCCGTATCGGGTAATACGGGCAAGCCTGGAGTTTATCCTCCGGCCGCGCTTCGCGCGGACCGGGGGAACGAACCCGTCCATAGCGGCAGCGTATGGACGCAAAAGACCCCGGCCCTCCGGGTTGCGTTGCGGCGGGCGCCCGCGGCGTCGCCGTCCTCGACCGTATTCCCGATACGCTCTTCGGACGGCTCCTGGCGGTCACTTCGCCGCAACGCAACGCAGCTGCTTCTATCTGGCCCTTACTTGCTCTAAGGTCCCCGCCCCATGGAACCTTTCAACAAGCTCGCGGGCGTCGCCGCCCCCCTGAAGATGATCAATGTCGACACCGACATGATCATTCCCAAGCAATATCTGAAGACCATCCATCGCACCGGATTGGGCAAAGCGCTGTTCGACGAGATGCGCTTTGATCCTGACGGCAGCGAAAAGCCGGATTTCGTGCTGAACAAGCCCGCCTATCGCCAGGCCAAGATTTTGGTGACGGGCGACAATTTCGGCTGCGGCTCCAGCCGCGAGCATGCGCCCTGGGCGCTGCTGGATTTCGGCATCCGTTGCGTCATCGCTCCCAGCTTTGCCGATATTTTTTACGGCAATTGCTTCAAGAACGGCATCCTGCCGATCAAGCTGCCGCAAGAGCAGGTCGACAAATTGATGGACGATGCGATGCGCGGCGCCAATGCCATTGTCTCCATCGACCTGGAACGCCAGGAAATCCGCGGTCCCGACGGTGGCATGATCCCATTCGAGGTGGATGCGTTCCGCAAGCAGTGCTTGTTGAACGGCTGGGACGATATCGGGCTGACCATGCGGGCGGGCGAGAAGATCGACAGCTTCGAGAAAAATCAGCGCAGTCAGGCGCCCTGGCTATAAGACGAGTTTTCCCATGAACGAATACAAGCTTCTCCTGTTGCCAGGAGACGGCATCGGCCCCGAAGTTCTGGACGCCACCATGCGCGTGGTCGGCTGGTATGGCCAAAAAGGCCTCCCTTACAAAACCGAGGAAGCGCTGCTGGGCGGCGCGGCGATTGACGCCACCGGACGTCCCGATCCCGACGAAACGTTTGTGAAAGCGATTGCCGCCGATGCTGTGCTGATGGGCTCGGTGGGCGGTCCCAAATGGGACGGCTTGCCGTTCGAGAAACGCGCCGAGCGCGGGCTTTTGCGCGTCCGCAAGGATATGGGCGTCTATGCCAATCTGCGTCCGGCCTTGTGCTTTGACGCGCTCAAGGATGCCTCCACCCTGAAGCCGGAAATCGTCTCGGGCCTGGATATCTTGATCGTGCGCGAATTGATGGGCGGGGTTTATTTCGGCGAACCCAAAGAGACCACCACCTTGCCCGACGGCCAGAAGCGCGCGGTGGATACCGGCGTCTATACCACCAGCGAGATCGAGCGGGTTTGCCGCGTCGCGTTCGAGATGGCACGGCTGCGTTCCAACAAGGTGCACAGCGCCGAAAAATCGAATGTGATGGTCACCGGCGTGTTGTGGAAGGACGTCATCACCGCCCTTCACAAGCGCGACTATGCCGACGTGGAACTGCATCACATCCTGGCCGACAATGCCGCCATGCAGCTGGTGCGCAATCCCAAGCAGTTCGATGTTTTGGTCACCGACAATCTGTTCGGCGATGTCCTGTCGGATGAGGCGGCGCAACTGACCGGCTCGATCGGCATGCTGCCCTCCGCGTCTTTGGGCGACAAGAAGCCCAACGGGTTGCCGTCGGCGCTGTATGAACCGATCCATGGCTCGGCGCCCGATATCGCGGGCCAGGGTCTGGCCAATCCCATCGCGTCTATTCTCTCCTTCGCCATGTGCCTGCGCTATTCCTTCGGTCTGAAGGATGAGGCGGCGCGGTTGGAGAAAGCGGTGGATGCGGTGCTGGCCGATGGCTACCGGACGGGTGACATCATGCAGCCGGGCATGACCAAGGTGGGTACGACCCAGATGACGGATGCGATCCTCAAGGCGCTGGACAAGTCAGTCTAACCCAATTGTCATGACCCGCATCTGCGGGCCATGACACGGAGTGTTAGTCGCCCTTCAGCTTCCTGCGCGCCTGGTGCAGCAGTGGTTCGGTGTAGCCGGATGGTTGCTCCTTGCCTTTGAACACCAGATCGCAGGCCGCCTTAAAGGCGATGCCATCATAAGAGGGCGCCATCGGCCGATAGAGCGGATCGCCGGCATTCTGCTGGTCCACCACTTTGGCCATGCGCTTCAAGCTTTCCAGCACCTGATCCGGCTTGCAGATGCCATGCTCCAGCCAGTTGGCGAGATGCTGGCTGGAAATGCGCAAGGTAGCGCGGTCTTCCATCAAGCCGACATTGTGGATGTCGGGCACCTTGGAACAGCCCACGCCCTGATCCACCCAGCGCACGACATAGCCCAAAATGCCCTGGGCGTTGTTGTCCAGTTCCTGCTGCACCTCTTCCGGCGACCAGTTGGGCCGGTCCGCCAGGGGGATGGTGAGAATGTCCGACAGCTTGGCGCGGGTGCGCGATTTGAGTTCATTCTGCCGCGCCTTCACGCTGACTTGGTGATAATGCAACGCGTGCAGGATCGCGGCGGTGGGTGAGGGTACCCAGGCGCAGCTTGCGCCCGCCATAGGATGGCCAATCTTGGCCTTGAGCATGTCGGCCATCTTGTCGGGCATCGCCCACATGCCTTTGCCGATCTGCGCCTTGCCTTGAAAACCGCAGGCAAGACCAATGTCCACATTCTGGTCTTCATAGGCGGCCAGCCATTTGGAGGTTTTCATCTCCCCCTTGCGTACCATTGGGCCGGCATACATGGAGGTGTGCATCTCATCGCCGGTGCGGTCCAAAAAGCCGGTATTGATGAAGACGATGCGGTCTTTGGCGGCGCGGATACATTCCTTGAGATTGGTGGAGGTACGCCGTTCCTCGTCCATCACACCCATCTTGATGGTGTTGCGTTCCAGCCCAAGAATGTCTTCCACGCCGTCGAACAGCGCGTTGGTGAAGGCCACTTCGGCGGGGCCGTGCATCTTGGGCTTGACGATATAGATGCTTCCTTTGCGGCTGTTGCCGCGCTTGGCCCTTATGTCATGCAGCGACACCAGGGATGTGATCACGCCGTCCATCAGGCCTTCGCCGATCTCGCTGACGCCATTTCCATCTTCAGAGGGCAGCAGGATGGCGTCGCTGGTCATCAGATGGCCGACATTGCGGATGAACAACAGGCTGCGGCCCGGCAGGGTGACGCTCTTGCCGTCCGGTGCGGTGTAGGTCCGGTCAGGATTGGCGGCGCGTGTCACGGTCTTGCCGCCCTTTTCAAAACTGGCGGTCAGGCTGCCATTCATCAGCCCCAGCCAGTTGCGATAGGCGACCACTTTGTCCTGCGCATCCACCGCGGCGATGGAATCCTCACAGTCCATGATGGTGGTGATGGCGGCTTCCAGCACCACATCGCTGATGCCCGCTTTGTCGCTTTTGCCGATGGGGGTGGAACGGTCGAGATGGATTTCGATGTGCAACCCATTGTGGGCCAGCAGGATCAGGCTGGGCGAAGCGGGATCGCCGGCATAGCCGCGCAGCAGCGATGGATCTTTCAAGGCAGGCTTCAGCGCGCCGCCTTCGACGGAAATCCCGCCAATATCCTTCCACGAACCGCTGGCCAGTGGCGCGCACCCGTCTAGCGCTTCGCGGGCAAAGGCGATGACCGCCGCGCCGCGCTTTTCATTGTAACCTTTGCCGGGGGCCAGCTCACCGTCCTGGGAAATCGCATCGGTGCCATAAAGCGCGTCGTACAGGCTGCCCCAGCGCGCATTGACGGCATTGAGCGCAAAGCGGGCATTGGTCAGCGGCACCACCAGCTGCGGCCCGGCCATGGTGGCGATCTCCGGATCGACATTCTGGGTACCGATCTGAAAATCGGGCCCTTCGGGTTGCAGATAGCCGATGTCTTTGAGGAACGCAGTGTAGGCGGCGGCATCGATGGGTTTGGCGGCGTTGGCCTTATGCCAAGCGTCAATCGCAGCCTGCAGCCGGTCGCGTTCGGCCAGCAAGGCCCGGTTCTGCGGCATTAGCCGAACCGCCAAAGCGGCGAAGCCCGCCCAGAATTTTTCCGCATCCACCCCCGTGCCGGGCAGGACTTCCTTCGCGACGAAGTCGTGCAGTTCGCGCGCGATTTGCAGGCCGTGGACCGGGATTCTATCCGTCATGATACTCTTCTTTGTGAGGGTGAGGGACCAGCCTAAAACGTCAAACGTGCGGGGTCAAAATGAAAAGGCCGGGCTCGCGCCCGGCCTTTTCGCATTTGTCATCCCTGCCGGCGGTTAGAGCGGTGGGATCGTTGGGATCATCCAGGGCCAGACGAACTGCTGCAGCCAGACGATGATGCTCAGCAGTACGGTGAAGACGATACTGTGGATGAAGGTGCGCCGGAAGATGCTGGACTCCTGACCTTGCAGTCCGCTGATGGCCACGCCGGTGGCGATGTTCTGCGGCGAGATCATCTTGCCGAAAGTGCCGCCCGATGAGTTGGTGGCTGCCATCAGAACAGGGCTGAGGGGTGGTACCGCCTGATTGGCCGCCACGACCTGCAGATTGCCGAACAGGGCATTACCCGAGGAGTCGCTGCCCGACAGGAACACCGCGACCCAGCCTAGGAAGGCCGACAGCAGCGGGAACAGGATGCCCGTGGTGGCCACGGCCATGCCCAGCGTGTAGGTGAGGCCGGAATAGTTCATCAGATAGGCCAGGCCCACGATCGTCATCACCGTCAACGCCGGAAACAGGATCTGCTTCCAGGCGGTGCGGATGGCCTCCAGGAACTTGGAGATGCCGACGCCTGTCGCCAGCGCCGTCAGGATCGCCGTCACCAGGATGGCGGTGCCGGTGGCGAAGGGCTGGAAGTTCCAGACCGCCGCATAGGGCCGCTCATACAGGGTGATAAAGACCTGGTTGTGCAGGCCCGGCCATTGGATCGGCTGCGCGAAGAAGGTCGCAACCTTGAAGTGCGTCCAGACCATCACCACGCCAATCATGATCAGCCAGGGCAACCAGCCCTGCCATTTCGGGACGTTGCGATGGGCCGAGTTGGGGTCTTCCGTCGGAACCACCAGGGCGAATTCCGGATCCGGGGCGGGCTGCCAGACCCGCAGGAACAGCACAGTGGCGATCAGCGATGAGCCCGCCGAAATCACGTCGGTCAGCTCATAGCTCATATAGTTGGCTGTGACGAATTGGCCCATGGCGAAGGCGCCGCCGGCGACCAGCAGCACGGGCCACAACGCCTTGACCGACCGCATGCCGCCATACATCGCGATGACGTAAAAGGGCAGCAGCAGGGCGAAGAAGGGCAGCTGACGGCCCACCATCGCACCTAGGGTGGCGGCGGGAAGATCGGTAACGCCGGCCAGGGTGGTGATCGGGATGCCCAGCGAGCCGAAGGCGACCGGGGCGGTGTTGAAGATCAAGGCATAAACCACCGCATCGATAGGCTTGAAGCCCAGCATGATCAGCAGCGAGGCGGTGATGGCGACCGGCGCGCCAAAGCCCGACACCCCTTCCAAGAGCGAGCCGAATCCGTAGCCGATCACGATCAGGACAATGCGCTTGTCTTGGGGCAGGTGCGCCAGCACCCAGCGGCGGAAGGCGTCAAAACGCCCCGACAGAACCGCGGTGTTGTAGAGGATCAGGGCGGCGAACACGATCCACATAATCGGCCACAGCGCGAAGGCGACGCCCGCCGCAGTGCTGGAGAGCGCAAGGTTGACGGGCATCTGCCAAACCCCGACGGCGATCAGGAGCGCCGCCGCAAGGCCGGCCAGCGAGGCTTGCCAGGCGGGACGCTGGAACACGCCCAGCATCAACAACACCACCACGATCGGAATGGCGGCGACCAGAAAGGACAGCAGCAGGCTGTCGCCCACGGGAGTCAGTAGTTGATGGAACATTTTGCTTCTCCGTCTGTCGGCCGCTGTCGCGCCGTGTTTCCCACATTCGCCGGGCTAGCCCGGCATATCCTTCCCTTAAGTCTTGTCCGTCTGCGCCGCCCTTTGGGCGCCCGCTGCCGGTTCGGGGTATTGGGATTTTGGCGCACGGACAAAGAAGGCCGGACGGCTTGAAATTCCGGCCGGATGTCCGCCTGTTACCCCAGGTCCCCGTTATTCTTTGACAGGGGGTTAGATCAAAAAAAAGCGCATAGGCCAAGGCATTTGCTACAGTGCAGTGCACCATGGATGGGGATGGCTGATCGGGACGCAAACCGTCGCTAGACGTTCCAGGTGGAGGCGATGTGCTTAGGGTCTTCCTGGGAATTACGCTCCGACATCAGGAAACTATAATAGCCACATCCCCCGCCGGGATATTCGCGGCAAATGGTGGGCCGGGCTTTATAAATAGTGCAGCACCGCTTCTTGATGTCGAAGAAACGGCAGATTTTGCCGAAATGCGGATCGGCCTTGCGCCGCATCGCATAGGGCTCTTCGCCGTCCACCTTGGTGAATTTTTGGCGCGCCGCCTCAAAGCTTAGACTGAAATAGTCAGCTAGCCGCTGCACATCACGCTTCTTCAGGGGGATCAAAGGATAGGAGCAGCAATAGCCCGGACATTTCGAACAATTATAAGACGCCACGTGATAACCGCCTGAATCGCTGCTCAGTCTCTGTTAGCATGAACGCGTGGCGTCGCCATGTCGCTCCCGGCTATGGCGACGCCATGACGCGCACCCACGGGCCTTCGGTAACAAACCGATGGCCCCCGCGCTGAGATATCTTCCGATGTCAATGCCGGGGGGGCAATGCCAGACGTTAATGAAAGTCTCGTGACGGCGGCAGGATGCGCACATTGCGGGGATGCCCGCCTGGAACGTCAGAGTGCACCGGCTTGTGCCGGGGCACTGTTTGCCCGGACAGCAGGCGCAAGTCGGCGCTGCGATCGATCAGCCTTTCGGCCATCAGGTGGATAACCCCTTCGGGGCTTTTTTGCACCTTGCCTTGTGCGAGCAGCAGGCGCGAGCCCATGGCTTCCTTGCGGAAATGCCGGAACGTCCGTTCCCAGATCACGACATTGCAGATGCCGGTCTCATCGCTGAGGGTGATGAAAACCGTGTTGCCTTCGCCCGGACATTGACGCACCAGCACCACGCCCGCGCAGCGCGCCGGCGCGCCATCGGGCAAATCGCTCACCGCCTTGCAGGACAAAATTCCGTCCGCCGCAAAGCGCGCGCGCAGGAACTGGGTGGGATAGGCTTTGAGCGACAGGCGCATCGTCTGGTAATCCGCCAAAACATGCTCGCTGAGCGGCATTTGCGGCAAAGGCGCGATATGCTCCGCGCCAAGTTCGGGCGTGGCGCCCCGGCTTCCTTCATACGCAAACAAAGGCAGCGGGTCGTCGTCGGGCAGGCGGCGCACCGCCCATAAGCCTTCGCGCCGGTCCAGGCCGAAGTCGCGAAAGGCGTCGGCTTCCGCCAGCGTCACCAGCGCGCGCTTGGATAGGCCGGTGCGGCGGGCGAAATCGGCGAAATCCCGATAGCCATAGCCGCGTTCTTCCATGATGACGCGGCCATCTTTCTCGCTGAGACCGTCGATCTGGCGAAAGCCCAGCCGCAGGCATAGCGCGCCTTTGGTATCCCGTTCCAAGCTGCAGTCCCAGTCGCTGAAAGCGGCATCCGGCGCCAGCACCGTCACCTTGCCGTTCTCCCGCGCGCAACGCACGATCTCGGCGGGGGCATAAAAGCCCATGGGCTGGGAATTGAGCAGCGCCGCCGCGAAGGCGGCCGGATGATGTTTTTTGATCCAGGCCGAGACATAGACCAGCAGCGCGAAGCTGGCGGCATGGCTTTCGGGAAAACCGTAACTGCCAAAGCCCTTGATCTGTTCGAAACAGGCTTCGACAAAAGATTTTTCATAGCCGCGCCCCGTCATGCGGGTGATGAATTTCTCGCGGAAGCTGCCGATGGTGCCGACATGGCGAAAGGTGGCCATGGCGCGGCGCAACCCATTGGCTTCATCGGGGGTGAATTTCGCCGCCACGATGGCCAGCCGCATTGCCTGTTCCTGGAACAAGGGCACGCCCTTGGTCTTTCTCAGCAGTTCGTGAAGCTCGTCGGGCGGTCCGCGATCGGGATGGGGCGAGGGAAATTCGATCAGGGAGGGATCGGCGCGCCGCTTCAAATAAGGATGCACCATGCCGCCCTGGATCGGGCCAGGCCGCACAATCGCCACCTCCACCACCAGATCGTAGAATTCGCGCGGCTTAAGGCGCGGCAGCATGCTCATCTGGGCGCGGCTTTCCACCTGGAACACCCCGATGGTGTCGGCCCGGCAGAGCATGTCGTAAACCACCGGGTCTTTCTGCGGCACCGTGGCCAGCAGGCGTTTCTTCTCTTTGCCGCTTGGCGCATGCGCGTGCATGAGATCGAAGGCCTTGCGGATGCAGGTCAGCATTCCCAGCGCCAGCACATCCACCTTCATGATCGCCAGCGTGTCCAGATCGTCCTTGTCCCATTCGATGAAAAAACGGTCCTCCATGGCGGCGGGGCCGATGGGCACCGTCCAATCCAATTTGTCGCGGGTCAGCACAAAGCCGCCGACATGCTGGGAGAGATGACGGGGAAAACCCATCAGACGCTGGGCGAAATCCACTGCCCGAGCGATGAGCGCATTGGCGGGATCGCATTCGCCTTGGCGGACCTGATGTTCGGCTATTTCATCGCCATGATGGCCCCACACCGTGTCGGCCAGCTTGCCGGTGACATCTTCGGTGAGACCGAACACCTTGCCGACCTCACGGATGGCGCTGCGCGGGCGATAGTGAATGACGGTGGCGGTCAAAGCGGCGCGGCGCTTGCCGTAGCGCCTGTAGATATACTGAATAACCTCCTCGCGCCGCTCATGCTCGAAATCTACGTCAATGTCGGGCGGCTCGCGCCGCTCGGTGTTGAGGAAACGCTCGAACAGCACGTCAATCTCGGTGGGGTCCACCGAGGTCACGCCCAGCGCATAACAGACCACGGAATTGGCGGCCGAGCCGCGCCCTTGGCACAGAATGCCTTGGCCGCGCGCGAATTGCACAATGTCGTGCACGGTCAGGAAGTAATGCGCGATTTTCCCATCGGCGATAAAGGCCAGTTCTTTTTCCGCCAAGTTCGCCACGAAGGCGGGCGTGCCATGGGGGTAGCGCCATCTCAGTCCCGCTTGGGTCAGTGCGCGCAAATGCCCGTCTGCGGTCTTGCCGCGCGGGACCGGCTCGCGGGGATAACGCTGGCCCAGTTCGGCCAAGGTGAATTTGATCTGGCCCGCAAAGCGCAGCGTTTGCGCGATTGCCTCGGGGCAGGTGCGGAACAGCCGCGCCATTTCTTCCGGCGCTTTCAAATGGCGTTCGGCATTGGCCTGAAGCCGGGTGCCGGCTTGCTGCAAGCTCACATGCTCGCGGATGCAGGTGACCACATCCTGCAAATCGCGCCGGGACGGATGGTGATAAAGCGCGTCATTGACGGCAATCAAAGGCGTACCGGTTTCCCGCGCCAGGCTTTCAAGGTCGCGCAGACGGCGGCGATCCTCGCCGGTATGGAGCATGGACGCGGCCAGCCAGGCATCGGCGTCCAATCTTTTTAGAAACGGTTTTACCGCGGACAGGTCGGCTGGCGGCATCACGATCAACAGCAAGCCGCGCCGGTATTCTTCCAAATCCGGAAAATCCAGAAAACATTCGCCTTTTTTCGCGCGCAGTTTGCCCAGCGACAACAGCCGCGACAGCCGAGCATAGGCCTTGCGGTCCTTCGGATATGCCAGGATATCCGGCGCCCCGTCGCGGAAGGCCAGACGCGCGCCGATCAGCAGGCGCGGCGGATCGGTCAGCGTCTTCCAGGTTTCATAGGCTCGCACCACACCGGCCAAACTGTTGCGGTCGGCGATGCCGATGGCGGCATAGCCCAACGCCGCCGCCCGCTCGACGAATTCGCCCGGATGCGACGCGCCCCGCAGAAAAGAAAAATTGGTGGTGACGGCAAGTTCGGCATAGCTCATGAAAAAATGCCTTGCAGATACCAGCGCGGCGCCAATCCGGCTTGGCCATAAAACCCGTCGCGATAAAGCCAGAAACGCTGGCCTTGCTGGGTTTCGACACGGAAATAGTCACGGGTAGGCTTGCTGTTTTTCCACCACTCCATGGCGATGCGTTCCGGACCTTCGGCACGTGTCACGTCATGACGACATTGCCGCCAAAGGAAGAATTTCGGCGGGCCATCCGGTGCCACAGGCAAGCCCGCTTTTATTTCTTCCGGTTTCTCCAGCAGCCGCAGCGGACGGCGCGGCGGATCGCCCGCTTGGCGTTTCAAGACCCAGTTTTGCTGGGTGAAATCGCCATCCTGGGCGGGCACGGCCACCCCGCAGGCCTCGGGGATATGACTGTCTTGCGGCACAAAGCGCTGCACGCGGGCGTTGCCCAAACGCGCCGCCAGCCGGTCCACCAGAAAAGCAATCTGCCGGCGGGCATTCGCGCCGCTGTCAAAACTGAGCGTGCCGGGCTCGGTCTCTTCCGCCAGCAAGGCCTCCAGCCGGATCAGGTCAAAGCCGAAACCGGCATCCAGCGGGTCGGCCAAGGCATCCAGCTTGTGACGCAACAGACGCAGCATGACCTTGGGATCGCGCAAGGCTTCGCCCGTGCGAACCGCGATGCGTGTCACCTTGCCATCGGCACGGAAGAAAGCAGCCTGCAACAGCCGCACGCCGTGTCCCTCGCGCTCCAGGATCGCGCTCAGGGACTGCGCCAGGCTGAGCAGCGAAGCGGCAATGGTCTCTTCGGTGACAATGGGTTCGGCAAAATGTTGCTCAGCCATCAGATCGGGCAGGGGGCGGCGGGACTGCAAGGGTTGTTCTTCCGCGCCCAGCATCACACGCAACCGCGCGACAAATCTCTTGCCCAGCCGCTCGGACAATTCGCTGTGTAAGCGCTCCGCCACCATGCCGACCGTCTTCAGCCCCGCATGGCGCAAGGCGCGCAAGACCTTGTCGTCGGGGTCCAGCGCCATGATGGACAAGGGCGCCATGGCTTTGGCTTCGCCGCCAGATGGCACAATGGTTCTGGGCGCAAAACGCGCCAGCGCCCGGGCGGCCAGCGATGTCCCCGCGATGGCGGCTTGGACGCAAAAACCTTGTTTGGCGATCGCATGGACAATGGTGGCCAGCATTGCGTTTTCGCCGCCGAACAGATGCGACGCACCGGTGATGTCCAAAAACAAGCCATCCGGCGCATCCACGCTCACCAAGGGCGTGAAGCGGTCGCACCAATCGGCAATGTCTTCCAGCAAGGCGGCATCGGCGCGTTCGTCCGCCGGCACGATGGTAAGGCGCTCCATCATGGCGCGGGCATTGGCCAAGGGCTGGCCTTTATAAAGACCCAATCGCGAAGCCCGCGCGTCCAAGGCATGGACATGCAACCCATTACCGATCTTGCCGGTGACGATCAGCGGCGTGTCAGGCGTAGCTTTGGCGCGGCGGTGAAGCTGGTCGGTGGGCAGGCGCGCAAACCACAGCGCCAATATCCGCCCCCTCCTTCGAGGAGTCAGTGAAACAGCCATGTTCCAGATTCCATTTCATGATGAAGGAGCCCAGTCCGCCCAGGCGATGGCGGATCAGATGGGCGGCGAAAACCGGATTGCCCCAGTTATCGTCGTCTTGGCGCGATGCCGCGCTCGCCACGCGCCAGCGGGTCAGCGCCGCGCTGGGTTCAGCGGTCGCGCCATTGCGCAAAAGAAGCACGGTGACGCCGCTTTCGCCTGCCGCGAAAGCCAGCCGCCGACTGGCCACAAGGTCCAGGCATTGGGGCATGCCTTGGATTTCCAAAAGCAGCGCGCCCACATGCGGACAAGCCAGGATGTCGCTGGCCGCTGACAAAGCGTCAGCGGCGTGGCGGGTACGCACCAGGATCAGCTGCCCAGGGTCACCACCCAATTCCGCAAATCCGTTGGGAGACAGGGCGCCATACTCCATCGCCTCATACTCGGGGCGGATCCAGAAAAGAGATTTTCCGCGCGTGACCCGCAATGCCAACAGAATGGCAAAGCCGCCCGCGCTCCAACCGTCCGCGAACACTTCATGCAGGGCGCCGGGCCGCAGTCCTCCGCCCAGAACTGCATCCGCCTGTGGGTGGCCCAGCGGGATAGGCGCTCGGTCGGTCGGCAGACCGTAGCGCGCCAAGGAATGGCGCAATTCCGCCAATTTTTCTTGTATGTTCATTGTATGTTCTATAATGCGCCAGCTGATTTTGGAGTCAATTGGGGCTGACTTTTTGTGAGTCATTCTCAAAACGCAGGGACACTCATTAAATTGACGCACAGCTGACATGTTGCGCCGCAACTGGTGGCGTGTTCACATGCCGGGTAATTCTAAGAAACGGGCGGGTTCTTGGCCTCTGATGCGGGGCGGGGAAGGCGTGTCCGATCGTATGGTTGGGGTTTAGATGGGTTTGCCGCCGAAACAGGGTCTTTACGACCCAAGCAACGAGCATGACGCCTGCGGCGTTGGCTTTGTCGCCAACATCAGGGGTGCCAGGTCCCATGAGATCATTGGGCTGGGGCTTCAGCTTCTGATCAATCTGGACCATCGCGGCGCGGTGGGCGCCGATCCCTTGGTGGGCGATGGCGCCGGCATCCTGATTCAAATTCCCGATCCTTTGTTTCGCGAATGGGCGAAGGAAACCGGCGTCACCTTGCCGCCGCCGGGCCAGTATGCGGTGGCCATGTGTTTTCTGCCGCGCGAAGCCAAGGCGCGCGAGATCGTGGTCAAGCAGTTCGAGCATTACATCAAGGTCGAAGGCCAAAAGCTTTTGGGCTGGCGCGATGTGCCCACCGATCCCGCCGGATTGGGCAAGACGGTTCTGGATGGCATGCCGCTGATCCGCCAGGCGATCATTGCCGCAGGCTCGCATACCAAGGATCAGGATCAGTTCGAGCGCAAGCTGCTGACCATTCGCAAGCAAGCGCAGAACCCGTTGGCCGAGCTCGCCAAGAAGCACAAGTTGCCCGCGATCCAGCAGCTTTACATTCCCAGCCTTTCCACCCGCACGGTGGTCTATAAAGGATTGCTACTGGCGCATGATGTGGGCCGCTTCTATCGCGACCTGCAGAATCCGCTCACCGTTTCGGCGGTGGCGCTGGTGCATCAGCGTTTTTCCACCAACACCTTCCCGTCCTGGAAGCTGGCGCATCCCTATCGCTTCATCGCCCATAACGGCGAGATCAACACGGTGCGCGGCAACGTCAATTGGATGAATGCGCGCCGCCGCAGCATGCAGTCCGAATTGCTGGGGCCGGATCTGGATAAGATGTGGCCCTTGATTCCGCATGGCCAGTCCGACACCGCTTGCCTGGACAATGCGCTGGAGCTGTTGGTGGCGGGCGGCTATCCGCTGGCCCATGCGGTGATGATGCTGATCCCGGAAGCCTGGGCCGGCAACAAGAGCATGTCGCCCACGCGCAAGGCTTTCTACGAATATCATGCCGCGCTGATGGAGCCGTGGGACGGCCCCGCCGCGATTGCCTTCACCGACGGGCGCCAGATCGGCGCCACGCTCGACCGCAACGGCCTTCGTCCGGCGCGCTATATCGTGACCGAGGACGATCTTGTGATCCTGGCTTCGGAATCGGGCGTGATCCCGGTTCCGGAAGACAAGATCAAGCGCAAATGGCGGCTTCAACCCGGCAAGATGCTGCTGATCGACTTCGAGGAAGGCCGTATCGTCGAAGACGAAGAGATCAAGAAGAAATTCTCCGCCGCCGAGCCCTATGAAGACTGGCTGAAATCGGCCCAATTCAAGCTGGAAGACCTGCCAGACCTGCCCGAGGATCATCGCGCCAAGGCCAACGACCCCTCGCTGTTGCTCGATGGCCAGCAGGCTTTTGGCTATACCCAGGAAGACATCCAGTTTTTCCTGGAGCCGATGGCGATGGTGGGCGACGATCCCATAGGTTCCATGGGCACCGACACGCCGCTGGCGGTCCTCTCTAAGAAACCCAAGCTGCTCTACAATTATTTCAAGCAAAACTTTGCCCAGGTCACCAATCCGCCGATCGATCCGATTCGCGAAGAATTGGTGATGAGCCTGGTGTCCATGATCGGGCCGCGTCCCAACCTTTTGGGCCGCGATGCGGGCGCGCATAAGCGGCTGGAAGTGTCTCAGCCGGTTTTGACCAATGCCGATGTGGAGAAGATTCGTTCTATCTCGACCCTGGTGGATGGGGCCTTCCGCACCGCCACCATCGATTGCACCTGGCCGGTCAGCGAGGGCGCGGAAGGCCTGTCGAACGCCATCCAGCGCATTTGTCTCAATGCCACCGACGCAGTTCTGGCCGACAACAATATCCTGATCCTGTCGGATCGCGCCGTCAGCGCCGAACGTATCCCGGTGCCGGCGCTGCTCGCGGCGGCGGCGGTGCATCATCATTTGATCCGTCAAGGCCTGCGAATGCAGACCGGCCTGGTGGTGGAAACCGGCGAGGCGCGCGAGGTGCATCATTTCTGCGTGCTGGCAGGCTATGGCGCCGAAGCGATCAATCCATATCTGGCGTTCGAAACCCTGGAACAGATCCGGGTGCGCCAAGGCCTGTCGCTCAAGCCTTACGAAGTGCAGAAGAATTACATCAAGGCCGTCGGCAAAGGCGTGCTCAAGGTGATGTCCAAAATGGGCATCTCCACCTATCAGTCCTATTGCGGCGCCCAGATTTTCGACGCCGTGGGCCTGTCCAGCGATCTGATCCAGAAATATTTCACCGGCACCGCCTCCACCATCGAAGGCATTGGCCTGAAGGAAATCGCCGAAGAATGCGTGCGCCGTCACAAGGACGCATTCGGCGATAATCCCATCTATCGCAATATGTTGGATGTGGGGGGCGACTATGCCTTCCGCCTGCGCGGTGAGGATCATGCCTGGACGCCGGACTCGGTGTCGCGCCTGCAGCATGCGGTGCGCGGCAACAACCCGGCCGAGTATCAGCTCTTCGCCAGTCAGATCAACGAGCAGGCCGAACGGCTGCTGACCCTGCGCGGCTTGATGGAATTCAAAAGCGGCGACGGCATTCCACTGGACGAAGTCGAGCCGGCGTCACAGATCGTCAAGCGTTTCTCCACCGGCGCGATGAGCTTTGGCTCCATCAGCCGCGAGGCGCATACCAATCTGGCCATCGCCATGAACCGCATCGGCGGCCGTTCCAACACCGGCGAGGGCGGCGAAGAGCCGGACCGTTTCAAACCGTTGGCCAATGGCGATTCCATGCGCTCGGCGATCAAGCAGGTCGCTTCGGGCCGGTTCGGCGTCACCGCCGAATATCTGGTCAATGCCGACGATATCCAGATCAAGATGGCGCAGGGCGCCAAGCCCGGCGAAGGCGGTCAATTGCCGGGCCACAAGGTGGACGCCAATATCGCCAAGGTGCGCCATTCCACGCCCGGCGTGGGCTTGATTTCACCGCCGCCACATCACGACATTTATTCCATCGAAGATTTGGCGCAGCTGATCCGCGATCTCAAAAGCGTCAACCAGAAGGCGCGTATTTCGGTCAAGCTGGTGTCGGAAGTGGGCGTGGGCACGGTGGCCGCCGGCGTCGCCAAATGCCGCGCCGATCATGTCACTATTTCCGGCTTCGAAGGCGGCACGGGCGCCTCGCCCTTGACCTCGCTGACCCATGCCGGCAGCCCTTGGGAAATCGGCCTGGCCGAGACCCAGCAGACTTTGGTGCTCAACGGTTTGCGCGGACGTATCGCGGTGCAGGTGGATGGAGGATTGCGGACCGGACGCGATGTCGCCATCGGCGCGCTGTTGGGCGCCGACGAATTCGGCTTTGCCACCGCGCCCTTGATCGCCTCGGGCTGCATCATGATGCGAAAGTGCCATCTCAACACCTGTCCGGTCGGCGTCGCCACTCAGGACCCGGTCTTGCGCAAGCGCTTCACCGGACAACCCGAGCATGTGATCAATTATTTCTTCTTCGTGGCCGAAGAGCTGCGCGAGATCATGGCCCTTTTGGGCTTCAAGACCGTCAATGAGATGATCGGCCGAGTCGACAAGCTCAATATGACCAAGGCGATCTTGCACTGGAAGGCCAAGGGTGTGGATCTGTCGCGCATTCTCTACAGCGTTACGCCCAAGCCGGGCGTCGCCATCCATCACCGCGAAAAGCAGAATCACGGCTTGGAATCGGCGCTGGATCACGAATTGATCGCTGCCGCTAAGCCCTCCATCGAGAACGGCCAGCCGGTGCAACTGGAGCGCACTGTGCGCAATGTCGACCGTACCGTCGGCGCCATGCTGTCGGGCGAAGTGGCCAAGCGTCACGGCCATGCCGGTTTGCCGGAGGACACGATCAACGTGAAGTTCACCGGTACCGCCGGACAATCTTTTGGCGCTTTTCTGGCGCGCGGCGTTTCCATCGAACTGACCGGCGACGCCAATGACTATGTCGGCAAGGGTCTGTCGGGCGGGCGCATTGTGGTCAAGCCGCCCAAGGGCCTGAACCGCGAGCCGGCAGAGAACATCATCGTCGGCAACACGGTGTTGTACGGGGCGATCGCGGGCGAAGCCTATTTCCAAGGCGTTGCGGGCGAGCGTTTCGCGGTGCGCAATTCCGGCGCCGTTTGCGTGGTGGAAGGCACCGGCGATCATGGCTGCGAATATATGACCGGCGGTATCGTCGCCGTGCTGGGCAAGACGGGGCGCAATTTTGCCGCCGGCATGTCGGGCGGCGTGGCGTATGTCTATGATGAGGATGGCAGCTTCGAGAAACGCTGCAACATGGCGATGGTCAAGCTGGAGAAGATCGTGGCCGGCGATGGCGCCGACCATGCCGACCTACCGAAACAGCGTTCCGTCAGCGTCTCCGATCCGGGCATGGGCGATCTGCTGCGCTTCGACGCCGAACGATTGCGCATCCTGGTGGAACGCCATCTGCTGCACACCGGCAGCCCGCGCGCCAAGCAGATTCTGGACAATTGGGATGTGTCCTTAAGCAAATTCATCAAGGTAATGCCGACCGATTACGCCAAGGCTTTGGCGGATATGAAGGCGCGCTCGGCAATGGCTGCAGAGTAGAGACTATGGGCAAGATCACAGGCTTTCTGGAAATCGAACGCCAGGACCGCACCAGCGAAAAGCCGGAGCAGCGGATCAACAATTACCGGGAATTCGTCCATCCGCTGCCGGCGCCGGAAGTCAGCAAGCAGGCGGCGCGCTGCATGGATTGCGGCATTCCCTTTTGTCATCAGGGATGCCCGGTCAACAATCTGATCCCGGACTGGAACAACCTGGTCTATCGCGACCAGTGGCGCACCGCGTCAGAGTCGCTGCATTCCACCAACAATTTCCCGGAATTCACCGGCCGCATTTGCCCCGCGCCGTGTGAGGCGTCTTGCACCCTGAACATCATCGACAACCCGGTCACCATCAAGACCATCGAATGCCAGATCGTGGACCGCGCTTGGGAAGAAGGTTGGATTCAACCGTTGGTCGCGCCCAAAAAAACCGGCAAGACGGTGGCGGTGGTGGGTTCGGGCCCGGCCGGCATGGCAGCGGCGCAGCAGTTGGCGCGAGCCGGCCACAGCGTGACCTTGTTCGAAAAAGCCGACCGCATCGGCGGGCTGCTGCGCTATGGCATTCCCGACTTCAAGATGGAAAAGCATCTGATCGACCGGCGTATGCGCCAGATGGAAGCCGAAGGTGTGGTGTTCCGCACCAATGTCGAGGTCGGTGTGACCGTTTCCATGGATATGTTGCAGGCCGATTATGACGCGGTGGTGCTATCGGGCGGCGCGGAAGCGCCGCGCGATCTGCCGATCCCAGGCCGCGAACTGGACGGCATTCATTTTGCCATGGACTTCCTCACCCAGCAGAACAAGCGGGTGGCGGGCGATCCGGAAAGCAAAGCCGCGCCCAATGGCACGCTCAGCGCCAAGGGCAAGCATGTGGTGGTGATCGGAGGCGGCGATACGGGATCGGACTGTATCGGCACCTCCAACCGGCACGGCGCCGCCAGCGTTACCCAGTTCGAAATTCTGCCCCAGCCGCCGGCCAAGGAAAACAAGCAGTTGGTCTGGCCGGATTGGCCGCTGAAGCTGCGCACCTCCTCCAGCCATCAGGAAGGCTGCGAGCGCGACTGGTCGGTGCGGACCAAGCGCGCCATCGGCGAGGATGGAAAGATCACGGCGCTGGAATGCGTTCGTGTGGACTGGCAAATCGGCGATGGCGGCCAGATGAAGCTGGTCGAAGTGCCCGGCAGCGAATTCATCCTCAAGGCCGATCTGGTTCTGTTGGCGATGGGCTTTGTCGGGCCGAAAAAGGCGGGCTTGGTGGAACAGGCCGGCGTGGAGCTGGATGCGCGCGGCAATGTGAAGGCGCCGCTGACCAACTATCAGACCAGCAAGAGCAAGATATTTTCCTGCGGCGACATGCGGCGCGGCCAATCCTTGGTGGTCTGGGCGATCCGCGAAGGCCGACAGTGCGCGCGCGGCGTGGATGAATTCCTGATGGGATCCTCCGATCTGCCGCGATAAGCGGCGGATCAGCCCGTTGTCACAAGGGCGATAGACAGCAGGCGAATTGAGGTCTGCGAACGGAATCGGCGCAGGGACGGGCGCTGCCGGTATCGGGTTCTCACCTGGCCGATAGACTCATAAGTGCGCGCAGCTCTGGCCGAAGCCAGAAATACCTATGTAGAACAGTTAGTTACAAGAAGGGACAGTCGTGGCCGCGTCACGCGACGTCATGATGGACGCTCAGGTCAGCAGATAACGCGCCACAAAAGCCGGGAAGGCCAACAATCCCACCGCCCATATCACCGCGGAGATGGCATTGGGAATCATGAAAGGCCAAAATCGCAATTCGGACATGCCCGCCACCAGCGGCACCGTGGCGCGGAACGGTCCCATGAAGCGGCCGATGAAAATCCCCCAAGTGCCCCAGCGGTGAAAGAAGTGCAGGCCTTTTTCAATTTCGGCTTCGAAACGCCGGAACAGCCGGAAATGCACGATTTTGTGGTGATAGTGAAAACCGATCCACCAGGCGATCCAGTCGCAAATGATCGAGCCTACCACCGCGCCGGTGATCGCCGGGACAAGACCGATATGGGTGGCGCCGATCATGGTCCCCAATGCCAGCAGCAGGATCGTCGCCGGGACCAGAAAGGACAAACCGATGAAGGATTCCGAGCCGGCGATGACAAAGGCGATGGGAAACACCCAATAAGGATAGGTCTGAGCCGTCGCCTTGACCCATGCGCTGGCTTGGGTGGCAAACACATGAAAAAAATCGAACACGCTGCGCCCGCTCTCTTGTTAGGGTTCCCCAGACCGGGCGCCCACATACCGCTATTGGACCTATCACGCCAGGGCGGGACACTTCCGACATATTTGCCCGTTACCGGGCGGCTATATTTGCCGCCGCCCCTGAGGGTATAAGGTTCATGCCGTATTCAGTTTGGCGATGCTACCCCGTTGATGCAGGCACCTTTTAGGGGCTTTTCGGCCCTTTTGTGATGCGGAAGAACCATGAATCTTGATCGCTCTCCGGGGGATTTTCAGCGCGCCGGACCCGTCGAACAGGGCCCCGTTGGGCGTGCTTGGTCGGGGGTCAAAAGCTGGAGCGCGCGCAACCCCAGGCTGTCCCGGGTGGTATGGTTTGCCGTCGGATTGGGCCTGCTCGCCCTGCTGATCTGGGCGATCTATCCGGCCAAACAGGCCAATCGCCGCGGAACGATCAACCAGGGTGCCCAGCCGGTCGGCGTGGCCCAAGCGGTTTTCGGCGACATCAGAGTGACATTGAATGCGCTGGGGACGGTGACGCCGCTCGCCACCGCCATGGTGCGCCCGCAAGTGGGCGGCATGCTGATCAAGCTGAACTTCACCGAAGGCCAGATGGTCAAGGCGGGCGAGACACTGGCCCAGATCGATCCCAGGCCTTATCAGGCGGCGCTGGATCAGGCGCGCGGACAGTTGGCGCGCGATTCCGCTACCCTTGCCAATGCTAAGGTGGATCTGGCCCGCTATCAGGTGCTGCTGGCGCAGAACGCGATTTCCCAGCAGCAAGTGGCGACCCAGGCCGCCTTGGTGCGGTCCACCGAAGGCGTCGTGGTCTCCGACCAGGCCAATGTCGAAACCGCCCGCATCAATCTGGGCTACACCAATATCGTCTCGCCGGTGACGGGGCGCGCCGGCATTCATCTGGTGGATATCGGCAATATCGTGTCGGCGGGGCAGGCGGGCGGCATTGTGGTGGTCACCCAACTCCAACCCATGTCGGTGCTGTTCACCATTCCCGAAGACAATATCCGCGCCGTGCTGGCGCGGGTGAATGCCGGCGCCGTGTTGCCGGTGGATGTCTATGACCGTAGCCAGACCAACAAGATCGCCAGCGGCAATCTGTCGGCGGTGGACACGGTGGTGGATCCGGCCACCGGCTCGGTGAAGCTGCGAGCCTTGTTCGACAACAAGGACAATATGCTTTTCCCGGCGCAGTTCGTGAATGTGCGGCTGCTGGTGGATACGCTGCCCGGCCAGACCACCGTGCCGGTGCCCGCCGTGCAGCGCGGCGCCGACGGCAGCTATGTCTTCCTGGTGCGCCCCGACAAGACCGTGATTCAGCGCGCGGTGAAGATCGGCATCCAGGACGGCGACCAGATACAGATACTGTCCGGCCTCAAGCCCGGCGACACGGTGGTGGTGGATGGTGCCGATCGCTTGCGCGACGGCGCTGATGTCGAGATTCCAAACCTGACCGCCAAGATCGCGGCGCCTTCGGGCGGCGGCGGTGAGGAGGCCGTACGCGCCGCGCGCCGCGCCCAGCTGCAAGAAGCCATGACCAAGGCGTGCAGCGCAGACGTTAAGAAGCATTGCGCCGACGCCAGCAATGCGCGGCAGACCCGCATGTGCCTGTTCCGCAACCGCGATGCTCTGGGCGCCGACTGTTCGCGGGCGATGTCCCAGCTGCGCCAGGCCGGCGGCGGCCGCCGTGGCGGCGGCGGTGGCGGCCAGTGAGCAGCGGCGCGCCCGAACCCACCAGCGGCGCGAACCCCTCCGCGCCGTTCATCCGGCGTCCCGTAGCCACGACGCTGTTGATGATCGCCATTCTGCTGGTGGGCCTGTCGGGCTATAAATTCCTGCCTTTGTCGGCTCTACCGCAGGTGGATTATCCCACCATCCAAGTCCAGACTTTTTTGCCGGGCGGTAGCCCCGAGGTGATGGCCACATCGGTCACCGCGCCGCTGGAGCGGCAGTTCGGCCAGATGCCGGGCCTGAAGGAAATGTCGTCGGTATCCTCGGCCGGCTCGTCGGTGGTGACGCTGCAATTCGATCTGGCGCTTAGCCTGGACATTGCCGAGCAGCAGGTACAGGCGGCGATCAACGCCTCATCCAACCTTCTGCCCGCATCGCTGCCCGCCCCCCCGATCTATGCCAAGGTCAATCCGGCTGACGCGCCGGTGATCACCCTGGCGGTTTCGTCGCGCACCTTGCCCATCACCCAGCTGGTGGACCTGTCGGAAACGCGCATCGCGCAGAAAATCTCTCAGCTATCGGGCGTCGGTCTGGTCAGCATTTCCGGCGGTCAGCGTCCCGCCGTCAGGGTTCAGGCCAATCTGCAGAAGCTCGCCTCGCTGGGATTGAATATCGACGACCTGCGCACCACGGTCTCAAACAACAATTCCAATACGCCCAAGGGCAGCTTTGACGGCGCTTTCCAGTCCTACACCATCAATTCGAACGACCAGCTCCAGAGCGTTGAGGACTATCGCAACATCGTGGTCGCCTTCCGCAACGGCTCGCCCGTCTATCTCAAGGACGTGGCCAATGTCATTGACGGCGCGCAAAACAACAAGCTGGCGAGTTGGGCGAACAACGGCCCCGCCGTTCTGATCAATGTGCAGCGCCAGCCCGGCGCCAACGTCATCGCAGTGGTGGACTCGATCAAGGAACTGCTGCCCATCATCAGGGCGGGCTTGCCTGCCTCGGTGGATGTCGTAACCCTGACCGACCGCACCGAAACCATCCGCGCCTCGGTCGCCGATGTGCAGTTCGAACTGATGCTGGCGGTGATCCTGGTGGTGCTGGTGATCTATGTCTTCCTGCGCAACCTGCCTGCCACCTTTATTCCTTCGCTGTCGGTTCCGCTCTCCATCGTCGGCACCTTCGCCGCCATGTATCTGATGGGGTATTCACTCAACAATCTGTCGTTGATGGCGCTGACAATTTCCGCCGGCTTTGTGGTCGATGACGCCATTGTGATGATCGAGAACATCACCCGCTATATCGAGAAAGGCGAGACGCCTTACAACGCCGCCATGAAGGGCGCGGGCGAGATCGGTTTCACCATCGTGTCGCTCACCGTCTCCCTGATTGCGGTGATGATCCCGCTTCTGTTCATGCAGGACGTGGTGGGCCGGCTGTTCCGCGAATTCGCGGTGACGCTTTCCATCACGATCCTGATTTCGGCCGTGGTATCGCTGACCCTTGTCCCGATGCTCTGCGCCAAGCTGCTGCGCAGCCACGCCATGGAGGAAAAGCGCGAAAGCAGCTTTAGGCGCCGCACCGAATATTATTATGACCGCATCGTGTCCGAATATGACCGGCTGCTGATCTGGGTTTTGAAGCATCAGCGCCTGACCTTGCTGTCGGCGCTGGCGACCCTGGTGCTGACCGTCCTGCTCTATATCGCCATTCCCAAGGGATTCTTTCCGGTTCAGGACACCGGCTTCATCCAAGCGACCACCGAGGCCGGCCCCACCGTGTCCTTCAATGCCATGGCCGCGCGCCAGCGCCAGCTTGCCGAGAGATTTCTGCAGGATCCCGACGTCGCCAGCCTGTCCTCCTTCATCGGAGTGGACGGCAGCAATCACACCCTCAATGCGGGGCGTATCCTGATCAACCTCAAGCCCAAGCGCGATCGCGACGGCATGCAGGCCGTGATCGACCGGCTGAGTGGGCACGCCCAAAGCGTGCCCGGCATCACCTTTTATCTGCAAGCGGTGCAGGACCTGACGACGGATTCGGTGGTGTCGCGCGCGCAGTATCAGTTCGTTCTGCAGGCGGCGACGCAAGCGGCGCTGAATGATTTCGTGCCGGACCTGTTGGCCAGGCTGCGCTCCGTCCGGGAGATCCGCAATGTTTCCACATCCTTCCTGGACAAGGGCCTGTCGGCCTTTCTGGTGGTGGACCGCGACACTGCGGCTCGTTTTGGCGTCACCGCCGCGACCATCGACAATGCGCTGTATGACAGTTTCGGCCAGCGCATCATCTCCACCATTTTCACCCAGTCCAACCAGTATCGCGTGATCCTGGAGGCCGATCCCAAACTGCACAATTCGGTCGCCTCGATGCAGGATATCTACCTGCCGACCTCGGGCGGCGGCCAAGTGCCGCTATCGGCCATCGCCCATGTCGATCAGCGCACCACCCCCATGCAAATCGATCATCTCGGGCAGTTTCCGTCCGCCACTTTCTCCTTCGACGCGGCGCCTGGCTATTCCTTGGGCGCGGCGGTGAACGCGATCCGGGACGCCCAGACGGAAATCGGCGTGCCGCCGGGCATCACCACCCAGTTCCAAGGCTCGGCCCTGGCCTTCCAGGCGGCGCTGGGCAACCAGATTCTGCTGATCCTCGCCGCCATCATCACCGTCTATATCGTGCTGGGCGTGCTGTATGAGAGCTTCATCCATCCCATCACCATTCTGTCCACCCTGCCATCGGCGGGCGTGGGCGCACTTCTGGCGCTGATGATTTCGGGTCACGACCTCAACATCGTTTCGATCATCGGCATCATCCTGCTGATCGGCATCGTCAAGAAGAACGCCATCATGATGATCGACTTTGCGCTGGATGCGGAACGCAACGAAGGCAAGTCGCCCACCGAGGCCATCCACCAGGCGGCCCTGCTGCGCTTTCGTCCTATTCTGATGACCACGGTGGCGGCGCTATTCGGCGCCCTGCCGCTGATGCTGGGCACGGGCATGGGGTCTGAGCTGCGCCATCCCTTGGGCATTTCGATCGTGGGCGGGCTCTTGGTCAGCCAGCTTCTGACCCTGTTTACCACTCCGGTCATCTATATCTATTTCGATCGTCTGGGCGCCGACTTTCGCGCCTGGCGCGCGCGCCGCCGTGTCGGACCGGACGCCGATCTGGGACCGGAGCCGGCGGAATGAACATCGTCGCGCTCTTCATCCGCCGGCGCATCGCCACCACGCTTCTGGCGCTGGGATTGGGCATGGCGGGCATGGCGGCCTATACGCTGTTGCCGGTTTCGCCTTTCCCCAATATCGACATTCCCACCATCGTGGTGAACGCTTCGATGCCGGGCGCCAGCCCCGAAATCATGGCATCCAGCGTCGCCACGCCCTTGGAGCGCCACCTGGGCACCATCGCGGGCGTGGATGAGATGACGTCGCGCAGCAACGTCAATTCCACGCAGGTGGTGCTGCAGTTCGACATCAAGCGCGACATAAATGGCGCGGCGCGCGACGTGCAGGCCGCGATCAACGCGGCGCGCGCCGATCTGCCGGCGGCGCTGCGCTCCAATCCCACCTATCGCAAGTTCAATCCGGCGGATATGCCGATTCTCATCCTGGCGATGACATCCAAGACCTTGTCGCCGGGCCAGATCTACGACCAGGCTGCCAACATCATTCAGCAGAAACTGTCGCAGATTTCCGGCGTCGGCGATGTCTCGCTCAATGGCGCTTCCCTGCCGGCCGTCCGCATCGAGATGAATCCACGCGCTTTGTTCAAATACGGCATCGGCCTGGCCGATGTACGCGCTGCGATCTCGGCCGCCAACGCCAACACGCCCAAGGGCGACATCCAGCAGGGCGACCAGACGTTTCAGGTCTATGCCAATGACGTGGCCAGCGCGGCGAACGACTACAAGACGCTGATTATCGCCTATCGCAATGGATCGGCGGTGCGGCTCCAGGATGTCGCCGAAGTGGTGGAGGGTGTGGAGAATGTCCGCAACCTCGGCACCTTCAACGGCCAGCCCGCCGTCCTGGTCAATGTCACCAAGCAGCCGGGCGCCAATGTGATCGAGGTGGTGGACCTGATCCGCAGCCTGATGCCGGAATTGCAGGCGGCGCTGCCCAGATCCATCGAGCTGGGAACCTTGATGGATACCACCACCTCGATCCGCAACGCCGTGCATGACGTGGAGATGACCCTGCTGATCGCTACGGTGCTGGTCATTCTGGTGGTGTTTCTTTTCTTGCGGAATCTCAGGGCCACGCTGGTGCCCACGGTCTGCGTGCCGCTGACCCTGCTGGGCACCTTCGGGGTGATGTATCTGCTGGGCTTCAGCCTGAACAATTTCTCGCTGATGGCGCTGATCGTCTCCACCGGCTTTGTGGTCGACAACACCATCGTGGTGCTGGAAAACGTCACCCGTCACCTGGAGAACGGCAAGAGCCGGCTGGACGCGGCGCTGCAGGGCGCCCAGGAAGTGACGTTCACCGTCATTTCCATGAGCATTTCGCTGGTGGCGGTGTTCTTCCCGGTGCTGCTGATGGGCGGGCTGGCGGGCCGCATCTTTCACGAATTCGCCGTCACCCTCACGGTGGCCATCGTCATTTCGATGGTGATCTCGCTGACCCTGACGCCGATGATGTGCGCCTATCTCGATTTTTCGGTCGAGGAGGACAAGAACAGGGTGATGGCCTGGTCGCGGCGCAGCTTCGAAAGGATGCAGAATTTCTACCGCCATACCCTGGACTGGTCGTTGGACAATCCCAAGACCATTGTGGCGATGGTCTTTATCGCCATTTTCCTGAATGTCTATCTGATCTCCATCGTGCCCAAGGGCTTCTTCCCCTCCACCGACGAGGGCACCATGCAAGGGGGGCTGCGCGCCGACCAGAGCATCTCCTTCCAGGCGATGCAGAAGAAGTTCATGCAATTCATCACCATCATCAAAAGCGATCCGGCGGTGGCGACGGTCGGCGGTTTTGCCGGCGTTGGCGCCGCCAATTCCGGCAATGTGTTCGTTACGCTCAAGCCGCCGCATGAGCGCGGGCTTTCCACCGACGAGGTGATCGACCGGTTGCGTCCCAAGCTGGAAAAAGTGGCGGGTGCGCGCCTGTTCCTGCGCGCGGGAGGACAGATCGGCGGCGGCGGGCGCCAAGGCAATGGCAGCCAGCAATATACGGTGCAGGCCGATTCCCTGGAGGAGCTGAATCTCTGGCTGCCGAAGATCACCGACGCGCTGCAGAATGTGCCCGAGCTGACCGACGTCAATTCCGACCGGCAGGACAAGGGCCTTCAGATCGATCTGAACGTCGATCGCCCCACGGCGGCGCGGCTGGGCCTCAACATCGCCCAGGTCAACAATGCGCTGTACGACGCCTTCGGCCAGCGCCAAGTATCGACCATCTACAAGGACAAGAACCAGTACAAAGTGATCATGGAGGTGGCGCCGAAATTCTGGCAGAGCCCGGAAACCTTGCGCGACATCTATATCAGCACCTCGGGCGGCAATGTCAGCGGCACCCAATCCACCGCCGGCGCGGGCGGCGCCTTCACTGTCGCGCCATCAGCGGTTTCCGCCACCACCTCTGCGGCGGACGCCGTGGCGGCGACCCAGGCCGCGGAGGCCGTGCGCAACCAACAACTCAACGCCCTGACAGCCAGTGTGCGCGGTGGCGGCTCGACCGGCGCCTCTGTCTCCACACGCGTCTCCACCATGGTGCCGTTGGCGGCGGTGGCGAGTTTTGGCCCCGGCACCACGCCTCTGGCGATCAATCACCAGGGTCCCTTTGTCGCCACCACCTTTTCCTTCAATCTTCCGGCGGGCGAAAGCCTGGGCAATGCGGTGGCCGCCATCAACCGCACCATGGCGAACATCAATGCGCCCATCACCGTGCATGGCGAATTCTCGGGCAATGCCCGCCAGCTGCAGCGCAGCTTCCAGAACATGCCCTTCCTGCTGCTGGCCGCGATCCTGACCATCTACATCACCCTGGGCATTCTCTATGAGAGTTTGATTCACCCAGTCACCATCATCTCAACTTTGCCTTCGGCGGGGGTGGGGGCGGTGCTCGCGCTTCTGATGTTCAAGACTCAGTTCGACCTGATCGCCATGATCGGCGTCATTCTGCTGATCGGCATCGTCAAGAAGAACGCCATCATCATGATCGACTTCGCCATCGACTTGCAGCGGCGGGAGGGTCTTTCGCCCAGCGATGCGATCCGCAAGGCCTGCCTGCTGCGCTTTCGTCCCATCATGATGACCACGGTGGGCGCCATCCTGGGCGCGTTGCCGCTGGCGATCGGGCTGGGCGCTGGCTCGGAGCTGCGCCAGCCGCTGGGCATTTCCATCGTGGGCGGGCTGATCCTCAGCCAGATCCTGACGCTCTACACCACGCCGGTGGTGTTCCTGTATATGGACCGGTTCGGCAATTGGACCAGCGGATTCTGGAACAGGTGGTATCATGGGATAATGGGCGACAAGCCCGGCGACCATGGGCCGCTACCAAACCCTTCGCCCGCTGAGTAGCGGTTATTTCCGGATTGCGCTTTGGGCGCCGCTGATCGCAACTTGTTCTAGAGATTCGGCAGATCGTCGCCGGCCTTGCCGTCATTGATCTGGGCATTGCGGCTCTGGCGATAGAGGTTTCGGGTGGTCGCATAGAAGTCGATGGATGACCGCTCAATGGTCTCCACCGCGTCCAGCTGCGCTGTGCGCTTGTCCAGAATGCCGAGTCCGAAACGCACCACCATCCAGGTGTCCTTGCCGTGGAAGCGGACATAGGTGAGGGGATCGAAAGCCTGATCCACGACATTGCCCAAAAGGTCACGCGGCGGCATAGGGCCGGCAAAGGGCAGCACCAGATAAGAGCCTTCGGCAATGCCGCTCTTGCCCAGGGTGATGCCAAAATCATTGTCATGGCCGGGAATGCCGATTTTGCTGGCGACATCGATCAGGCCGCCGATCCCGACGGTGGAATTGATCACAATCCGGCCGACCGTGTTGACGGCCTTGTCGCCGTTGCCTTGCAGGACGTCATTGGCCAGCACCACCGGCGAACTCAAATTGGTCAGGGCATTGTGAATGCCGTCACGCACCGGCTCGGGCATGGCCGCGCGATACCCCCTGGCGAGAGGCCGGGCCACCGCATGGTCCACCCGCACGTCAAAATCGAAGATATCGCGGTTGGTCTGTTCCCAAGGATCGTTTTGCGCGAGCGATTCCGCACTGGGCGTACTGCAAGCCCCCAAAACCAGAGTCAGGGCCAGAGTCAAAGCGAGCCCCGCGATCGCTGGAGAAGAGATTTTCATGCCCCACCAAATATAGGGATTTGAATAAAATAACGTTACCGAACGAGTCCTAACGTCCAATATCGGTATTCGTGCCGACCTGTACAAGGGGTTACGCGATGCGCTCCCCTGCGGCGGACTGCCCCTGTTGATCCTCATCCACCCGTACAGAAATCGGGCTCATATCCGGCGCCGTATTGCCGGATCAGACCGCTGGCCGTGGCCAATTTGCTACAGCAGGCGGGACGCCGGTGAGGGGCACGGTCAAGGCCGCAGACATGTTTGCCGTGTCCTTGGGATCGGCTGTGGATGATTTCGCCGAGGCCGTGGCGGGCTCGTCCATGACCCGCTTGGGTGTTTGCAAGGTGGCGACCCCAAACCCCAGAGCGCAGATATTTTGTCCTAGAAAACAGGCACGCATGCTTGCCTCCGGCGTAAAGTGGAAATGGCGCTTGCGCCAAAACGCTCCGCAGGGAGAAGAAAAAAGTCAAACTTTTCCAGCGACCGCAGTAAATATTAAGCCTTACCCACGACCGAAAAGCGGCATCTTGGTCGCCATCACGGTCAGGAAGGGTACGTTGGATTCCAGCGGCAGCCCCGCCATATAGGTCACCGCCTGCGCCACATGGTTCACGTCCATGCGTGGCTCCACCGCCAGACGGCCGTCGGGCTGCAGCACGCCTTGGGTCATGCGCTGGGTCATTTCGGTGGCGGCATTGCCGATATCGATCTGTCCCGCCGTGATGTCAAAGGGGCGTCCGTCCAAGATGATGGATTTGGTCAGACCGGTGATGGCGTGCTTGGTGGCGGTATAGGGGGCGCTATGGGGGCGGGGCCGGTCTGCGCTGATCGAACCATTGTTGATGATCCGTCCCCCCCGAGGGTCTTGCGACTTCATCAGACGCACCGCTTCCTGGGCGCAAAGGAAAGCGCCGGTAAGATTGACGCTGACCACGGCTTGCCATTGCTCGAAGCTCAATTCCTCAATTGGGATGGCGGGCGCGCTCATGCCGGCATTGTTGAACAGCATGTCCAGGCGGCCGAACTTGGTCGTGATATGGGCAAAGACCGCTTTCACGGCCACGGGGTCTCCAATATCAGCCGGGACAATCAGATGATCGCCTTTCAGGCCACTGGCGGTTTCCTCCAGCGTCTGTTGCTGGCGGCCCACCAGCGCCAGCTGCCAGCCTGCCGCCGCCAAGGCTTGGGCCACAGCCCGTCCCACGCCGCTGCCGGCCCCGGTGATCATTGCGATTTTGTTCATTTTTTCCCCACGGACCAAGTTTGAGCCAACCTAACGGCCGGAGACGTATAAGGAAAATTTCCCGATTTGTCGCACGGCCTCTGCATCACCTTTATCCGGTCTGGCATTTCCGATAGACCTGCGCCGATTTCGAAAAAAGCTCCAGGCGGTGAAAAAGCGCCGGTGGCTTTGTAACGATCCGGGGAAATTAGACATGTCCAAACGTCTTGTTGTGGGTCTTTTGGCGTGCAGCGCGCTGGGTGGCGGCGGTCAAGCTTTTGCGCAAGGCGAGGCCCCGTCCGATCACCCCCGGGCGATAGAGCGGATCGTGGTTTCCGCCCGCAAGCGCGAAGAAATCGAACAACAGGTGCCGATCTCCATCTCCTCCTACAGCCAAGCCGATCTGGACCGGCTGAACATCAACACCATCGAAGATCTGCGCTATAGCAGCCCCTCGGTCTATATCGCGCCCACCACCTTCCGGCAGGACACGCTCAACATCACCATCCGTGGTCAGCGCAATTTTGACGCGCCCGGGGGCGGCGGCAATCCGGGCCTGGCCTTCGATACCGCATCGGCCGTCTACAAGGACGGGGTCTATTATGCCCGCGCCATGGGTTTGACCGGCTCGCTGTTCGATCTGGACCGGGTGCAGATCCTCAAAGGGCCGCAGGGTACTTTGGTGGGCCGCAACAGCACGGGCGGTGCGATCCTCTATGAAAGCCGCCAGCCGACCGCGGAGTTTGGCGGCTATGGCCGGGCGACCTTGGGCGACTATGGGCGGCTGGGGCTTCAGGGCGCTATCAACCTGCCCTTGACCGGCGATCTTTTCCTGCGCGTGGCGCTGAATTCCGAGAACCAGAAGGGCTATATCGCCAACCACTTCTTCGACCCCGCCTCGGGGCGGCGCAACAACCAGGCTGCGATGGGCTTCAAGAAGCTGGCGGGCGTCTTTTCGCTCAAATACCAGGCCGACGAGACCTTCGACTTGGTGCTGCGCGCCGACATTGCCAGCGAGCATAACACCGGCTCAACCTATCACGATCTGGGCTTCTTCGTCGGCACGGTGCTGTCCAACGGACGCGCCTCGATCTGCAACATTCCGCTGACCTGCAATGGCTTCACGGACCTGCGCGGCCAGGTGATCGCGCCCTATTACCTGACCGTGACCCCGACCAGCGTTTCCAATCCCAATCCCTCGCCGCAGGCCTACAATACGCTGCTGGCTTCAGTGCAACGCGCGCAGACTTATGGTTTCTGGTCCGCTGAGCAGGGCATCTCCAATCTCAGCGCGGGGATCTATCAGACTTATTCGGCCACGGCCAACAAGAACCTTGGCGATATCGATGTGCGCCTGATGGCGGCCTATCGCCACTTCGACAATGCCGGCACGGCGGTCAGCCGCGGCCAACCCTATGAAAGCAACACTTACCTCTACAATTTCCCGAACTATCACTCCTGGCAGAGCGAGCTGACCGTCAACGGCAAGGCGCTGGACAACCGGCTGCAATGGACTACGGGCCTGTTCTTCTTCAATGAGAAAAGCCCCAATGACGGCGGCTTCCTCTATCAGTTCCTGCCCTCGGCAGGCTCAGCCCCCATGGCCACGCCGCCAAACCGGCAGCTCCAGTTCACCAACTGGAGCAACAACAGCGAGGAGAACAGCTCCTATGCCGCCTACGCCCAGGCCACTTACAGTATCTGGCCCGACACCCGATTCACCGCCGGTATGCGCTACACTTATGACGAACGCTTCGCCCATATCGCAAGCCAGCTGACGCGCACCCCCGCCACCATCGCGAGCAACGCGGCCGTCACCAACGGGGTCTTCAATTCCACCCCCTTCACCTATAACGGGATCAGCTATGCCGGGCAGACCAATGTCTGCCTGCTCACCAATCCCAATGGCGCGACCCTGCCATTGTCGCAATGCGCGGTGGACATCAGAAAGAGCTATCACAAGCCTACCTGGACCCTGGCGCTGGACCACGATCTGTGGGAAGGCACCATGGTCTATGCCACAATGCGTTCGGGTTACCGCTCGGGCGGCATTAATACTCAGGCGCAGAATATCGCTGCCCTGACCGCGCTGCCGGAAAGCGTGCTGGACTATGAGATTGGCGTGAAGTCGGACCTGGCGCTTTTCGACATACCTATCCGCGCCAGGCTGGCGCTGTATGAAACCAGCTATCACAATATCCAGGCGCAACAGCAGGTGCCCAATGTGGCGCTCGCCACCGCCATTGGCGGCGGCCCCTGCACCCAGACCCAGTTCAATGCCGGCAACTGCGCGGGCTTCCTGAACGAGAACATCACGCTCAACGCCAAGGCGGGCAAGATCTACGGCGTGGAGTGGGATGTGACCATCCTGCCCACGGACTGGCTGACCTTAAATGCCGCGGGCAGCTATATCGATCCGCGCTATACCGACTTCACTTTCATCGTGCCGCCTGGCTATCTGCAGCCCGGCAGCGGCACCAACCTGTCGGGTACGCCCATCCCGGTGCCCACCTGGCAGACCAACGAAACCGCGACCGTCAATTTCGGCCCCGATCTGGGCGGACTGCCGCTGGGTGACACGGTGTTTACGGCGCATTATTATTGGCAGAGCCGCTATCTGGCGGATATGCGCACTTTCAATCCTGCGCATCGCAGCTTCGCTTACGGCTTGCTGAATTTCCGGTTGGAGCTGACCGATGTCGGCCATACCGGCGCGAATTTGGCAGTGTTCATGAACAATGTCGCCAACACGCAAGCCTGCCTGCCGGAATATAACGGCGTGCTGAACTCCGCGCCCAACGGTACCTTCGGCGTTGCCAACACCTCGGGCGTCCTGCAGTGCGTGCCGTTGGCGCCGCGCATGACGGGCCTGCAGCTGGGATACAAGTTTTAACCAACCCCCCTCCGGCTTTCGCAGCTTTGCTTGGCGCTTCGGCTCACGCCGACGCGCCTGCGCGCTGCTTCAGCCACCTCCCCCTTGCCGTGCTACGCACGAAGGGGGAGGCGGGCCTGTGTTCCGTTGCAGGCATGACTAGGGAGCATACTCCACCTTGGCCAAGCTCAAGGTGAAGACCAGAGTTTGGTCGGGCGGAATGGAATCGCCTGCGCCGGCTTGCCCATAACCGAGCTCGGAAGGGATCACCAATTCCCAGGTGTCGCCGGTTTTCATCATCTTCAAGGCCTCCACCCAACCGGGGATCAGCGCGCCGGCCGGAAATTGCGCCGGCTCTTCCGGTTTGGTCTGGTCGAAGACCTTTCCGGTGATCAGCGAGCCTTTGTAGTAGACCGTCACAATATCATTGTCCTTTTGAACCTGGGGACCGCTGCCAGCCTTCAGGACGCGATACATCAGTCCGTCCGGCAATTTGGTGACGCCAGGGCGCGCTGCATAGTCGGCCAGGAACCGCGCATTGGATTCGGGCGAAGTGTCGTTATAGGTGGCGGTGGCCGCGTCCGACGGTTTCTCGCAGGCCGTCAAAGCCGCCAGCGGCAAAAGAACCAAAGCCAGGATTTTCAAGACGCGCATGGTTTCCCTCATTTCGTACCGTCCGTATATTAAGCGATCAGCATTGCCACGGCTACTTGGCCGCGATCCGTACTTCATCTCGGCCTTGCGGGTCGGCGGCGGAAATGCCGTTGCCGATACCCACCGTCGCGTCCATATCGCGAAAGATGGTGACGGTTTTGTGCTGGACCCGGTTATTGGCGTCCACGGCCGCAACCTGCGTATCGGGGAGCCGCGGCTATATTCCATAGAACTAATGGGGTATTATGCGGCTATGATTTCCCAAAAGGCCCGCTACGCCTTGCGTGCTCTGCTGTATTTGGCGGCGCGTGGCGATGTTGCCCCCGTACAGATCTCGGAAATCGCCGAAAGCGAGAAGATTCCCCGCAAATTCCTGGAAGCCATCCTGCTGGAACTCAAAAAGACCGGCATCGTGCGCAGCCATCGCGGCCGGGCAGGGGGCTATTCCCTGGGCCGGCCGGCCAAGGATATCAGCTTTGCCGATGTGCTTCGGGTCACCGATGGTCCCCTGGCGCTCAGCCCCTGTGTTAGTGTCATGGCCTATCGCAAGTGTGACGACTGTTTCGAGGAGGCGGTCTGTGCCATCCGAAAGGCCCTGCTGGCGGCCCGGGACGCCACCGCACAAATCCTGGAATCCAGGAATTTGGCGGCCGCCGCGGCACAATTGCGGCGTTCGGGCGCTTTATAATCTCCCTGCATTCTGCCTGGCACCTCCTGGGTTCCCAGAAATAATTTAATTCCTATTGACTTGATAGAGATTTAGAGGAATTAATAGCCGTATCCGGTCTCCCAAAAGGCCGGCGGGATGATTTTCAAACGGGGTTTGGTTTGATGCCTAGACTTTTTGCTTCGCTTCTTCTGGCCGGCGCGGCGCTGAGCGCGCTGCCGGCGCCCACTTACGCCGCCGCTGCCCAAAAGCCCACCCCCAGCGATCCGCGCATCGGCGTCCTGGAACAGCAGCTGCGCGACGTGCAGCGGCAACTGGCCGAGATCAAGAGCGCGCAGGGCCAGAACGATACCAGCGCTGCCGTGGCGGACCTGAAGCGCAGCACCTCCAGCCAGTATGCCGACATCAACAATCGCTTCGATGCCCAGACCAAGATCAGCACCGCCAATGGCCGGCTGAGCTTTGCCTCGCCGGACGGCGCCTTCACCCTGGCGCTGCGCGGTCAGGTGCAGTTCGATACCGCCTATTTCGCGCAAGGCCGCAATCCGGCCACGGTCGATCTGAACAGCGGCACCAATTTCCGCCGCGCCCAGTTGGGTTTCCAGGGCACGGTGTTCACGGACTGGGCCTATAATTTCATCTATGATTTCGGCGGCAATGGCATCGAAAATCGCGGCTACATCTACAACGCCTATCTGGAGTATGCCGGCTTCAAGCCCTTTTACGTCCGCATCGGCGCTTATACCCCGCCGGCAGGAATTGAGGATCAGACCGGCTCGGGCGATCTGTTTTTCCTGGAGCGCGCCGCCGCCACTGACATCGCCCGCAACATCGCGGGCGCGCCCAGCCGCGAAGCCGCCAGCATTTTCGCCCAAGGCGATACCTATGTCGTCTCGCTGTCCTATACCGGCAAGAAGACCACGGACGGCACCTCCACCGGGGCCGCGGTCGGCACCTTCGACGCCCAGCAGTCCCTGATCGGCCGCGTCGCCTGGTTGGCGGTCTCGGAGCCCAACGTGAAGTGGCTGCTGGATGGCCATATCACCGAAGTCCTCAAGCTTCCCGACCCTTCCGCCGGTCCCGCCGCCAGCGTTATCCGCCTCAGCAACGGCCCCGAAATCGCGGTGGATGCCAGTCGCACCTTGGACACCGGCAATATCGCCGCCAAGGGGGCGCGTGAGTTCGGCTTTGAGAGCGCCGCGGCATATGACCGCCTGTTCGCGCAAGGAGGCTGGTTCCGCTATGAGATCGAGCGCCGCACACCCGTGCCCAATCCGCATTTCACCGGCTGGTACGCCTTTGTCACTTATTCACTGACGGGCGAGCAGCATCCTTACGATCCCGCCACCGCCAGCTTCCGCAATATCCGCCCGGCCAAGCCGTTGGGCACGCCGGGCGGCTGGGGCGCCTGGGAAGCGACGGCCCGCTACAGCAGCACCGATCTCGACTTCCTGCCGTTCGCCACGGCCGCAACGGGAGGGATCGCCGGCGGCAAGCAGGATGTCTGGACCTTGGGCATGAACTGGTATCCCAACAACGCGATCAAATTCCAATTCAATTACGAAAATCTCCAGGTCAACCACGTCAACGCGCCGGCCAATGACATTTCCGCCAATGTCATTGCTCTGCGCACCCAGATTTCCTTGTGAGGAGCAAGATCATGAAACGCCTTCTTTCACTTCTGGTCGCGGCGGGGCTTTTGACGGCCACTACGGCACAGGCGGACGTGACCTTGCTGAATGTCAGCTACGATCCGACGCGCGAGCTGTACAAGGATCTGGATGCGGCATTCTCGGCCCAGTACAAGGCCGACAAGGTCACAATCAAGACCTCCAATGGTGGGTCGGGCGCCCAGGCGCGCGCGGTGATCGACGGTCTGCCGGCCGATGTTCTGACCCTGGCTCTTGCGGCCGACATCGATGCGGTGGCCAAGAATGCCGGCTTGTTGCCGGCCGATTGGCAAAAGCGCCTGCCCAACAATTCGGCCCCCTACACCTCCACCATCGTGTTCCTGGTGCGCAAGGGCAATCCCTGGAAAATCAAAGACTGGAACGATCTGGTCAAGCCCGGCATCCAGGTGATCACCCCCAACCCCAAGACCAGCGGCGGGGCCCGCTGGGCCTATCTGGCGGCCTGGGTCTATGCCGAGAAAGCGCAAGGCGGCAACGCCCAAAAAGCCAAGGATTTTGTCGCCAATCTCTATCGCCATGTCCCGGTGTTGGATACCGGCGCGCGCGGTTCCACCGTCACCTTCACCAAGCGCGGCATTGGCGATGTGCTGCTGTCCTGGGAGAACGAGGCCCATCTGGCTTTGCGCGAAACCCCCGGCCAGTATGAGATCGTCTATCCCTCCCGCTCGATCCTGGCCGAACCACCGGTGGCGCTGGTCGACAAGAATGTCGACCGTCACAAGACCCGCGCCGCCGCCGAAGCCTTCCTGAAATTCCTCTACACCCCCCAGGCGCAGGAGATCGTGGCCAAGGACTTTTATCGTCCCCGCCATCCGGAGATCGCGGCCAAGTACAAAAACCAGTTTCCCAGCATAGCCCTGGCGACCGTGGACGGCGACTTCGGCGGCTGGGTCAAGGCCCAGGCCGCCCACTTCGCAGACGGCGCCGTCTTCGATCAAATTTATCAACCGGGCCGATAGGCAGGTTCCCGAACTGTCACGGGCCATTTGTACGGTTCGGGCATTTTCTAAAGACGACCATTTCTAAAGAAGACGATGAGCGCGACCGGCCTGAAACTTTCCATTCCCCGGCCCCGGCATGTCCTGCCGGGGTTCAGGCTTTCTTTGGGCCTTACCCTTTTCTATCTGACCTCGATTGTGCTGATCCCGCTTTTGGCGCTGGTGATCCGGCCTATCGAGCTGGGCTTTGACGGCTTCTGGGCATCCATTTCCACGCCGCGGGTGCTGGCCGCCTTGCGGCTGTCCTTCGGCATGGCGCTGGTGGCGGCGGTCATCGATTCGGTGTTCGGATTCATCATCGCCTGGGTTTTGGTGCGCTATCGTTTTCCCGGCAAGGCATTGCTGGATGCGGTGATCGACTTGCCGTTCGCCTTGCCCACCGCGGTGGCGGGCATCGCGCTTTCCACGCTGTATGCTCCGAACGGCTGGATCGGTTCGATCCTGGCGGAGTATGGCATCCGTATCGCCTATACGCCTTGGGGTGTGTTGGTGGCGATGACCTTTATCGGACTGCCCTTCACGGTGCGTACCCTGCAGCCGGTGTTGAGCGAGCTGGGCTTGGAGATCGAAGAGGCGGCGGCGACCTTGGGCGCGACGCGGCTGCAAACGATCGCCCGGGTGGTGTTGCCCATGCTGATGCCCGCCATTTTGACTGGCGCCGCCATGGCCTTTGCGCGCGGCGTGGGCGAGTATGGTTCCATCATTTTCATTGCCGGCAATATTCCCGCGGTGAGCGAAATCGCGCCGCTGCTGATCGTCACAAAACTGGAGCAGTATGACTATGCCGGGGCCGCCGCCATTGGCGTGGTGATGCTGGCCGCCAGCTTTGTGATGCTGCTGGCATTGAACGGACTGCAAAGCTGGGCGGCGAAACGCAGATGACACACTCCCATCTTCAAACCGCAGCGCGCGCCCGGCGCTTCAACAGACCGACCGAAGATCCGCTATGGCTCAAGGCTCTGTTGGGCAGTATCGCCATCGGGTTCATCGCGATCCTGCTGTTGCTGCCGCTGGCGCTGGTGTTCCAGGAAGCTTTCACGCAAGGCGTGGCCCCCTTCCTGGCCGCCATTGCCGAACCGGACACCCTGGCCGCGGTGAAATTGTCGCTTACCGCGGCCGCCATCGCGGTGCCGCTGAACACGGTGTTCGGCATCGCCGCCGCTTGGTCCATCGCCAAGTTCGATTTTCCCGGCAAGACCTTTCTGGTTACGCTGATCGACCTGCCTTTCTCGGTCTCGCCGGTGGTGTCTGGCCTGATTTATGTGCTGGTTTTCGGCATGAATGGTTGGTTCGGACCCGCTTTGGCCGATTACAATGTCCGTATTCTGTTTGCGTTGCCGGGCATCGTGCTGGCAACCATGTTCGTCACCTTTCCGTTTGTGGCGCGCGAGTTGATCCCTTTGATGATGGATCAGGGCCGCAGCGAGGAAGAAGCCGCCGCCACCTTGGGCGCTTCGGGTTTTTCCACCTTCCTGCGCGTGACCTTGCCCAACATCAAATGGGGCCTGCTGTATGGCATCCTGTTGTGCAACGCCCGCGCCCTGGGCGAATTCGGCGCGGTATCGGTGGTGTCTGGCCATATCCGCGGCGCCACCAACACCATGCCGTTGCATGTGGAGCTACTGTATAACAATTACGACTATGTCGGCGCCTTTACCGTTGCCGCCTTGCTGGCCATGCTGGCGTTGATCACACTTGCCCTGAAATCGTTTTTGGAATGGCGCTATGCGGACGAGCTGGCCGCGTCGCACCGCCACTAGGACGGCGCGTCGGCGAGAGCCGGCGCCCATAGGAGAAGATCATGTCTCTTGTCGTTGATTCGGTTACCAAGAAATTCGCGCGGTTCCCCGCGCTCAACGGCGCCAGCTTCGTAGCGCCGCAGGGCGGTTTCGTCTCGCTCTTGGGCCCATCAGGGTCCGGCAAGACCACCTTGTTGCGCATTTTGGGCGGGCTGGAATTCGCCGATAGCGGCAGTGTCCGCTTCGCCGATTTGAATTGGCTGGACATGCCGGCCCGTACCCGCAATGCCGGATTTGTGTTTCAGCAATACGCCCTGTTCAAGCATATGACCGTCGCCGAGAATATCGCCTTTGGCTTGAAGGTGCGGCCACGTGCCCAGCGCCCATCCAAAGCCGACATCGCGACCCGCGTTCACAATCTGCTGGCGCTGGTGCAACTGCCGGGCTTGGAGGGGCGCTATCCTAGCCAATTGTCCGGCGGCCAGCGCCAGCGCGTGGCGCTGGCGCGCGCCCTGGCGATCGAGCCGCGCATGTTGTTGCTGGACGAGCCTTTCGGCGCGCTGGATGCGAAGGTGCGCAAAGAGCTGCGCGCCGATCTGCGCCGCATTCACGATCATGCCGGCGTGACGACCGTGTTCGTGACCCACGATCAGGAAGAAGCCTTCGCCGTGGCCGATCTGGTGGCGGTGATGCGCGATGGACGGATCGAACAATACGGCACACCCACGGATGTGCGACGCAATCCCAAGACCGCGTTCGTCTCGGAGTTTCTGACTGCCTAAGCCGCCGCGATGCTTTTGGCGAGGGCTTCCGCCACCTTGATGCCATCAACCGCCGCCGACAATATGCCGCCGGCAAAGCCCGCGCCTTCTCCCGCCGGAAAAAGGCCGGGCGTATTGATGCTTTGAAAATTCTCCCCACGTTGGATGCGGATGGGGCTTGAGGTGCGGGTTTCCACGCCGGTCAGCACCGCATCGGCGCGGTCAAAGCCTTTGATCTGACGGCCAAAGGCCGGCAGGGCATCGCGAATGGCCTCGATGGCGTAAGCCGGCAGGCAAGACGACAAGTCGGTGGGTGTCACGCCAGGACGGTAAGACGGGACAATCTCGCCCAGGACTGTTGAGGCCTTTGCGGCCAAAAAATCGCCCACCAACTGCGCCGGCGCAGCATAGGTTGCGCCGCCTGCGACAAAGGCCTGTTCTTCCCAATGCCGCTGCAAGGCGATGCCCGCCAAGGGGTGGCCGGGATAGTCGAGATCCGGCGTGATGCCCACCACGATTCCCGCATTGGCGTTGCGCTCGTTGCGCGAATACTGGCTCATACCATTGGTGACGAGGCGGCCGGGCTCGCTGGCCGCCGCCACCACCGTGCCGCCAGGGCACATGCAGAAACTGTAGACGCTGCGGCCGTTTCTGGCGTGATGCACCAGTCTATAGTCGGCGGCGCCCAATTGCGGGATGCTGCGCCCGAAGCGCGCCTTGTCGATCAAGCCTTGCGGATGCTCGATGCGAAAGCCCAGCGAAAAAGGCTTGGCTTCGATGGCCACGCCTTGTGCATGCAGCATCTCGAAAGTGTCGCGGGCGCTATGGCCCAACGCCAGCACCACATGGCTGCTTTCGATCTCCTCCCCGCTTTGCAGTCTTACGCCGCGCAATCGGCGATCGGGGGCAAGCAGCAAATCGACCACCTTGCTCTGGAAGCGGTATTCCCCGCCCAGGTCCTGAATGGTTTGGCGCATGGATTCCACCATGGTCACCAACCGGAAAGTGCCGATATGGGGATGGGCCTCGGTAAGGATTTCCTCCGGCGCCCCCGCCTTCACGAATTCGGTCAACACCTTGCGGCCCAGATACCGCGGGTCCTTGATCTGGCTATAAAGCTTGCCGTCGGAAAACGTGCCTGCGCCGCCTTCGCCGAACTGGACATTGGATTCGGGATCGAGCACCGAACGCCGCCACAGGCCCCAAGTGTCCTTGGTGCGGGCGCGCACGTCTTTGCCGCGCTCCAACAGAATGGGGCGAAAGCCCGATTGCGCCAAAATCAAAGCAGCAAACAAGCCGCAAGGGCCCGCGCCGATGACAAGGGGCCGCTGAAAATGAGGGGGCGCATGGGCGACGAACCTATAGCCCATGTCGGGGGTGGGCCGTGCCTCCTTGGGGGCGCGGCCTTCGTCCGCCAGCGTGACATCGACCGTATAAATATAGGTGATCGCATTTTTGTTGCGCGCATCATGCGCCCGCTTGAAAATACGCCAGTCCAGTAGCGCATCCGCGGGCAGCTTCAATCTCTTGAGGATGGCGGCCTTTAACGCTTGAGGCGGGTGGTCAAGCGGCAGCTTGATATCGGTAAGGCGCAGCATAATAGCGGACGTATAACCGGGAAGCGCGGGGTGCGCATCCTTTAAGCGTCTATTTCAGCCCCAGCTGGAACGGCACGGATTGCCGCATGGTCAAAGGGTGCGGATCGGTCAGGGGGCGTAATTAGGGGATCGAAATAAGTCCCATACAGCGCATCGCGATTGTCGAACGATTGCTCACCGTGCCGAACATTTTGCCAGCGGGAATCGAACAGCCAGGGAAGGATGCAAGCCGCGCTCCAACCAAGCTATTTGAACGACACGTAAATTGCGGATGGGTTCCATTCGATTTCGTTCCCACTTCACAAATCATTGCGGCGTCGCTTTGGTGTTGACGCTGCGCTTTTTCAGGCGCAGGGTTTTGATGCCGAGAGAAAAGATTGCGACTGCCGCAGTTACTTCCCAAGGCGCCCATTGCGCAATGGCAATGGCGCGAGCGCGCCATTCAAATTGTGATCGATCCGGTGGAGACCGGATTTCCTGGCGCCGGAATGTCGCGCGAAGACGCAATCCTGAATCCCGGCGGGCGAAACCCGTAACAGGAGGTTCCTTGATGGAAGTGACCCCACCGGAAAGATGGCCGGGCTTCGCCTGATGCGGAGCCAAGGCCCGGATTAAAAACCCGGACCTCCGCCTACAATTTAAACTGAACAATGGGCTTTAGGCCCATAACGAGCGTCCGGCCTGATGTCGGACAAAGAAAGTGGAACAGGCTTCGTCGGCAATCTGGCGGGGCTTGTTTCGTTTTTATGGCGTGCATAGCGATTGCAATAAATTGAAGGATAAATAGGGTTTGCCCGGGCGTAGGGCTGATTTATGAGATGACCATGCGCCCGATCCCTGTTCTTGCCGCCGCGTTGCTTTGTGCTGGCTTGTTGGCCGGCTGTACCATCGCCCGAAGCACCTCCCCAACCCGCACCGCCACCGAGCAGTTGCTGCTTTCCGCTGCCGCCGACCGTGCCGCGGCACAGCTGTCTCTGGGCATTCCCAAGGGTACGCGGATCTTTGTCGATACCCGGTATTTTCAGGGTTACGACGACGGCTATGCCATTGCCGCCATCCGCACCCAGATGCTGAAGAACGAGCTGATGCTGGTGGACGACCGCAATCAGGCGGAAGTGGTGGTCCAGGTGTCCTCGGGCGCCCTGTCCACCGATCAAAAATCGCTTTTGATCGGCATACCGCAGCTGACCGTGCCTTATTATCCAGCGGGAAATTCGGTGACCGTGCCCGAGATTGCCTTGTTCAAGCAGGCGGAGGAAAAGGGCGTCGCCAAATTCGTGGTCACGGGCTATGACGCGCGCACCGGCAAACTGCTGGCCACCACCGATCCGCGTTATGGCTTTGCCCACAACACCAACCATACCGTGTTGCTGTTTTTCTCCTGGGCGACCGGCGATGTGATCCCGCCGGGCGTGGATCAGCATTCGCTGTCGTTCCAAACGCTGACCAGCATGCTACCGGGCGGGAACTGATCAAGGAAAGTACTGATAGATCCAGGTTTCGCTGAGCGTGCGGTTTCCCAACCGCAAGAAGAGGCGCAAATCCACCGGCGCCTGGCCTTCCAATTGCAGATCGAACAGGGCCCGCCAGCGGTCCGTGCCCACCACCTTGATGACATAGGCATTGTCGATCTTGCCGCGTGAGGCGCTGACCGCCGGGGTGACGTCGAAACGCTGTTGCATCTGCATCAGCGGGCCGCCGGTGAAATCCACCACGAATTTCTGCCGGTCGCGCGGCCAGGGATTTTGTCCGGGAATGCCGCCGCGTCCCAGCCGGGTGGCCACCACTTTCGCGATGTTTTTGGGATAGGCGGGTTCGCTGTTTTGCCAATAGAGGCGATAGTCGAAGGAAAGCCTGTCGCCATCCTTGATGTCGCGGTCGGGGCGCCAATAAGCGACGATATTGTCATGGGTTTCATCTTCGGTGGGAATTTCCACCAATTGCACGGCGCCCGCGCCCCAATTGCTCTTGGGCTCCACCCAAATTCCCGGACGCTTTTCATAGAAGGCGCCGTCATCCTGATAATTGGCGAAATCCCGGTCGCGCTGCATCAAACCAAAGCCTTTGGGATTGTTGTCGACAAAACTGTTGGTCATCACCTGCGGTGGATTGGCCAGTGGGCGCCAGATGCGTTCGCCCTTTCCGGTCCATAGCGCCAGCCCATCATTGTCATGAATTTCGGGCCGCCAATCGGCCGCCTTGCGCCGCTCATTCTCGCCATACCAATACATGCTGGTCAGCGGCGCTATCCCCAAGCGTGAGATATCGGCGCGGAAAAACAAGTCGCAATGCGCGTTCATGATCACGCGCCCGGCATCCTGTTTCATGGTGTCGAACCGGTAAGCGCCGGTGACCGAAGGGCCATCGAGTAAAGCGTAAATGCTGATCACCGGACCATTGGCGTCCAGCCAGAATTCCGAAAAGCGCGGAAACTCTTCCGCCGTGGCGGCCGCGGTGTTGATGGCGATGCCGCGCGCCGACGCGCCATACTGGTTGTCCTGGCCGCTGGACCGGAAATAGCTAGCGCCTTGAAACGCCAGCCAATCGGTTGGCTTGCCCGGCCCGTCCATCACCCGAAACCCGGAAAAACCCAGATTGGCAAGCTGCTTGGCATCGAGGCCGGAGGCGCCATAGTCGAAATAGTCGGGTCCATAGAGAATCGTGCGCGCCTTGCCCCCCTCCAGCGCATGCAGCACCACGGGATCGGCGGAAAAGCGGCTCAGATGAAAGAAGGACACCGGATCGGTCCCCTGCGGCCATAAGGCATGATCGGGACGGAACTTGATTTTCTGCGCGGCGTCGAAGTCGATAGATTTGATGATCTGGCTGGCCCGGGCCTGCGGCGCCTTATAGGGCTGGGTGGCGTTTTTTTCGGCGCGCGCCACCAGCCCCGCAAAACTGAAGTCCCGCGCCGGCCCCAGGCGAAGGCCTGAAGGCGCGGAAACCGCGGCAAAGGCCCCGCGCGGCAACATTGTGGCCGATAGCAAAGCCAGGAGCCGGCGGCGATCCGGTTTCAGCATGTTGGACATCCCATTCCACGTCCCCCCACTGGATGCGGCAAAGGTGGAGAAGTTAAGGCGTTGCGATTCACCATGACACTGCCCTGGAATTGCGCGCAACGATCCATTATTTCGCCGCATTGTCACGTTTGATTGCCGCCGTCGAAAGGGCGATTTTTTTGGACCTTGCACATGGATTCTGAGCCCCGCGCATTTGAAGCTGCCTTTGTGCTGGACGCCGGCACACCCTTGCGCTGTCCCCGGCCAATGCTCGCCCAACCGCTGGTTCCGTGGACGCCTGCGCGCCTTATCGCCGCAGGTCTGATGGCGATGCTTTGGGTGCCTGCCCAGCTTGTGCCCGCCGTGATAAACCGCCGCCGTGCCTGATATCGCGCCACGGCGCTGGTTATACCTGTTCCTGGTTTTGGCCTCCACGGTTGCCGCTGTCACCCAGATGGCGGGCGTGCTGCAGGTTGATGATTTCACCTTTCGCGAGATCGTGATCCTTGCCTTATTCGCAATCCTGTTCGCCTGGATCGCCTCGTCCTTCTGGTTGGCGGTGTTCGGCGTCTGGGCCCGAGCCACCAAGATGGATCTGTTGCCGCTGAAAGCGCCCAGCGGACCGTCGGCGGCGCGCACCGCTATTTTGATGCCAGTCTATAATGAGGATGTGGCGCGGGTGTTTTCCGGCGTGCGCGCCATTTGGGAATCGGCCGGACCTGATTTCGATTTTTACATTCTCAGCGACAGCACCAATCCCGCCAATTGGGTGGCCGAGGAACTGGAATGGCAGAAACTGAAAAGCGAGCTGGGAGAAACCGCGCATATCTTCTATCGCCACCGCGCCAAGAATACGGGGCGCAAGGCCGGCAATATCCAGGATTTCTGTGAGAATTGGGGCCAACTTTACGATTATATGGTGATCCTGGACGCCGACAGCCTGATGACCGGCAAGACGCTGCATCATCTGGTTGGCTTGATGGACGCCAATCCCCGCACCGCATTGATCCAGGCGCCCCCGCAGCTGGTGGGGCGCAGCTCGCTGTTTGCACGCATCCAGCAATTTGGTTCCAGCGTTTATGGTCCGATCCATGCTGCGGGCCTGGCCCTGCTCCAGGGCCCGGACGGCAATTATTGGGGCCACAATGCCATCATTCGGGTGCATGCCTTCATGCAGTCCTGCGGTTTGCCCTGCTTGCCGGGCAGACCGCCTTTTGGCGGCGAGATCATGAGCCACGATTTCATCGAGGCGGCGCTTTTGCGGCGCGCCGGATGGGATGTGTGGATGGCGCCCGACATTGGCGGCTCGTTCGAGGAGCCACCGCCCACCCTGCTGGACTATTTGATCCGCGACCGCCGCTGGTGTCAGGGCAATCTTCAGCATGTGCGGATCGCTTTTGCCCAGGGGCTGACTTTGCCCAGCCGGCTGCATCTCGCCATGGGGATCATGAGCTATGTTTCTTCGCCGCTTTGGCTGCTGCTTCTGATCATTTCGACCATCGATATGATGAGCGTCAAAGTCGCGCCGCCCGCCAGCTATATTGGCTTGCTGCCATCTTTGCCGCTGTCCGTTTCCCATAGCGCCGAATTGATGATTTTGGTGGGCGCGACCTTGATATTGCTCTATGGCCCGAAATTTCTGGCCGTGGCTTCGGTTTTGGGGAACGCGGACGCCACCCGCGCCCATGGCGGCATCGGGGGGCTGATCGCAAGCGCGTTCTGGGAGTCGTTGTTTGCCACCTTGATGGCGCCGATCGTGATGCTGCAGCACAGCTGGTATGTGTGCAGCATCCTGATGGGCATCGCCACCGGATGGCATGCCCAAACCCGAACCGACCGCGCCCTGCCATGGGGGTTGGTGGCGCGAAGATTTCTGCCCCATACGCTGATCGGATTGGCGGCTACGTTCCTGCTCTGGCACTATGCCCAAGGCAGCTTCAATTGGTTCTTGCCGCTGCTGGTGGGTCTGTGGCAGGCCGTGCCGCTGGTGGTGCTCAGCAGCAGTCCTTTGCTGGGGCGGATGGCGCGCCAAGACCGCTTGTTTTTAATTCCCAGCGAGACACGCGGCTCTAAAGTTCTCAATCGTGCCCATGCCCTGGCCGAAAGTCAGCAGACTTTGGCCGTGCCTGTGCAGCAATTGGTTCTGGAGGATTCGCGCGTGCGCGATTTGCATTTGGCATTGCTGGCGGACTCACCGCCCTTGGTGAGCGACCCGGAACGGCTGGGGCGACTGAGGATGCAGGCCGCGCGATCGCAAACTGCGCACTTCAGCCGGGAAGACTGGACCCTGTTATTGTCGGATTCCGAAGGGTTAAAGGCACTGAGGTGATCGCGGCACACCGAACGCCCTGTTGACGATGATGGCAAAAGCAAGGCGATAGAGCCCGCGTTTTTTACGCGCACTGTTCTCACACGCGCGGTTTTTGACAGACAGCAATGAGCCCGGCACAATTGCGCTAGTTCACGACTTTCCATTGCGTTCACGTGTTCGCCGGTTCGGCCACGGTAGCGCCCACCCGTGTCTCAACCAACGATACGTACCAGGGAAGGATCGCATGTTGCGCAATGAGGCCGCCGCGCCGCGCCAGACCTTGTCGCTCGCCGATAGCCTGGTCATCGTCGTGGGGATGGTCGTGGGGATCGGGGTTTTCGCGACACCGTCCTTGGTTGCGCAGTTCGCGGGCGGCAGTTTTCACTATCTGGCGCTATGGCTGGTGGGCGGCGTTCTCACGCTGATCGGCGCGCTTTGCTATGCGGAACTTGCAACGGCTTTTCCCCACGCGGGTGGGGAGTATCATTTTCTGTCCCGCGCCTATGGGCGCGGCGCCGCGCTGATGTTTGCCTGGGCCCGGTGCACTGTGATCCAGACCGGCGCCATTGCCCTGGTTGCCTTTGTCTATGGCGATTATGCGCAAGGGATCGTGCCTCTGGGTCCTTACGGGCCGGCAATCCATGCGGGCATCATCATTCTGGTCTTCACCGGCATCAATATCGCCGGAACGATACAAGGCAAGACGGCGCAACAGATTTTCACCGCCATGGACATACTGGCGATCCTGATGCTGGTCGGGGCGGGTTTGATGATCGCCATATCGGGTGGTGGCGCAACCCCTGCGCCATCGGCCCCGGCCGGAAACGGTTCCAGCATGCTTGGGCTGGCCATGGTGTTCGTTCTTCTGACATACGGGGGATGGAACGAGGCAGCCTATCTCTCCGCCGAATTGCGCGACGGCAAACGCAACATGGTGCGGGTGTTGGTGATCAGCATCGCCGCCATCACGCTGCTCTATTTCTTGGTTGCCTGGGCCTATCTTTATGTCCTGGGGTTTGAAGGACTTAGGAAGTCCGATGCCATAGCCGCGGACGTCATGCGGGCGGCATTTGGTCCGTCCGGGGCGACGCTTATCGCGCTTTTCGTCTGCGGCTCGGCGATCAGCACCCTGAATGCAACGATTTTCACTGGCGCGCGTGTTTATTATGCACTCGGGCGAGATTTTCCGGGACTGAAATTCTTCGGTGTTTGGAGCGCGCGGGGTGAGAATCCTTCGAACGCTTTCCTGCTGCAGGGCGTCATTGCCTTAGCGCTGGTGGCATTGGGCGCTTTCTCGCGCAACGGGTTCAAGACGATGGTGGAGTATACGTCGCCGGTATTCTGGCTGTTCATGACCATGGTGGCCGGATCGATTTTTATTTTCCGCCGGCGCCATCCCGATCGGACATTCTCGTATCGCGTGCCGCTCTATCCTTTCACCCCGATCGTCTTTACGGCCACATGCTTCTATATGCTCTATTCCAGCTTGGCCTATACCGGTGCCGGCGCTTTGGTGGGGGCGGGCGTGTTGCTGATGGGGACGCCGCTTCTGCTGCTCAACAGGAACACGGCGCCGGCGCGCGAAGCGGCGGAATGAACCGGACGGAAAAACATTCAGGGATGCCACCAACAATATTCGGAAAAAAGCCAACAGGAGATCACATGATGCCCAAACTCATCCTCAAGTCGCTGACTGCCTCATGTGTCATCGTGATGATGACCTGGGGGGCGGTTGCGCAGGAAACAAAGCCGTTCGAGCCGAGCTATGGCCAGCCGGGAAAGGACGTCGTCTGGGTTCCCACGGCGCAGGCGCTGGTGGATCGCATGCTCGACATGGCGAAATTGACGCCGCAGGACATCCTTTTCGATTTGGGTTCGGGTGATGGCCGTACCGTTATTACCGCGGCCAAGCGCGGCGCCAAGGCGACGGGCATCGAATACAATCCGGACATGGTTGCCTTGTCGCAGCGCAATGCCGCCGCCGCCGGCGTCGGCGATAAGGCCATCTTTGTTCAGGGCGATATTTTCACGAGCGATTTCAGCAAGGCCACCGTCATCACGTTGTTTCTGTTGCCCGATCTCAATCTTCGCCTGCGGCCGACCTTGCTGGACATGAAACCCGGCACACGGGTGGTGTCGAACTCCTTCGACATGGCGGAATGGACGCCGGATTCGGACGTTTCCGCTGCCGGCGAATGCGAACGATACTGCAGGGCCATGCTGTGGATCATTCCGGCCAAAGTGGCCGGCACATGGCAAACGCCCCGGGGAAATTTGACGCTGACGCAGCGCTTCCAGATGGTTTCGGGCACTTTGGGCACCGCGCGCGTCAGCAACGGCAGGGTGAACGGGGAGGACATTTCCTTCACCGTCGGCGAGCGGACTTATAAGGGCCGTGTCACCGGCAACAGGATGGAAGGCACCATCTCCGATGGCGGCAAATGGCAGGCGACGCGCCGCTGATGCAGATACGCCCCCGATACGATGTCATTCGGGGCGCCGCTGTCCGGCGCTAGCGGCCGGGCAAGGAAAAGAGCGCGGCCTTGCCGGATCGGGAATGGGGTGGGCCGCACGCCCATGTCATGACCGCGGATACCAACAAACTGTCTCCGCATGGACTCGTTTTTCATTTTTAAAATAGAGCCTTTTTTTCTCTGATAATCTCGAGAACAAAATCGATCACCGTGCGGACATTTGGCAGCCCCTGGGCGTCAGGATGCACGGAGAGCCAGTATGTCCGCATTTCCTCGACTTGATCAGGCAGGACTCGAACAAGACCAGGGTCCAGGCCCGCTTGATATACTGGAATAATACCAACGCCCATTCCCGCCACCAATGCTGTGTATTGCGCGAGGATGTTGGTCGCGCGAAATCCCGCCCGTGAATTGGCCACGATGCGCTGCATATAGCGTTGCTCAGCTATATCCACGAAGTCCTCGAGATACCAGATGACATCTCGATTGTTCAGTTCTTCAACGCTGTCAATGGGACCGTATTCCCGCAGATACTCGGGCGACGCGAACAGCCCGAGGCGATAGTCGGTCAGTTTCTGCACGATCACGCGGTCTTGCTGTGGGTACTGCAACGATATCGTTATGTCCGCATCCCGCTTCAACAGACTAATGGTGCGCGCCTCGGAGACGAGTTCGAGGTTTAGTTCAGGGTGCCGGCGCCTCAGCTGAGCCACTTTCGGACAAATCAGCCAGGCACCAACCCCTTCGCGCGTCGCGAGGCGGACTTTACCGGAAACAGATCCATCAGCCGTGTAAACGCGTTGTTCCGCAGCCAGGGCTTCATTTTCCATCCGTTCCGCATGGTAAAGGAAATTCTCGCCGGCCGGAGTAAGGGTCGCGCCTGTTGGCGTTCGATTCACAAGGCGCGTGTGAAGCGCAGCCTCCAAGTTTGAAAGCCGGCGAGCGACGGTTGTATGATTGATGCCCAAACTCTGAGCGGCAGGTGTGAACCCGCCTTGGCGTGCGACCGCCAGAAAAACACGTATATCGTCCCAGTTCTCCATGTTTCTCTCCGACACCCGTGATCCGGATAACTCATGTTGTTCTACGCGGCAGCGGGTAGACAATGTTGCGCTGCAAACCGCCTTCCGTTCGAACCTTCCCTACGCTTGTTGGCGCACGCTCAAATACCATCACCTGCATCTTCGCATATCCGATTTGTGCATTTCTGCATTCATCGCCTGGTTCGATCGGGAATATGGTCTGCGAAAGCAAGGGGCAGAGAGCTCTTAACCGCAGATACGATTCGAAGGTTGGGCGAATAAACGAAATCCCGCAAAACGCCTTCACAACCTCTAGCAGAAATGAAGCTGGAGCAAGGGGAAACGAATGCCGATAGTTAAAATCTACGATCGTATTGGCCGGATATTCGGCATCGGGGTACGCTATCGCTGGTAGGTGTTTCGGATATGGCACGTGGCTCATTTTTGCGCCACGAAACTGCGGACAAATTCCGGAGAACAGGCATGGATTCCAATAGGCGAGAGTTCAATATGGGCGCGATCGGAGTCGTGGGCGCGGCACTAGCCGCGAGTAATGCAGAGGCTGCCGGTTTCGATCCCGAGAAGACCGGTCCGAATGCCTGGCATCGCCGCGTCAAGCGAATTGTCCAGATCAATTTCAACGAAAAAGATCCGGCGGATTTCGACACCAATGCTTTCAGCGATTGGTTGGTGCGAACCAAGGCCCAGGTGGCCTATGTCAGCGTCACCGGCATTGTCGCTTTTTATCCCACCAAGATAGCGGACTTCCCGCGCAGCCGCTGGTTGGGCAGCCGCGATCTCTTTGGCGATAGTGTGAAGGCCGCCAAGGCAAACGGTGTGCGCGTTATGGGCCGCATGAGCCCGGATATGATTTCGCTCGACTTGGCGGACAAGCACCCCGACTGGTTCCGGCGGAGCAAGGATGGCAAGATCGTCAACCGGGACGTCTATACCAGCAGAGACCCTGCGACGGATACGAACTACCGCGCGACGTGCCAGTTCAGCAGCTATTACGGCGACCAGACTCCCAAGATTATCAAGGAAGTCATCACCAACTATGAGATAGACGGCATTTACACCAATGGCTGGCCAGGCCTGCATGTTCCGGTCTGCTATTGTGAGAATTGCAAGAAGATCGGCGATCCACAAAGCGAGGACTACAAGCGCGCCTACCAAAAGCGCACGGAAGAGCTGTGGGCGATGTATGCCAAGATCGTCGCCGAACACCGCGCCGACATGATTTACTCCGGTAATCTGGGCGGCCGTTTCAAGGGCGGCGATGTCGATCTATCCTCGATGCTGGCCAACGCATCCATCTTTACCGCCGACAATCAGGGCCGCGGTGGCGTGGGGGACCGGGCCTGGGACGCGAGCCAACAGGTGCGGCTGGCGCGCGCCCTGATGAAGGGGCGCACGGTAACCAATGTCACGGGGTCGTATGAACGGTCCAATGAGCTTCTGTGGCGCCACGTCACGGGCAACCAGCCGGAAGTAAAGCTGCGCTTGGCGCAGACCGCAGCAGCAGGCGCCACCCTTTGGTATCACTGGCTGGGCATGCATGAAGGCTGGCACGAGGATCGCCGCTGGCAGCAAATGGGGGCGGAGTTTTTGTCGTGGCAAGCCGCCAATGACAAGCATTTCCACAATGTGCGGTCCATCGCCAATGTCGCCCTGCTTGTGTCGCAACGGTCCAATCGGCTTTACAAGGAAGTGCCCGGTACCGATGCGCTTCAGTCGCTGGAGGGCATGTACGAAATCCTCACCGAAGCGCGCATTCCGTTTGATGTGGTGGTCGATACCGGGTTAGAACCGGAAGCGCTGGCGCAGTATTCGGTTCTGGTTCTGCCCAATGTCGCTTTGATGAGCGATAGGCAGATCGCCCAGGTGAAGGCGTTTGTGGCTCGCGGCGGTTCGCTGCTGACCAGCTTCGAAACCGCGCTCTACGATGAAAATGGAAATCCCCGTCCCGATTTCGGCTTTGCCGATCTGTATGGCATGCACAAGGCGGGCGAGCGCTTTGGCATAGGTTCGCCGCATCAAGCGCCGCCGCATTTCTGGCAGCGGTTGGAAGCATCGGCCGCCAGCCATCCGGTCACATCCAGTTTCAAAGGCACCAACTGGATACAGGGTTCAAGTTGCCGGGTCCCGATCCGTCATGACGGACCGGTTTATATGACGAATGTGGCTGCCTATCCTGCCTATCCACCGGAGGCTGTGTTTAGCCCCAAGCCGCACACCGACGAGTCCCTGGCGGTGTTCCGCGAAAACGGCCGCTCCCGGCTGGTATATCTGGCCGGCGACATCGAGGCCGCCTATGCGCGCACCAGCGCGGCCGACCTCGGCGACCTGGTGACAAACGCGGTTCGTTGGCTGACGCGGGGCGAGGGGCCGTTGCAGGTCACAGGGAACGGGCTGGTTGAAACCTTCGGCTGGGTGACGGAGCCGGGCTATGCGGTGCACCTGATCAATTACACCTACCCGAATTTCAAGTCAGGCGCGCGCCGGGCTTCCTATTCGGTGGGGGACCAGAAAGTGCGATTGGTTCTGGGCGACGCGAAGCCGGTCAAATCGGCAAGGCTTTTGTGGGCAAATAAGACCTTGCCGGTCACCCAGAGCGGCAATGTCGTGGAGTTCATCATTCCTAACCTGGTCGATTACGAGGTGGCGGCCCTGGAAGTCTAAGCCACACAGGTTCAATCGTCTGTCCCCCCTGGACGGGCGTTGATGGTGGCCTCCATCCTTGACGGGGTGGAGGCCATTTTCCTCGAGGAGCAAGCCAATGCCGGGACAGGTATCAGGGCAGAAGATGTCTTCAGCAAACCAAGAGATTGACAACCAAGCGGCAGCGGAAAGTACGGCAATAACAAGCGCTTTAAGCGGTTGGACGCTGGGAGGGAGCCTGGATGACGACGGATTACAAGGCGGGACGGCGAAATTTCCTTAAAGGAGTCGCCCTCGGCGGCATAACCGCGACCGCGACTGCGACGATGGCTCAGGAGCCGATACAGGGCCCGCCAAGCGGTACGCCCGGCGCGGGTCCCAATACGCCGCGTTCGCCAGGGCCGGTGACGGACCTCAACGAGCGCACGCCGCGTGACCGGCAGCTCACCTACGCGACCTGCGGCGGCGACTATATGGTCGATGTGATGCGCAGCCTTGGCATCGAGTACATGGCCTCGACGCCGTCCAACACCATGCTCGGCCTGCATGAAGCGATCGTCAATTACGGCATGGTGAGCGATCCGAAGCTTACCTTTATCACCACGGTCCATGAAGAAGCCTCGGTGGCGATGGCGCACGGCTATGCCAAGATCGAGGGCAAGCCAATGGCCGTGGGCATGCACGCCACGGTGGGGCTGCAGCACGGTTCCATGGCGATTTACAATGCTTGGTGTGACCGTGTGCCGATCTTCATGCTGGTCGGGGCGAATCTGGATTCCGCCCGATACAGAAACGCCACCGCCTGGAACCATGCCGCTCAGGACGATGCCCTGATCGTCCGCGACTACACCAAGTGGGACGACAAGCCGAGCAACCTGCGCGCTTGGGGCGAAGCCGCGGCCCGGGCATACAAGTTTGGCATGACACCGCCCTATGGGCCGACGCTGCTCGCCACAGATTTGTACATGCAGGAGGATCCTTATCCCGGCGGAAAGCCTCCGCCGATTCCCAAGCTGCCGCGGGTCGCGCCGCCTGTCGGCGAGTCCTCGGCCGTGGAAGACACGGCCAAGATGCTGGTCGCGGCCGAGCGGCCGGTCATTTTCGCGGATCGGGTGGCGCGTACCCCCGATGGCCTCAACCGGCTGATCGAATTGGCCGAGTTGCTGCAGGCCCCGGTCTGCGACACTCACAACCGTTTCAACTTTCCCTGGCGCCACCCCTTGAACCAGTCGATGCGCCGGGCCGGGGTGGTACAGGACGCCGACTTCATGCTCGAACTGGAACCTGGCGATCCTTTCTCGGCCACATCCCAGCGGCTCGGCGCGGGCGAATTCCGCTCGATCATGAAGCCCGGCTCCAGGCGGGTGACGATCTCGTCCGTCGATCTTTTCTACAAATCCAACTATCAGAATTTCCAACGCTATCCGTCGGACATCGATATCGCGATGGCGGCCGACGCCCAGGCCACGCTGCCCTCGCTCATCGAAGCCGTGCGCCGCCAATTGCCGGCCAATCGGAAAGATGCGCTGGAAGCGCGCGGCGCGCGTTGGGCGCAGGCCCACCAAGCCGATCTGGAGGCGGCCAAACAGGCCGCCGCTTACGCCTGGGACGGCAGGCCGATCTCCACCGCGCGACTCTATGCGGAACTCTATGAGCAGATGCGGACGCAAGACTGGTCCCTGCTCAACGCCACGGACTTTCAGAGCAAATGGCCGCAGCGGCTTTGGGCCGCAAACAAGCACTACAATTATATCGGCGACTCCGGCGCGCAAGGGATCGGCTATCTCGGGCCCGCGACGCTCGGCGGCGCCTTGGCCAACAGGAAGCATGGCCGGCTCAGCGTGGCCGTCAACGGCGACGGCGACACAATGTTCGGTCCGGGGATTTTATGGACCGCCGCTCACGAGCGCATTCCGCTGCTCTACATCATCCACAATAACCGCGGCTATCACGCGGAAATCATGCAGATGCAGGCGATGGCCAACCGCCGGAACCGGGGCGTGGATCGAGCGCATCTCGGCAACGAACTTGCCGATCCGAACATCGACTTCGCCATGGTCGCCAAGGGCATGGGGGTCTATGCCCAAGGGCCGATCGAACATCCCGCCGATCTCGGCCCGGCGATCCGGCGCGCCATCGCCGTGGTCAAGAAGGGCGAACCCGCCCTAATCGACGTCATTTCGCAGGGGCGCTGACATGGCCATGAGATTTGAAAGGCTGCTTTTGGGGATCGCCGCCTGCGCCGCTGCCGCCTGCGCCGCTGCAACAGTTGCCGTCGCCCAGGACGGCGTCCCCGCCGCGCCCAAGGGCGACGCCAAGGCGGGCCAGGCGCTCTATATGAGGGTCGGTTGCTTCCAATGCCATGGTACGACCGGCGGCGGCAGCGCGGTCGGGGCGAAGATCGCGCCGGGTCCTTTGCCATTCGAAACCTTCGCGCGCCAGGTCCGCACGCCGCGCTTGGCCATGCCTATCTACACGACGGTTATCCTGTCGGACCGGGAGCTGGCCGACATTTACGCCTATGTGAAGAGCGTGCCTCCAGCGAAATCTTACAAGGACATCGCGCTGCTCAACCGCGATCCGCCGGTCGTTGCGGCCGCGCCCGTCACGCGGGCTTCGGCTGCGGACTTAGCCATGGCGGGCACGTACGCCGCCAAATGCGCCATGTGCCACGGCGCGAATTTGGAAGGCGTGTCGGGGCCGCCCTTGAAGACGGCGGACATGGGCGACCGCGATCCGATGGCGCTGGCAGCGAAAATCAAGACCACCATGCCGCTACAGGCTCCGGGCTCATTGAGCGACGCGGAGGCAAATGGCCTGGCGCACTACATCTTGGTTCGGAACCGCACGCCGTGATCCTCAGTGGAACCGCGCTTCGCTGTCGGCCCTGCGGGTGATTGTCAGGACTGTCAAACGGCGTCCAATCGCGGGCTAATGACGATCTCCGCACGCGCCAGGCGCCTCAGAATATTGCGGTGACGAATGATCGGCCACCAGTCATAGAGAAAAATCTCGATCGGCCGCCAGTTCGCCACCCATCCCAGAATGACCAATCCCTCGTTGAGCAGCGTGCCAAACTCACCAGACCAGGGCGAGCCCAGAATAAGTCGGCCGCTGGTGATACAGGCGGCAAGCACCACCAGCCCCACGCAAAGGGAATAGCGGCCGACGCGGAACAACTCTTTCAGGTCCTTGCTTAAGGTGTCGGCCCGATAGCTGAAA
>DATFDR010000046.1:0-10280 GCA_035251935.1 Rhizomicrobium sp. | reverse complement strand
TCGGTTGCTTCCCGCTGTGTTGCGCGCCGTGCAGATGCCACGCGAAAAGCGCGCCACGCGGCCGTTTTTCGATCCCAAAGCCTCGGTTTTTGACATCATGAGACTGGCCGATAAACAGGGCGCGATCTTTTCGCGCCAAATCGCGGGGGCCGAACCCTATCTCAGCGAGATGATACGCATCAGCGATATTGCCTGGAATATTCGGACCGAGGCCGGTACTGAGCGGCGCCGTTACGCCAACCTTATCGCCTTTTTCCACATTCCCACAGACGCGGAATGCGAGGAGTTTGCCCGGATCGAGGGACGCACCCAAGGTCCTTGGAAATCCATCGAGAAGGCGGTGGAGAATACCGAAGCGCCGCCGGGGCTGGTCAAGGCGATTGCCGGCGCCAATGCCGATTATTTCGGCCGTTATGCCAAGCTGCGCACCGATATGCGCATGAAGGCCGAAATGGGTGAGCCTTTGGGCATCAGCGGGCTGCAATGGCTGAACCAATCCGCGCCGGCGCTGAACAGTATCGTGCAAGTGTCTGGAGCCGCGTTGGCTGCGGCTGAGGCGCGCGCCAATGCCAATGCGCTGCGCGCTTCGCGTGATCTGGCCGAGGCCCTGCTTTTGATGGCGTTATGCACGGGACTGGCCTGTTTGGCGGCCTTCTTCGTGCTGTGGGACGTGATTCGTCCTCTCAAGCAGATCACCGGCGCGATCACCAGCGATCCCGATGAAGGCGTGGAACGGGTTTTGGCTTTGAGCGAGCGGGGCGACGAAATCGGCCAATTCGCCTTGGCTTTGAAGATCTTCCGCAAAACCGCCAAGGACCGCGAGCATTTGGAACGCGAGTTGCTGCGCAATCAAGCCGCCAAGGATGCCGCTGAAACCGCCAGCCGCATCAAGTCGGAATTCCTCGCCAATATGAGCCATGAACTGCGCACCCCGTTGAACGCCGTCATCGGATTCTCGGAATTGATGCTGAACAAGACCCATGGCGCCATTCCCGCGCGCTATGAGGAGTATGCCAAGCTGATCCATGAGTCCGGCAGCCATTTGCTAAGTCTGGTGTCGGACATTTTGGATCTGGCGAAGATCGAGGCCGGCCGCTTCCAGGCGGATTTCCGGGCCTTTGATCTGAAGCATTGCATGGAACAATGCGTTCCCCTGATCCGGCCCAAGGCGCAGGAGCGCAAGATTCAAGTGGCGCTGCAACTGCCGGAGCAACCGGTGGACGTGATCGCCGACCCCCGCGCCTGCAAGCAAATCCTGATCAACCTTCTATCCAATGCGGTGAAATTCTCGCGCGATGGGGGAACGATCACCATGTCGCTGACCGAGACTGCCGACACGGTGTGCATCACGGTCAAGGATGAAGGGGTGGGAATCGCCACCGACGTCCTGTCGCGCATCGGCAAGCCGTTCGAGCAGGCCTCCAACAATCCCATGCTGGCGCGTGAAGGCACCGGACTGGGCCTGTCGGTCGTCAAGGCCTTGGTGGAGGAGCATTGCGGCGAGGTGACGATGGACAGCCAGGAGCATATCGGCACCACGGTTTGCGTCACCCTGCCGCGCCGCCAGGAACACAGCAAACCCAAGGCCGCGTAACGCGTCAGGGTCGCGCCAACATCTCCATCGCCAGTTCGCACAAACGGTCGAGCTCGACCGGCTTGTGCAAAATACGCACCTCCCGCGCCTTGAGTGCGGCCGGAGACACCGGCATTTCCGCATAGCCTGTCAGCATCAAAACCTTGATTTCGGGATCGAAAGCGATCGCAGCTTCGGCCAATTCGAAGCCGTCCATCCGTGGCATGCGCAGGTCGGAAATCAGTAGCGTGTTGGGTTGCGGATTTTCCGTCAGGATCTTGTACGCCTGTTTGCCGTCCTGGGCCTGAGCGACCTTAAGCCCGGCTTGGGTGAGGGCTTCAGCGATCACCAGCCTGAGATCGCCCTCATCCTCGGCGATCAAGACCTGATAACGGTTCATGGCTTCCTGCGGATTTGTCTGCGCACTCCGGGGTGTGTGCGTCATTTGTCTGAGTAGGATAGGGACGCAGGTCTGGCGTGCAACATAAAATCTACCGTTCCCCGGAGCGTAGGGCAATGTCTGCTAGGTACGAAGCCGTACCCGCGAGATGACAAGCCGTCAGTGCGTTCGCGCACCGCTGAACTGCACCAATGGCGGTGAAGTCGGCCTGGGTCCGTGAATGCATTCCAGATCACGCCACACTTCAAACGCACGGCCCGCGGCCAAAGTCTCGGCCGCGCGGATAGCGGTGTGATCGTTGAGATGCATCATTTCGATGATTGTCTGTGTGCGGCCAGTTGTTTGAATGCGGATTTCATAGTCCTGCATGAACGCCTCCGACAGTCCCGGCGCCTGCGATTGCATACCTGTGGTGGGCGTTTGTCCACAGCAAAGATAGTAAGAATATTAACACAGGCACCGCGTTAACACGCGAATTTGTCAGACGTATTTGTCAGGCGCGGAAAAGCTGGGCGCAATAAATGATGGCTTCGCAAATCAGCGAGACCACCACAAAACTGTAGCCCAGTAACACCGCACGCGGCGACAGATCTGTACTCATCAGACAGCCCACAACAATCACCGCTTCGATTATCGCATATTCTGTGTCGAATGTTCGGCTTATCGTCAGGGGAGCGAAGAATTTGCGATCACAAATTTCCATCTATGGAACTTATCCCACTATGAAACAGGATGATGCGGGCGCCAGGCCGATTCTTAAAATTGAATCGAATGGGGCTGCGGCTGGGAACCGTATGGTCCGGCTGGTCTTGCGCGTGCACGCGCGTTTTGCTCGTCCGTCAGCGAACAAAAGCGCGACGCTGCCTTGCGCCTACTGATTGATTGTCAGTCATATATTTGTCTGTTGGAACGTCCTGTTTCCTTCTGATCGTACCGAATGGTCTTGGCGGCTGCCTCCGAGGCTCTTTAGTATGCGCAAGGGGCGGCTTACGCCCATCACATCAGGCTGGGGAGCCCTTTATGAAATGGAATTCTGGGACGGCAATGGCCGTCACCTTTGCTGCCGTTTGTCTTTCGGGTTGCGTCAGCGTTTTCGAAGGCACGTCACAAGATATCTCGGTTGTCACCAATCCCACAGGTGCGCGTTGCGCATTTAAGCGCGAAGACGGCAGGGATATGGGAAGCATCGAAAGTACGCCCGCCAAATTGACCGTGCGTAAGAGCAAGTATGATCTGACCATTACCTGCAAGAAGGAAGGTTATCAGGACGCCGCCTATGTCAATAATTCCGGAACCTCGGCCACTATTGCGGCCAATGTCGCGGTAGATTTGCTGTTGACAGCGGGTATCTCCTCCATCGTGGATTCCGCCAATGGAGCCGACAATAAGTACGACTCGGTGGTCAACATCACTATGGTGCCGATAGCGCCCGCGGCGGTGGCGGCTGCAACACCGGCGCCAGCAACGCCGGTTGCGGCAACGCCCATATCCGACACCAGCAAAGCTGCGGCGCCGGAAAAGACGGCGAACTAAGACTCGCCCGAGCCCACCACCCGGTGGAGGGAGACGATGTCGGCGGTTCTGATCTCGAACGTTTTGGGCGGGTTGAACTGTTCCAGCACGATTTTGGCGCCGGTGCGCTTGGCCAGGCGCTTGATCACCGCCAGGGGCGCTTCGCCATTGGCTTTGGGGCGGCGTTGCACCAGCACATAGGCGCCCACATCCACCGGACGGCCGGGATGGATATGCACCACCTCGCCGGGGTGATAGCGCGGCTCCATGCTGGCCCCCACCACATAAACGGCATAGGCGTTGGGTACGCCGATCAATCCGGCGGGCCGGTCGATTAGATCGATCACATCGCCGTTCCATAGCGACCAGCCATCGGAGCCGCATTCGGCCATACCCAGCACTTTGAGTTTTTCGGTCGTGGCGCCGCGCGCCGCGCCGGGTTTGGCCGGGGCCGGGCCATGGCCATCCTGCAGCCATTCGGCGGTGACACCGAGCGCGCGGGCGATGCCAACCAGATGCTTGGTGCCGCCGCCGGCCTCCAATTGCTGGATGGCCTGATAGGTGATGCCTCCGACCTTTTTGGCCAGCTGGGGTTGGGACAGGCCCAGCGCTTGGCGGCGTTCGCGCACCCTCTCGCCCAGGCTTTTCATGGTTGGTTTCATGGCCATGGTATACAAGCAAATATCATGTTTGCACAAGATATCTTGTAATCTGGGATTTTGCAAGAATTCTTGTTGACCGCCTACAAGTGTTCTTGTTTAGTTCTCCCATGACGACGGGGAAAACCAAAACAGGAAGCAAAATAGGAATAGGGGCCTTAAGGGCTGTCATTCGGGATCATCTGAAAAGCCAGGTGGCGGTGGCGCGGGTGGTGGGTGTTTCACCGCAAGCCGTCAGCGAGGTGCTGCGCCGGAGCCACCGGGTGCCGGCGGAATGGTGCCTGGCGCTGGAACGTGCGACCGGCGGCGCGATCAGCCGCCATGATTTGCGCCCCGATCTTTATCCCCCGGAAATCAATTCAAAGGAACAAGGACCATGACACGATTTTCCTTGAATGTGGAACGGGCCCGGCCCAAGGCGCGGGAGGTGGAGCTGACCGTCATGGAGCAATTGTTGGCGGAATTGAAAGACCGGCTTCCGCAGGATGCTTGCTGCTTTGCCGCCGCGGCCGACGCGCCGGGAATTGTGATCTGTTATCGGGGCCGGGCGCTGGGTATCGAGATCAAGGAGCAGCGGCTGACGGCGGTGAAGGTGGCGGCTTTCGCCCGGCTGCGCGGGGCGGGTATGCGGATCGAGATGGCGCGCAGCTTGCGTGAGGCGCTGGAATTGATCGCAGAGATGGGGGTGGTGCTGAAAGCGCAGGCCAATCCCGTCTATGCGGCGCGCGATTTCTTCCGCGAAGAGACGCGCCGGCCCCGATGAAAACGCGATCCACGAGGAAAATAGCGGCGCGCGCGGTGGAGGAGACGGTGGAGGAACCGCCGGTGATCGCTCCCGATCACGCGCGCGACAGGATCTTATCGCCGCGCGCGGGCGCCAAGCAGGGCTGGTCGCGGCTCACCGTTTATGAAAAGGAATTCCGGCGCGGCCATATGCGGTGCAAAGAGCGATGCATCGGCGTCAACGCGGCGCGGGAGGAAGAGGCGCGGGCGCTGGACCGGTTCTCGGCGGCACGAGCCTTTGATGAAGGTTGGCGCATCTGTCATGCGCCGTTTCCGGGCGGCGTGGATTTCGACCGGGTCAAGGGCAGTGGCGGAGTGCCCGGCGCCTTCGCCGATCATGCACGCGATGCCAAGGATTTCTGGCGAAGGGTGCAAGGCGCGATGGGGGCGAATGATTGGCTGATCTGCCGGATGGTTTGTGGTGAGAATTTCTCAGTTGCCGAGGCGGTGACGATGGTAAGCCGGGCGTACAAATTTTCCACCCTCGCGCGGTTTCGAGAAGCGCTTGATGCGCTTATACAAGGCATGAAGCACGCCAAGAAACGATGAATGAGGCGAAAGAGTAACGCGGCGTCAACCACGCCGTGGTATTCTGCCTCCTAGTGTCCCGATTCCGAAATTCGCTTGACCTCTATATTGGGCTCCGGGCGAATTTCGGAATCGAGGGACACTAGTAAATTATTGATTCTAGTGTCGTGGTTTCGAAGTTCGCACGGAGCCCGATATCAATGATGTGGCGAACGTCGAAACCACGACACTAGCGGTTTAAAATCGCATAGTTCGATCTTGTCTGGAGGTGCGTATGACACCAATTCCCCGGCACCAATGCCTTATATATCAAGGTACGCCGTCACAGCAGCTTGCCAGCTTGGCGCTTCATATCCGAAAGAGGCTGGACGCCAACTATCGCTGCCTCTATCTCAACAGCCCCGAAATGGTTGAGGGCATTCGCGCCTACCTGACGTCCTCGGGACTCAATGTGCATGAGGCGGTGTTGCAAGGGCGTCTTGTTTTGTCCACCGGCCAGGAGCATCTGGTGCATGGCGTGTTCGATCCTGAGGCCATGCTTGGTCTTCTGAAAGAGGCTTACGACAGTGCGCTGAACGACGGCTATGCGGGGCTTTGGGCCTCCGGCGATATGGCTTGGGAGTTTGGGCCGTCCAGGGATTTCAGCAAGCTGGTGGCGTATGAACGCGCACTGGAAGCTTTTTTTCAGGCGCACCCCAAGATGATCGGTGTGTGCCAATACCATGCCGATGTCCTGCCCGACACGGTGATGCAGGACGGGCGCGCCGTCCATCCCGGCATTTATATCAACGAAACATTATCGCAGTTGAATCCATATTATATGGCGGCTGAATAACATCTATAGATGTCTGTCGTACGAGCCGGCGTAACACCGAAAGTGTGACGGCGGCCGCGAGCATGGTTCTCTATTGTCCTTCAGCAGAATACTGTCCGCCGGGCGTATTCTGCACGCAAGACGACGCAGCCGCGGTGGCGGCGCTGTCGCTCGTGGCGTGCCGCATATGGTCTTCCATGCAATCGGCCAGCGCGCGCTGATAATCCGAACGGCCATCGCCATAAGGAATGTCGGCGTTGACATATAGATAGATAAAAACACTCAGGGCGGTCGTGAATACAGCGGCGACCGCGATGGGTATGCGGAAGCGCCGCAGGAAGCTTGGCTTCTCGGGCGGGATTTCTATTCCCGCCCGCCATTTTGTTTTGCCCATTTTGCCCCCCCGGGCCGGTCTCTTAAAGGCTCTATTTTACCGTGGCTGGCGCGTTTGGGGAGTGGTTTTTGGCTAACGCGTGAGGCAGCACCGCCTGGCAACATCGGCGTAACGCGCAGCCGACTTTGCGCCGGGTTAACGATTGGGCCTCTGGTCAGTTGCGGTTTTTGATGCGAATTTTAGGGGAACCGGCGGGCAGTTTTCAACTCTGACGCGTTATGGTCCTGTCGGTCCTCGACACACGGCTGGTCATGAACAGGATAGTATCTATTCCGCTTGGGCTTTTGGCCCTGGCGCTGGCGGGCACGCCCGCGCTGGCGGCGGGCTTTCTGGTACGGGAAAACAGCGCCGAGGCGTTGGCCACCAGCTATGCGGGAAATGGCAGCAGGGCGAGCGGACCCAACACGGTTTTTTCCAATCCCGCCGGCATGACCCGGCTGACCGCCGATGGGTTTGAGATGGGGGCGGCGGTGATCCTGCCCAGCATGACTTTTAATGGGGTGGCGCGTTCCGGCGGCGTCCCCATCGCAGGCAATAGCGGTGGCGACAGTGGACGCGCCGCCCTGATCCCCAACCTGTATGCCGCCAAACGGCTGAGCGAGGATTTTTCGGCCGGTATCGCCATCACCGCGCCGTTCGGCAATTCCAACGCGTATGACAGTCAATGGTATGGCCGCTATCTGGGCACCAAAACGGCGGCGCTCTCGCTGGATATTAATCCCAATATCGCTTGGCAGATCGACCAGACTTGGTCGGTGGGAGCGGGCGTGTCGGCACAATATCTGAAGCTGGACGTCACCAGCGCCATCAATCAGGCCGCGATTTTCGGCCCCGGCGTGCCGGACGCTTTCTATCGGTTCAAGGCGCATGACTGGGCTGTGGGATTCAATCTTGGTGTGCTGGCCCAGTTCGAGGACGGCACGCGGTTGGGACTGACCTACCGCTCGTCCGTGAATCACCAGATTGAAGGTGCGCTGGATTTCACCGGCGCAAGTCCCTTGTTGGGCATGGTCAGCGGGCCAGCCCGCGCCAAGGCCAGGCTGCCAGCCACCATGGGCTTGAGTTTGACCCGCCAAGTGGACGAGGGGCTGATCCTTTCGGCGGATGTGCAGTTCAGCCAATGGAGCGTGTTCAAGGATGTCACCATCCAAAGTCAGAACCCGCCCTTCGTGAATGTGCAGGGCTATCGCGACAGTTGGATGGTGGCGGTGGGCGGCGTTTATCATTTGGACGAACGTTGGTCGCTGAAGAGCGGCATTGCCTTTGATCAAACCCCAGTAACCAGCGCCTATCGCGCTGTGACGCTGGCCGATACCGACCGTTATCTGTTGGGGGTTGGCGCGAGCTATGCGCTGGGCGGCGGCATGACAGTGGAAGGCGCCTGGGGTCATTCCTTTGCCTTTGCCAAGCCCAATATGAATGTCAGCCTCAACAACACCGATCCTGTCACCCATTCGGTGATCTTGAACGGAAGCTATGATGTCGATGTGAATATTCTGGCCTTTTCGTTTCGCTATGCGATGTGAGATAGCGCTATGGCGCCGGGCTTGCGGCGATGGGGCAGCGGCGGTTCGCCGTTCTTATGAATTCTGCTCGCGCTGCGCCACGATGCGCTGGCGAGCCAGGACCCGGTCGCGGTCTGTGACATAGATCAGATTGGCGATGCGGCGGATCAGGAGATCTTCTTCCGGGTCCAGAACGCTGTCCGCATAGGCCACGTCCCACAGCATCTCAATCAGCTGCACCCGTTCCTGCGGCGACATTTCGCGGGCGATTTCACTGGTATGGCCGTGGAGCTGCACCATGCTATGGGCATGGGTCTGCGCTGCCTCCATCAGGTGGGTGCACTCCGCCGCGGTGAGGCCGAAGCGTTGCACCAACAAGCGTTCGATCGCTACGCGCTCGCTGGCGTCGAATTTGTCGTCCTGACGCGCCGCTTCCAGCATCAGCACCGCCACCGATAGGCGCATGTGCGGCACGCGCGGCGGCGTTGGGCTTTGCAGCAGGCTCATCAGCTGGCTGAACATCTCATTTCTTCTTTTTGACCGGTTTTTTCGCGGACGCAGCTTTCTTGACCGGTTTGGCGACGGCTTTCTTGAGAGCGGGGCTGGCGGCAGCGGTCTTGGGCGGCGTCACGCCGGCCGCGGGCTTGGCCGTTTTGCGCGTTTCGATTTGGGCTTTGGATTCGCCCTGCTTGGGAAGGAAGGCCGGAGCGGTTTTCGGGTTGATCGCGGGTGCAACCTGTTCCTTGGGCGCGGGCGGGGGCACCACGCCACCGGTCATCATTGCCGCTATGCGCGGTGATAGACCTTTAGGTTTGGCGGCCGCGGCATCGGCACCCAGGAAGGCTTTTACGTCCTGCGGCGTGCGGCACAGCCGCGCCTTGTTCGCGCTGGCCAGCACCGGCCCGTTGATCAGCGTGGGATGCTCGAAGATTCCGGTCCAGAATTCATTCTCGCTGATGAAGCGGTCGTCCAATTGCAGTTCTAGGAACAGCCGGTCGTAGCGGCGCACCAGGCTTTGATCGGCCTCACGCATCAGTAAGGAAAGAGTCTTAAGCTCTTCGCGGCTGGGTGGGGCGGTGATGACATCCACCAGATGAGGCTCGTGGCCCAAATCGCGCAAGGCCGCCAAGACATCTTGCGCGTCATCCGAATCCGAATCGCAATAAAGGCTGATTGCGGGTTTGGCTTGGACGCGCGGTTCTTTTGTCTCGCGTGGACTGTCGCGCACCGGCTCGGTCAGCAGCTTGAGATTGACCGCCTTGGGACCCTTGGCATCCGGTTCGGAGTCAAACGCTACGCGCTGACCCGCCTTCAACTTGGCGACGCCCGAGGCGGTGATGGAGGTTGCGGGAACGAATACATCCTTGCCGCCATCGTCGGGTGTGATGAAACCAAAGCCCTTCGCGGCATTGAAAAACTTAACGGTACCGTTGCTCATGAAAATCCTGGTTGAGACGCAACAAAGGACAAGCCTCCGTACAACATTATGGGGATTCGTCGGTCGCGCTGGGTGGCTTTAATCGGGCTGGGGCGCCGGCGCAAGTCCGATTTGCTCCATCCCGTCAGGGCGCGGGCGGAATGAAAATGACCTGATCGTAGTAGATGATGTCCGGCCCGTGCTTTAGGTTGGGGTTGGCCCTCAAAATCAGGGGAAATTTCCCAGGGTCCTTGTAAGCCTGCAGCGCGATTTGGCTCAACATGTCGCCGCGCACCACCGTGTAACGGGCGCCCGGCACCGGCATGGGAGTAGGCGCGGTACCGGCCGGTGTGGTGGTCCTTGTCGCAATAGCGGAAGTTGCCGATGCCGGTGTGGCCGGCGGCTGTGGCTCTGTTGTCTGTGGCGCGGCTGGCGTCTCAGGTTCGTGGGCGGACGTCCGCATGGCGGGTGCGGCCTGCGGTTGCGGCGCGACAATCGGTGTGGCGGCAGCGGGTTGCGGGACTGCGGGCTTCAGCGTCTGGACGCTGGCGGTTTGCTGCGGGCTGTCACCGAGCTTGGCGGTGAGCAGCGCCATGGCCGCAATGCCCAATGCCAGAATGGCGGCGGCGATCGCAACACGCTTTGTCGCGGATGGTTTTGAAGTCCGCGGCGGTTTGGCGGCTTGTGGCCGTAGC
>DATFDR010000045.1:0-51056 GCA_035251935.1 Rhizomicrobium sp. | reverse complement strand
GGGGCAGGAGGATGCCTCTTATGCCCAAGCGCGGCGTTTGCTGCCCGACGGCATTGTCGGCGTCACCTGTCACGACAGCCGCCATCTGGCGATGGAAGCGGGCGAAGCGGGCGCCGACTATGTCGCCTTGGGCGCCTTCTTTCCGACCCAGACCAAAGACCCCAAAACCCAAGCCGACATCGAACTGTTGCGCTGGTGGAGCCAAACCATGGTGGTGCCCTGCGTCGCCATCGGCGGCATCACCATCGCCAATGCGCCTACCCTGATCGAAGCGGGCGCGGACTTCCTGGCCGTGTCGGCTGGGGTGTGGGAACATCCCGACGGGCCGGAAAGCGCCGTGCGCGCCTTCAACGCGCTATTCCGGTAACGGCTATTCCTGCTGGCACTATTGTTTTTGATGTCATCCCCGGCGAGAAAGACGCGTCAGCGTCTTTCGAGGGAAGGGGACCCAGGCACCAGCCTCCTATAGATTTTGGGCGCCTGGGTCCCCTTCCCCTCGCGCAGCAGTGCTGCGCTCGGCCGGGGATGACATTCAGGGGCAAGGTTGCTAAAACCCGCCCGCTCTTTGAACCTGTTAGCCGTCACCACCCGCGCGCGGAGGCGCGAACCCTTATGGCCAAGATCACCGGCAACGAAATCAGCCCCGGCACCCTGATCAATTTCGACGGCGGCTTGTGGATCGCGGTCAAGACCCAGAAGGTCAAGCCCGGCAAGGGCGGCGCCTACAACCAGGTCGAACTCAAAAACGTCACCAGCGGCACCAAGCTCAACCAGCGCTTCCGCTCCGACGAGGCGGTGGACGAGGCTTACCTGGACAAGAAGGACTTCCAATTCCTCTACGCCAGCGGCGACATGCTCACTTTCATGGACATGGAAAGCTATGAGCAGATCGAACTGGCCGCCGATTTTGTCGGAGACCAAGCCCAGTTCCTGCAGGACGGGATGAAAACCCTGGTGCAGCTGTATGACGGCAAGCCCATCGGCATCAAGCTGCCGGTGCAGGTGACCTTGACGGTCGCCGAAGCCGATCCGGTGCTCAAAGGCGGCACCGCCGCGCCCTCCTACAAAAGCGCGGTGCTGGAGAATGGCCTCAAGATTCAGGTGCCGCCCTTCATCGGCGCGGGCGAAAAAATCATCGTCGCCACCGAAGACGGCTCTTACGTTCGGCGGGCCGACTAGTGGTCTACACCTCACCCGCCCTGAATGTGATGATCGCCGCCGCGCGCAAAGCCGGCCGCCCGCTGATCCGCGATTTCAACGAGCTGGAAAACTTGCAAATCTCGATGAAAGGCCCGGCCGATTTTGTCACCTCCGCCGACAAGCGCACCGAAAAAATCTTGATCGAAGAACTCAGCAAGGCCCGCCCCGGCTATGGCTTTCTGGGCGAGGAAGGCGGCGCGGTGACCGGCGCCGACAAAACCCACCGCTTCATCATCGACCCGATCGACGGCACCACCAACTTCATGCACGGCATTCCGCATTTCGCCATCTCCATCGGGCTGGAGCGCGAAGGCCAGATGGTGTCCGGGGTGATCTACAATCCCGTCACCGACGATCTCTTCACCGCCGAAAAAGGTCATGGCGCCTATCTCAACAACAAGCGGCTGCGCGTCGCGGCGCGCAAGGAATTGGCGCCAAGTGTGATCGCGACTGGACTTCCCTTTTTGGGCAGAGACGGCCATGCGCGGGCCAGCGCCGAGATGGCGGAAATGATGCATGTGACGGCGGGCATCCGCCGCTTCGGCTCGGCGTCACTGGATTTGGCTTATGTCGCGGCGGGACGTTTTGACGGCTTCTGGGAACACAGCCTTCAGGCCTGGGACATCGCGGCGGGAATCGTGCTGGTGCGCGAGGCAGGCGGCATGATCACCGATCTGCGCGGCGGCGCCGAGATGCTGACCCAGGGCACGGTGCTGGCGGCCAATGAAAACCTGCACCCGCAACTTCTCAAGCTGCTGAAGAACGTGAAAGCCTGACGCGCCGGATCAAAACTCGATCACGGTGCGGATACTTTCGCCGGTATGCATCAGGTCGAAGGCCTCGTTGATCCGTTCCAGCGGCAATTTGTGGGTGATCAGCGGATCGATGCTGATCTTGCCCTCCATGTACCAGTCCACGATCTGCGGCACCTGGGTGCGGCCCCGCGCCCCGCCAAAGGCGGTGCCTTTCCACACCCGGCCCGTCACCAGCTGAAACGGCCTTGTTTTGATTTCCTGACCGGCGCCCGCCACGCCGATGATGATGCTTTCCCCCCAGCCGCGATGGCAGCATTCCAAGGCCTGGCGCATCAAATCGACATTGCCGACGCATTCGAAGGAATAGTCCGCACCACCCTTGGTCAGTTCGACCAGATGCGGCACCAGATCGCCTTTGACCTCTTTGGGATTCACAAAATCCGTCATGCCGAACTGGCGCGCCAGTGTCTGGCGTGCCGGATTGATGTCCACGCCCACGATCATGTTGGCGCCCGCCATGCGCGCGCCTTGGATCACATTGAGCCCGATGCCGCCCAGCCCGAACACCACCACATTTGAGCCCGGCTCGACCTTGGCGGTGTTGATCACGGCGCCGATGCCGGTGGTGACGCCGCAACCAATATAGCAAACCTTGTCGAACGGCGCGTCGGCACGGATTTTGGCCAGCGCGATCTCCGGCAGCACGGTGTGGTTGGCGAAGGTCGAACAGCCCATATAGTGATGGACCTTCTTGCCGCGAATAGAGAAGCGCGACGTGCCGTCCGGCATCACGCCTTGGCCCTGGGTGGCGCGGATCGAGGTGCACAGATTGGTCTTGTGCGAGGTGCAGCTTTTGCACTGGCGGCATTCCGGCGTGTAGAGCGGGATGACATGGTCGCCCTTTTTGAGGCTGGTCACGCCCGGTCCCACCTCCACCACCACGCCCGCGCCCTCATGGCCGAAGATCACCGGAAATAGCCCTTCCGGATCGGCGCCCGAGCGGGTGAATTCGTCGGTGTGGCAGACGCCGCTGGCCTTGATTTCCACCAGCACTTCCCCGCTCCTGGGGCCTTCCAGCTCCACCTCCTCGATCACCAGGGGCTGGCCTGCGGCATAGGCCACGGCGGCTCTTGTTTTCATGGCGTTTCATCCTTCTTTGGCATTTTCCCCCACGAGCGAAGCGGCCCGTGGGGCACGATGTCCGCTAGCTGTTGCCAGCCGTGTAGCGGACAGATGGGGAGAAAATCAACGGCTTGGGCCATTTGGGTAATGGTTGCAAAGCGTTAGATTACGGCTAGGCTGCGTTCCGGGCCCTTTTGAGCTGTCGTCCATGCGTCTTGCGTCCCATCTTGCCGTCGCGATCGCCTTCGGGCTGGCCGCCCCGGCCACCGCTTGGGCGCAGGTAGTGGAAACAGGCGCGGAAGTGCGGGTCAATCCGGTGGCGGCGCGCGGCGGCGGCGTTCTGCTCTATCCCGGCGGGGAATATTCCCGAACCATACCGTCCTTGCTCTATCCCGGCGAGCGCAGCGGTCCGATCCGCCTGCAGATGCCGGGCCGGCGCAGCGTAGCTCGCGCCGCGCCGCAACCCAAACCGGAGGAGCCGCCCAAGCGGGTCGCTCGCGCGGAGCCTGCGCCGGCGCGCGCACCGGCGCCTTCATCCGCAACAACCGCCAATCCGTTCGGCGGCGCGCCCGATCTCAGCAATGTTTTCGCTAGCGCCCCGCCCCCCGCACGAACCGCGCCCGCCGGTCCCGTCACCGGGCGCGAAAACCTGACCAAGCGCAGCGTGATCCTGTTCGCCAAAGATGCGCCCGATCCGGCCAAGTCCGCGCTGGGGCAAATCAAATTCCTCGCCGGCGACCTGAATGCCGCCATGACCAGTCCCGGTGCGCGGATCGAACTGCAGGCCTTTGGCGGCGCCAGGGGCGACAAGGGCTCGGATGCGCGGCGGCTTTCGCTCAAACGCGCTTTGTCCATCCGCCAGGTGCTGATCGAGGACGGGGTTTCGGCTGACCGCATCGATGTGCGGGCCATGGGCGGCGTGGACGATACGGGACCGACAGACCGCGTCGACGTCTACGTCAAAGCTTGAACGGCGGCGCGCAGCTCACGGTGAATATCATAACCTTGTCCATCCGGTCCTGACCGAGAGCCATCAGGCAGGAAGTGGAAAAATCCCGGCGGCGGCTTTGGTCGGCCGAACGCCCGACAGACCGCAAAATCCGGAAGAGAAAATTAATTCGTGGCGATCAGGGAAACGTAATTCTGCAGATGCAAGGTCTGCGTGTTCACCCCCGGCGCGACTTCGAACCTGACCGCCGAGAAACGCGGCTTGGAAAGGCGCGGTTGGGCATCGCGCGAGAAGCCGAACGGCTCCTGCGGAAAACCGAACCAGCTGGTGTCCATTTTGTCGTTGCTGTTGGTGTCCTGATAGGCCTGGATGGCATAAGTCCCAGGGGGGACATTGTTCAGGGTGACGGTGGTCCGCCCCGGCTCAGCCTTCACATCGGCGCTGAGGATGGCAGCGGAATCGTCGTCGGGATAGCGGGTTTCGTCATACAGGCCCAGCCTCAGGATACCGCCCTTGGGCGAGACATCCTCGATATGGATGACCAGGGTGCCGTTGGGTTCCTGAGCCCGCGCCGGGGTGAATAGACCGGCGTCCAGCATCATCCCGCCGATCAACGCCAAGGCGAGGAGCCACGAAGAATGCTGAAAAAACCTGGGGTTACTCATCCAAATCTCTCAAGTCCCTGGCAAAAAACAAGCGGCGGCGGCGCCATACAACCTTGCGGCCGCTTTTATCTCACTTGCTGAATTGGGCAGACTGAAGGCTAGATCAAGCCAACTTTGGTTCCAGTTTCTTACAGGCCTCGATCAGGCCCTTCACGGCGTCGGAGGACTTGTCCAGCCCGGCCTTTTCTTCGGTTGTCAAATCCAGCTCCACAACCCGCTCCACGCCCGTCTCGCCGATCACAACCGGCAGGCCGACATACAGGTCCTTGATGCCATAGGCGCCGTTCACATGCACGGCGCAGGGTAGAACCCGCTTTTGGTCCTTCAGATAGCTTTCCGCCATGGCGATGGCGGAGGTGGCCGGCGCGTAATAGGCCGAGCCGGTCTTGAGCAGGCCGACAATTTCGGCGCCGCCATTCCTGGTGCGGTCCACGATCTGGTCCAACCGGTCTTGTTTGATCCAGCCCATCTTGACCAGTTCCGGCAGCGCGATGCCGGCCACGGTGGAAAAGCGCGGCATCGGCACCATGGTGTCGCCATGACCGCCCAGCACAAAGGCGCTGACATCTTCCACGCTGACATTCAACTCGTCCGCGATAAAGTGGCGGAAACGCGCCGAGTCCAGCACGCCCGCCATGCCCACGATCTTGGCATGCGGCACGCCGGAGAATTTCTGCAGCGCCCACACCATGGCATCCAGGGGATTGGTAATGCAGATCACAAAGGCATTGGGGCAATTGGCCTTGATGCCTTCGCCCACCGCCGCCATGACTTTCAGATTGATGCCCAAAAGATCGTCGCGGCTCATGCCGGGTTTGCGCGGCACGCCGGCGGTGACGATCACCACATCGGCGCCCGCGATATCGACATAGCTGTTGGTGCCCTTGAGCTTGGCGTTGAAACCGTCCACGGGACCGGACTGGGACAAATCCAGCGCCTTGCCCTGGGGCAGGCCTTCGGCGATGTCGAAGATCACCACATCGCCCAACTCCTTCAGGACCGCCAGATGGGCCAGAGTGCCGCCGATTTGTCCGCCGCCGATCAGAGCGATTTTCTTGCGCGCCATATGTGCAATCCTCGTAATTTGCGGGCTTAACTAGCCCGCTCCCGCGCGCCGAGCAAGGCGACAGAATCGCCGCGCGTTACTCGGCCAAAAGCCGGACAAAGGCCATGGTGCCGCGCGGATTGCTGCCATAAGCGGCGGGGGACGAGTCCGGCACAAAATCAAAGGCATAGAGGCCGCCAACACCAAGCTTCCAATGTTCGGCCAAACGCCAGTCATGGATGACGCCCAAACTGATTTCACCGGCGCCGCGGACCTGGCCGCCGGGCAGGAGTTCCTTGCTTTCGATCGTCTCGCCGCGGGCAAACAGCGTCCAGGCTTCATCCGGCTTGTATTCGGCTTCGATCAGAACGGCATTCGTATCGGTGCCGTCGCTCAACTGTTTGTTGCCGAAGGCCAGCGTGGCGGCGACTGCGCCGAATGCAAAACGGTTGAAATAGGTGGCGCTGGCGGTGAAGCGGCGCTCGTCCAGGTCCGGCTCCAGCGCTTCGGGACTCTTGAGCCAGCCATGGGACACCTGCAGCGACCAGTTGGGCGAAGGATTCCAAGACAGTCTGAGCGCGGTGGAATCAAACCGCGCGTAATCGAAATTGAAGCGATGCTGATCTGGCTCGCGGCCGGTGAAGCGCGAGGCTTCCAGCTTCCAATCGCCATGCACCAGACCCGCCGTCACCACGCCAAAACTGATATGGGTGGAATCCAGCCAGTGATGGGCGATGGGGGTCATCGGATTGTCGCTGGACGAAACCCGATGCATATAGGCCGACGGTCCCAGCGCGGGTTCGCCCGGATAGCCGCCATAGAGAAACAGGCTGTCCTGCTCGCCCAGTGGATGGCTATAGCTGGCCGCCAATTCCATCAACAGATCGTGGGGATGCTGGCGGTCCACCAGATGGGTCGCGCCATCGGCACTTTCGCCCGAAGCCAGCAACAACGGATAGCCGCGCCGTCCCATAAAGCCATCCCCGCTCAGCATGGCTTTCAACCCGATGGTACCGCCACCGGCGAGATCCTTGCTGGCCATCGCCATTGCCATGCTGGTGGAAAAGACTTGGTCATCGCCGCGCGGTCCGGATTGCCAGTCGGAAATCCCACTGACACGGCCATGCAACATCACCATCCAGTCATCCGCCGTAAGAGGAATGCCGGAATGGGGCGCGGCCTGCGGCTGCCAACTGGTACCCGAGGCTTCGCGTGTCATGGCGTAACCGCCGAGCAGGCCATGCATCGCCATCTCATGACTCATGCCGGACATGTCGTGATGCATGCCCTGTGGCGATGCTGATCGTGCCGCTGGAACACTGGACAACAGAATGGCAAGCGTAATGTACGAAGCGTTGAGGACGTGCATTTTGTGACTCATAGCAAGTTGCGGGCTTGCACCCCGTGACGGCCGACCCTAATATACCCCCAGGGAGTATGCAAGGCATGGCCACCCAACATGTGAAACTATTGACCCGCCTCTCGCGCATCGAAGGCCAGGTGCGCGGCATTGCACGCATGGTGGAGGACGATCGCTACTGCATCGACATCCTGAACCAGATGCAAGCGATCAAGGCCGCGCTCAAGAAAGTCGAAGAAGAAATCCTCAAGGGCCATGCGTCGCACTGCGTCGCCCACGCCATCAAAAGCGGCAATGTCAAAGACCAAACCGAGAAATTCTCCGAGCTTGTCGAGCTTTTCAGCCGCTATGGAAAATAAATTGGGGCCGATGCGCGATCCGGTTTGCGGCATGACGGTCGATCCTTCGACCGCACGCGCGTTCGGTATCCTGCTCAGTCCGGTGATCGCAAACGCGCTGCGATTGCGGCTTGTGCGGCTTTAACCACATCTGCACAGCATAAAGAAAAGGCCGGATGCGAACATCCGGCCTTTCTTTCTCTTAATCGAAGAGAAGCGTTTAGATCGCTTCCTTCAGTTCCTTGGAGGCGCGGAACGCGACCTTCTTGGACGCCTTGATCTTGATCGCTTCGCCGGTGGCGGGATTGCGGCCCATACGCGGACCGCGCTTGCGCACCACTAGGATGCCCAAACCATTGAGGCGGATACGCGCGCCTTTCTTCAGATGCTTGGTGATCAGGCCAATCGTGTCTTCCAGGATTGCATTGGCGCTCTTCTGGGAGAGTTCATGCTTTTCGGCCAACTGGCCGGCGAGCTGACGGGTGGAAACAGTTTCGACTTTTGCTTTCGCGGCAGTTGCCATTTGGGATTCTCCCTCTCTAACGAATCAAACGATGAGCCTGATTTTACGGTATTTCCTGCAAGATAAAGGGGGAGAAGCGCGAAAAAACGCAAGAAATTGGGGCCTTTTCCACATCTGGATAAAAAAGCCCGCAAAATCAGGCTCTTTTTGCGTCCCCAAACGCAATCGGGCCGCGCGGAAGGCACCGCGCGGCCCGATTTTATTAGGTTAGAACGCGATTCTCGGTGCGACTCAGGCGGCTTCCGGACCCGCATTCTCCGTGCGCTCGCCGATGCGGGCGGACTTGCCGGTGCGGCCGCGCAGATAATAGAGCTTGGCGCGGCGCACCTTGCCCTTGCGCACCACGGTCACCGAGTCGACCAACGGCGAATAGATCGGGAAAACGCGTTCCACGCCTTCGCCATAGGACACTTTGCGCACCGTGAAGGCCTCGTTCAGGCCGGCACCCTGGCGGGCAATGCACACGCCTTCAAAGGCCTGCAGGCGTTCGCGGGTCTTATTTTGCTTGGCCTTTTCGTCATAGGTGACGTCCACCACCTTGACGTTGACCTTCAGCGTGTCGCCGGGACGGAAATCGGGCAAAGCCTTGGCCCGCAGGGCGCTCATCTGCTCGGCTTCGAGCTGCTGCAACAGGTTCATTTTCTAACGTCTCCGGGCGGAAAGGCGGATTTGAGCCGGGCCGTATAGCCTAGCGCTTGTGTTTTTCATAGAGGGCCCAAAGATCGGGTCTGAGCCGCTGGGTCAGGCTCTCCGCCTCGGTCCGGCGGAATTTGGCTATTTCCGAGTGATTCCCGCTGGTTAATACGTCCGGAATGGGGCGGTCGTCAAAGCTCTGGGGGCGGGTATAATGGGGGTATTCAAGCAGCCCGGCGGCGAAGCTTTCCTCGGCAGTCGAGGCAAGATCGCCCAATACGCCCGGGATCAACCGCACACAGGCCTCGATCAGCGCCATGGCGGGAATTTCGCCGCCCGCCAGCACAAAATCGCCCAGGCTGATTTCCTCCATCGCGCGCGCCTGGATCGCCCGCTGGTCCAGGCCTTCAAAGCGGCCGCAGAGCAGGATCGCACCCGGCCCCGCCGCCAGCGCGCGCACCCGCGCCTGATCCAGCCTTTGGCCGCGCGGCGACAGATAAATCAGCGGCCGGCTGCCCCGTTCCACCGCGTCAATCGCCGCCACCGCCACATCGGCGCGCATCACCATGCCGGGACCACCGCCCGCCGGCGTGTCGTCCACCGTGCGATGCTTGCCCAAGCCATGCGCGCGGATGTCGCGCACCTCCAGCGACCAGAGATGTTTCTCCAACCCCTTGCCCAACAGCGAAACACCCAGCGGCCCGGGAAACATTTCGGGAAAGAGGGTAAGGACCGTAGCCGACCAGCTATTCAACATGGTCCGTATCCTCATCGTCTTCCGGCACCGCCACGACGACAAACCCTTCGGCGATATGGATCACCGGCACCGTTTCCTTGGTGAAGGCCAGATGCACGCTGTCGCCGTCGGAGCGGGAAAATTCCAACACATCGCTGGCGCCGAAATTGTGGAGCGCAATCACCTTGCCCAGCACCCGGCCGTGCGCGTCGCGCACTTCCAGCCCCATCAGATCGGCGTGATAGAACTCATCTTCGTCCGTTTCAGGCAAAGCGGCGCGGCTGACAAACAGCTCCGTGCCCTTCAAGGCCTCGGCGGCATCCCGGTCGCGCACCCCTTCAAACGCAATCACCGCCTCGCCCTGTTTGGCGGGGCGAAAGGCGGTGATCACAAGCTTGCGGCCGTCCTTGGTATGCAGCGCGCCATAACGCGGCAAGGCTTCGGGCGTGGCGGTGAAGAGCTTCGCCTTCACCTCGCCTTTCAGACCCTGCGCGCCGATGACGGCGGCCAGAAGAACGTCCCGCGCCAATGTTATTGGGCAGCGGCTTCCGCGGCCTTGGCATTGGCCGCGGCGCGCTCCTGCGCCTTCTTCTTGGGCTGGGCCTTTTGCGGATTGTTGTGCTGGCGCGCCTTCACCAGACCGGCATTGGCCAGCATCTTGTGCACGCGGTCGGACGCCACCGCGCCTTTGCCGATCCAGGTCTTGGCCGCTTCCAGATCCAGCTTGATGCGGTCGGCATGGTCCGACGGCAGCAGCGGATTGTAGAAGCCGATCTTCTCGATAAAGCGGCCATCGCGCGGATTGCGGCTGTCGGCGATCACGATGTTGTAGTGCGGGCGTTTCTTGGTGCCGCCGCGGGCGAGACGAATACGAAGAGCCATTTTACTTCCTTTCTCAAATTGTCATTCCCGCGCAAGCGGGAATCCATTTTCCTTTTGCTGGATGTCCGCTTGCGCGGGCATGACAGCGCCTACCGCCGTCCCGGAAACAATCCGGGCGGCAATCCACCGGGCATTCCACCGCCCATCATGCCGGGCATTTGCGGCATGCGGCCGCCTTTGCCCATTTTCTTCATCATATCCGCCATCTGGCGATGCATTTTCAGAAGTTTGTTGACTTCGCTGACCTCCACGCCCGCGCCCGCCGCGATGCGCTTCCGGCGCGAGCCATTGATCACATCGGGGTCCACCCGTTCCTGCTTGGTCATGGACTGGATGATGGCTTCTTGGCGGGTGAGAATTTTGTCGTCCAGGCCCGCCGCATCCAACTGGCCCTTGATCTTGCCGACGCCGGGCAGCATGCCCAAGACGCCTTTCATGCCGCCCAGCTTCTTCATCTGGTTCAGCTGGGACTTCAGGTCGTTCATGTCGAACGACCCCTTTTTCATTTTGGCGGCGATCTTCTCCGCTTCTTCCTTGTCCAGCGTCTCGCTGGCCTTCTCGACCAGCGACACCACATCGCCCATGTCCAGGATGCGCCCGGCGACGCGGGCGGGATGGAAGGCTTCCAGCGCGTCCAGCTTTTCGCCGCTTCCTAAGAATTTGATCGGCGCGCCGGTGACGCTGCGCATGGAAAGGGCCGCGCCGCCACGGCCATCGCCGTCCACGCGCGTCAGGATGATGCCGGTGACGGCGACACGGTCATGGAACGACTTGGCAATATTGACGGCGTCCTGGCCGGTCAGGGCATCCGCCACCAGCAAGGTCTCGTGCGGGTTCACCAGCGCCTTGACCGAGGCGACTTCGGCCATCAGCTGTTCATCGACATGCTGACGTCCGGCGGTGTCCAGAATAACGGCGTCATAGCCGCCGACCTTGGCCGAAGCCATGGCGCGCTTGGCGATGTCCAAGGGGCCCTGGCCTGCGACAATGGGAAGAGTGGCGACCCCGGCCTGCTCGCCCAAGACGCGCAGCTGTTCCATGGCGGCGGGACGGGTGGTGTCCAGCGACGCCATCAGCACGCGCTTTTTGTCCTTGGTCTGCAACAGCAGAGCCAGCTTGGCGGAGGTGGTGGTCTTGCCCGAACCTTGCAGACCCACCATCAGAATGGGCGCCGGCGGCGAGCCGATCGTCAGCGCGGCATTTTCCTGGCCCAGCGTCTCGACCAAGACGTCATGGACGATCTTGACCACCTGCTGGCCAGGAGTGACTGAGCGGATCACATTCTCGCCCACCGCGCGTGGACGCACCTTGGCGATAAAGTCCGTCACCACCGGCAACGCCACGTCAGCCTCGATCAGGGCGGTGCGGACTTCGCCCAAGGCGGCATCGACATCGGCCTCGGTCAGGGCGCCACGGCCGCGCAGGCGGTCGAAGACTCCGGTTAGGCGAGACTGTAAACTCTCAAACATCCAAACCTCAAATTCCTCATGCTGAGCTTGTCGAAGCATGGGGACCTCACCCTTCGACAGGCTCAGGGTGAGGATCGTTATATTCCAAGCACTTACGCCCCAGGGGGCGCAACGCGCTGCCTGGGGGCGATCCCCCGCGCCAGGCAGAGGACCGGAAAAGCTGGGCTTTCCCGGAAAAACAGCCGGGTTTTAGGCCCCCCGCCCAGGCGTGTCAAACGCCTGCGCTATTCATAAAAGCCAGTTTGCTGCCAAACGGTGCGGATTCGCACCGGAACACCGCACCTTGAACGCCGTTTCTGCGATAGAATGCCGGGATGGGTAGCGTGGGATTGGAGCTCAGAACTCCGAGGAATGTCTACATCACCAGCGAGTTGGACCGGCGGCCTGCCAAGGCGGTGGACAACTTGCAGGCAAAGCGCGCGCTTCTGGATTTGGCGGCGCGCATGGTGGACCGTCCCGAAGAGGTGCTGCCGCGTTTCGTCGATCTTGCAATGGAGCTGACAGGCGGGGTTTCGGCGGGACTCAGCCTGTATGAGGAAAATCCCGCGCCGGGCGTTTTCCGCTGGCGCTATCTGCGCGGCACCCTCTCGCCGTTCGACGGCGCCACCACACCGCGCAACTTCAGCCCTTGCGGCATCACCTTGGACCAGAACCGCCCCGTGCTGTCCTCCCATCCGGAACGGTTCTATGACTGGATTTCCGACGCCGGCATTGTGGTGCCGGAAGTTCTGCTGGTGCCGCTCTATCTGGGCGGCGCCGAACCCTTGGGCACTTTGTGGATCGTTTCCGATATCGAAGGCCATTTCGACAGCGGCCATGCCCAGCTGGCCACGGAGCTGGCCTCTTTCGCGGGCATCGCGCTTCGCATGCTGCGCAGTGAGCAAAGTCTGCACAAGGCGCTGGAAGAACAGGAAACCCTGACCCGCGAGATGGGCCATCGCATCAAAAATCTTTTCGCCATCGCGGAGGGCATGGTGCGTATTACCGCGCGCAACGCCGACAGCAAGGAGGAAATGGCCAAGATGCTGAGCGGGCGTTTCCACGCCCTGGCCAGCGCCCACGGCCTGGTGCGGCGCAGCTTCAGCACGGGCGAGGACACCCGCATCACCGATCTCGCCACCCTGCTGCGCGCCATTGTGGAGCCGCATGAAAGGCTGAAACGGGCGGCGGCGTCCAAATTCGCGATATCCGGCCCGGTCATTTCCTGCGGCCAGCATGCGATCAACGGCATTGCGTTGGTATTTCATGAATTGGCCACCAATGCCGCCAAGTATGGGGCGCTGAACGACGATGGCGGCCATGTCACAGTGACCTGGGACAAGGTGGCGGACGATCTGGTGTTTCGCTGGGTCGAAAAAGGCGGGCCCGAGATCTCGGCCACGCCGCAAATTTCCGGCTTCGGCAGCAAACTGCTGCAGGACACGGTGGTGCGCCAATTCGGCGGCCAATTCGATCACGATTGGCATCCCGGCGGCTTGGCGGTGACCATCAGCCTGCCCGTGAAATGCCTGGCCCATTGATCCGCGCCGGTTGACAGTTCTTCCGGCGGCTTGAATGCTCCCTGGCAAAATTCATGACAAAAACCACGGAGGAAGCATGTCCCATCTCAATCGGCGCTTGATGTTGGCGGGCGCAGCAGCCTTGGCCCCAGGCATGGCCTTGGCACAAGCCGCCAAACCGCAACTGGGCACACCCTTGTCGGTGATCACCAATCCGCCACGCCAGTTCGGTCCCAACGCGCCCCCGCCCGGCTCACCAGATCCCGACATCATCCGCGTCGATCCCAGTTTCGGCAGCCTGTTGATCGGACAAGCGGCGATCAAACGCGTCGCCACCGGCTTTCATTTTCTGGAAGGCCCGGCCTGGTCGGCGGTTGGCCTCTACGCCATCTTCAGCGACGTCAAGGAAGACACACTCTATCGCTATCTGTGGGACACCGGCCAAGTCTCGATCATGCGCCGTCCCTCTTTCTCCACCAACGGCAATGCGTTCGATTTCCAGGGACGCCAGCTTTCCACCCAGGATTATTTCCGCCGCGTGGTACGCTGGGAACTGGACGGCTCCATGAGCATCGTGGCCGATGCCTATGACGGCAAGCCGCTCAACTCGCCCAATGACCTGGCGCCGCACAAGGACGGCAGCGTGTGGTTCAGCGATCCGCAACATGGCGGCAGTCTGGCGGAAGGCCATCCCGATGACGGCGACGGGCCCACCAATCGGGGCGGCTTGCGCGATCCCAAGATCGGCCATAGCGGCGTGGGATTGATCGGCAGCATGCATCAAGTCTTACCCGCCAATGTCTATCGCGCCGATCCGTCGGGGCGGGTGGACCTGGTGCTGCCCTTCGAACAGGGGCTCGGTCCCAACGGGCTTTGTTTCTCACCCGATTATACCAAACTCTACATCATCCGCGCGGGCCGCATTCATGTCGGCGATGTGGCGGGCAACAAGCTGACCAATGTGCGCGAATTCACCGATTGCATGGTGGACGGCATCCGCTGCGGCGCCGACGGCATGCGCGCCGACAAGGCGGGCAATATCTGGGCCAGCGCCGGCGGACCCCTGGGCTATTGCGGCGTGACGGTGTGGAATCCGGCCGGAACATTGATCGGCCGCATCCGCTTGCCGGAAGGCTGCGCCAATGTTTGTTTCGGCGGACCCAAGCGCGACCATCTGTTCATGACGGCCACGCAATCGCTGTATCTGCTGCGAGTCAATATCCAAGGCGCCGCGCCGGGGTGAGGAGCGGTCCCGCATAGCGGACGAGCAGGTGTTCGCCGCGCGGAACCGTCCACTGGACGGTTCCGCGGCCTTTGGCCGACGCGTCTCACAGACCTGCGAGAGCAACGAACGGTCCATAGTGCCAACGTCTGGACGCGGCGCGCTTTCGGGCGTGCCGCGAGGCCGGGGGGAGCGAACGCGAGCTTGAGCGAGCGACAACCGCCCAGGCCAAAGAGTCCGTACAGTTTGCGCAGAACCGGGCTGCAAAATTCGTCCGTTTACGGACCGGCGGTGACGCCTTAGGGTAGGGTCAGCCGTTCCCCACCCGAAAGTTCCCCATGCCCAAATTGCCCGATATGTCTGCCGCCGCTGTCAAAAACCGCGCGGCTTTGGCCAAAAGAACGCCAAAGCCCAAGGAAGCGCCCCCCGCCCCGCCCAAGCCGCGGATCGCCAAAGGCCGATAGAAGGAGCCCGCCCCTTGGCGGGCTTTTTCTTTGGGCGTCCGATTATCTGGGCGCCAAGCCCAGCTTCTGCGCCAGATAGACAAAGGACAGCGCCCACATCTCGGCCGCCTGCTTGTGGTCGGCCGCCGCCGCATGCCCGCCGTCAGTGTTTTCGTAGAACAGAACCTCATGGCCTTGCGCCATCATCTTGGCTGCCATCTTGCGCGCATGCACGGGTGAAACACGGTCATCGCTGGTGGCGGTGACAAAGAACACCGGCGGATATTTCACCCCCGGCTTGACATTCTGATAGGGCGAATAGGTGAGGATATAGTCGCGTTCTTCGGGGATGGCAGGATCGCCATATTCCCCGATCCAGCTCGCACCCGCACCAATATGGGTGAAGGCGATCATGTCGATCAACGGCACCTGGCACACCACCGCGCCGAACAGATCGGGGCGCCGCACCATCACAGTGGACACCAGGAGACCGCCATTGGAACCGCCCATGATGCCCAATTGCTTGGGCGTCGTCAGACCGCGCCGCGCCAAATCCGCCGCCACCGCCTCGAAATCCTCATAAGCCCTTTGACGCTTGGTCTTGAGCGCCGCGTCATGCCAGGCAGGCCCGAATTCGCCGCCACCACGAATATTGGCCACCACATAAATGCCGCCCTGGGTGAGCCACAGCCGCCCGAAATTGGCGCTGTAGGACGGCGTCAGCGAAATCTCAAAGCCGCCATAGCCATAAAGAATGGTGGGGGCCGGACCTTTGAGATTTTTGGGCCGGGTGACGAAATACGGAATCTTGGTGCCGTCTTGGGAGGTCGCCTCGAATTGTTCGGTGGTGATGTTGGATGCGTCGAAACGCGCCGGCAGGGATTTGATCGCTTTAGGCCGATCACCGCCGCCATCGAAATAGAGCGTCGTCGGGGTCACATAATTCTGGAAGCTGAACAGGGCTTCGGGCCCGAAATCATTGGCCGAAACAATGTCGGCCGAGCCTTGTCCCGGCAATGCCAGCGCCTTGCCCGACCACACGCCATCCTTCCGCATGAAGACGCGCACCGAGCCGATCACATTGTCGGTGATGGCGGCATAGATCTTGTCGCGGCCAATGCCCACGCTTTCGATGCTTTGACGCGGCCCCGGCGCGAAGATCACCTGCGGCCTAGCATTGTCACGAAAGGCCACCAACGCGCCCTTGGGCAGTGGAACGCCGCCCGTCTCAAAAGGCTGGCGCAGCGTGGCGATCCAAGCGCTATCGAACACGCCTTTGACATCGGCGGAGCGCGGCAGCGGCAGCTTCTTCACCGCATCGCCTTCCAGGGCGAAATAGTCGCTTTCGAAAAAGCTTACCGCCCGCACCACCAGTCCGACAGACCCATGCGCAGTGTGAAAGGTGGCGGGCGCCGAAGCCACGTCACGGACCTCGCCCTCATACAGCGTCTTGGCGGCGGTGAGCGGCGTGCCGCGCCGCCAGGATTTGACAATGCGGGCATAGCCGGAGGTGGTCTCACCATCCTTGGCGGTGGCGAACAGCACGGTATCATCGTCCAGGTAGCTGCTGTCGCTTTTGGCCTCGGCTAGGCTGAAGCCGTCGCCGGCCAACGCCTTGGCTTTCAGATCATATTCACGCACCGCCACCGCATCGCCGCCGCCGCGTGACAGCCGGATCAGGCAGCGCATTTCACCGGGCGAACATTCCGCGCTCTTGAAGACCCAATTTTCCTTTTCGCTCTTTGCCAGCGCGTCCACGTCCAACAACAGCTCCCACCGCGGCGCGGCATTTTGGTAGTCCGCGATGGAGGTGCGCCGCCAAATGCCCTTGGGATTGGCGGCGTCTTGCCAGAAATTATAGACAAAGCCGTGACTCAAACTGCCCATGGGGATGCGGTCGGTGGCATCCATCACTTGCAGAATGGAATCATAATTTTTTTGGTACCGAGGATCGGCCTTCAAAGGCGCCAGGGACTTGGCGTTCTGATCCCTGACCCAGGCTAAGGGTTTTTCGCCATGCGTATCTTCCAGCCAGTCGTATGGATCCTCGGTTTGGGCTTGGGAAATGGGCACGGCAAAGGCTCCTGTGGCGAGAACGGAACCGAGCAGCAGGGCAAACAGGTTCGCGCGCATGTGGGGGATCCGGGTCTGGGCGGGACAAGATGGAAATTTTCGTGTGCGCTGGCAATGGAAAAGGGCGCGTGACCCCCCTATAACGCCCCCATGACCGCCTTTGTGAAGATGCACGGCCTGGGCAACGATTTTGTCGTGTTCGACGCGCGCGACAGCGCCATCGACTTGCGTTCGGATCGCGCCAAGGCGGTGGCCGACCGGCATTTCGGCATCGGCTGCGACACGGTGGTGGTGATCCGCCCAGGCGGGGCGCAGGCCGATGCCGGCATCCACTTCTACAATGCCGACGGCTCGGAATCGGAAGCCTGCTTTAACGCCACGCGCTGCGTGGCGCGCCTTTTGCTGGACGAGCGCGGCTTGGCGCGGGTGAAATTGTCCACCAAGGGCGGCATGCTGACCTGCAGCGATGCCGGCAAGGGCATGGTGATGTTGGACATGGGCCCGCCCAAGCTGGATTGGCAGCAAGTTCCGCTGGCGCGCGAAGTGGACACCGTGAATTTTCCGCTGGACATCGGCGGGACCAACGTGCCGGTCAGCGCCCTTTCCATGGGCAATCCGCATTGCGTGCTGTTTGTGCCCGACGCGGAAAAGGCGCCCGTGAACCAGCTGGGTCCCAAGATCGAAACCCTGCCCTTTTTCCCCAACCGCACCAATGTCGAATTCGCGCAAGTTCTGGATCAATCGCGCATCCGCATGCGGGTGTGGGAACGCGGCGTGGGCGTGACGCTCGCCTGCGGCACCGGCGCCTGCGCCACCGCCGTGGCCGCCATCCGACGTGGCCTTACAGACCGCAAGGTAGAGATTTTGTTGGATGGCGGATCGCTCGCCATCGAATGGCGCCAAGAGGACGATCATGTGCTGATGACCGGTCCCACCGCCATGCCCTTCCGCGGCCGGGTCGATCTGGACGCATTATGACCCTGCAAGTCGTTACCTTTGGCTGCCGCCTCAATGCGTATGAAAGCGAGGCGATCCGGGACCGCGCCGCCGAAGCGCAATTGCGCGATGCACTGGTGGTCAACACCTGTGCTGTGACGCGCGAAGCGGTGCGCCAATCGCGCCAGGCGATCCGCAAATTCAAGCGCGAGAACCCGGCATGCCGCATTATCGTCACCGGCTGCGCCGCGCAGATTGAGCCGCAAACCTATGCCGCCATGCCGGAAGTGGATGCGGTGTTCGGCAACGCAGAAAAATTGCGCGCCGGCAGCTATGCCGATTTTGGCATCGGGCAAAGCGAAAAAATCCGCGTCAACGACATTATGAGCCTGCGCGAAACCGCGCCGCAGATGGTGGACCATTTTGACGGCAAGACCCGCGCCTTTCTGCAGGTGCAGAATGGCTGCGACCACCGCTGTACTTTCTGTGTCATTCCTTATGGGCGGGGCAATAGCCGCAGCGTGGCGATGGGCGCGGTGGTGACGGAGGCCCGCCGTTTGCTGGAAAAGGGCTTTGCCGAGATCGTGCTGACCGGGGTGGATTTGACCTCTTATGGCGGCGATCTGCCGGGGACGCCATCGCTGGGAACGCTGGTGGAAAAGCTCCTCAAGCAGCTGCCCGAACTGAAACGCCTGCGCCTGTCCTCGCTCGACGCCATTGAGGCCGCTCCCATCCTGATGCGGATGATCGCCGAAGAAGAACGGCTGATGCCGCATTTCCATCTTTCGGCCCAGTCCGGCGACGACATGATCCTTAAGCGCATGAAGCGCCGTCACAGCCGCGCTGATATGATCGCCTTCTGCGACACGGTGCGCCGTTATCGCCCCGACGCCGCCTTCGGCGCCGATTTCATCGCCGGCTTCCCCACCGAAACCCAAGCCATGTTCGAAAATAGCCTGAGCCTGGTGGACGAGGCCGGCCTGTCCCGGTTGCATGTGTTTCCGTTTTCGCCCAGGCCCGGAACAGCGGCCTGCAAGATGCCGCAATTACCCCGCGCCACCGTCAAGCAACGCGCGATCCATTTGCGGCGCAAGGGTGAAGCGGCGCTGGCAGCGCGGCTGGACAGCATGAAAGGCTCGCGTCACACCGTTTTAATGGAGCGGGGGGGCATCGGCCGCACGCCCTGCTTTACGCCGGTCACTTTCCCACAAGGCATGCCGGGCACGTTCCTGCCGTTAACCATTACCGGCCGCGACGGCAATCATCTGACAGGCCTTGCGGCATGAGAAGTTTCGGCGAAGCGCCGCCGCCGCCCAGTTTTTTCGACCGGCTCAAGTCCAGCCTGGCCAAGACCGGCTTGGGCGAGATTCTGACCAAGAAGAAACTGGATGCGGCCTCCATCGCGGAATTGGAAGAGGCTTTGATCCGCGCCGATATGGGTGTGACCCAAGCCAAAAAACTGGCCGCCGCCGTGGCCAAGAACCGGTATGACGCGGAAATTTCCGCTTCTGAGCTCAAAGCGGTACTGGCCCAGGAAATCGCCCTGGTGTTGTCGCCCATTCAAAAACCGCTGATGGTGGAAGACGGCAAACAGCCTTTTGTGATCCTGGTGGCCGGTGTCAACGGCACCGGCAAGACCACCACCATCGGCAAATTGGCCAAGCGCCTTGCCGAGGAAGGCGCTCACGTGACACTGGCGGCCGGCGATACGTTTCGCGCTGCGGCCATCGAACAGCTCAAGGTCTGGGCGGAACGCGCCAAGGCGCAGTTTGTCGCCACCAAGCCAGGCGGCGACGCGGCCGGATTGGCGTTCGAGGCCCTGGAAAAGGCGCGCACCAATGGCAGCGATATCCTGATGATCGATACCGCGGGCCGGTTGCAGAACAAGGCCGGGCTGATGGCGGAATTGGAAAAGATCGCCCGCGTCGTTAAGAAATTGGATACCTCGGCGCCCCATGCGGTGCTGTTGGTGCTGGACGCCACCACGGGACAGAATGCGCTGTCGCAGGTAGAGGCCTTTTCGGCCTCGGTTCCGGTGACCGGCCTGATCATGACCAAACTGGATGGAACCGCCAAGGGCGGCATTCTGGTGGCTCTGGCGGGACGCTTCGGTCTTCCGGTGCACTATATCGGGGTGGGTGAAGGCGAGGACGACCTGCAGCCCTTTGTGGCGGCTGATTTTGCCCGGGCCTTGGTCGGGGCTGACGTCTTGAAGGAAGGAAAAGGACCATGAACCCGCAGGTCAGGCGCCTGATCCTGGATTTTGGACCCTTGGTCGTTTTTCTGGCCGCGCTCAGCCATTTCGGAATCTTCAAGGCAACCGCGGCTTTCATGGTCGCGGTCCTGGTGGCGCTGGCGATCGGTTATGGGCTGGAACGCAAGCTCTCGCCCGCGCCGCTCTTCACCGCAACCGTGGTGACGATCACCGGCGGCCTGACGCTTTATTTCAAAAACGAGATTTTCATCAAGATGAAGCCGACACTGATCTACGGCTTCTTCGGACTGACGCTGCTCGGCGGGCTGCTCTTCAACCGCTTGTTCATTAAATATCTTTTGACCATGGCCTTCGAACTTAACGATGCGGGCTGGAAGAAACTGACGCTACGCTGGGGGATATTCTTCTTGGTGCTCATGAGCCTCAATGAGCTCCTATGGCGCAACGTCAGTACCACCGTCTGGGCCTATGGCAAGATCGGCATGATTGTCCTGACCGTGCTCTTCGCGTTCGCACAGGCGCCTCTGCTGATAAAGCACCAGGTCCACCGCGAGGACGGCGACAAGAGCGCGCAAGATTGATACGCCCCGCCGCAGGGCCATGCGGACTATCTTCTTAAAAACACTATGCGCTTCACGGCGATGGTGCGCTTAAGCCACAGTCCTACCAAACATAGTGCCCATGCGCGCAAACCACGCAGAGGTTACCGTTCAATCCGCGCAAGGCGCGCATGGATCATGGGATACGCGTTTTGCAAGGTCGCATCGGCAAAATTTGCGCATGGACTTCTGCATGCAAAACCGTTTTAACTTCGACCTCCGGAGCGCAATGCCTTTCTGAGAACCCACATAAGGGGCCTGATCGATAGCGGCGCACCGGGACGAGAGCGGCGAGATAATAAGGGGTCATGAATGATGAAGGGGCAGCGCAGGCCAGGGAACGGCTTTGACCTTTCCGAAGCGCCCTCTCACCTGATCCGCCGTTGTCAGCAATTCTATGGCGACCTCTATACGCGCGAAGCCGGCGGCAAGGAATTGACCAAGCAGCAATTCACGCTGCTCTGCGCCCTGGAACAGAATGACGGCGCCAGCCAGACCGCGCTGGTGGAGATCACCGGCATCGATCGTTCCACGCTGGCCGAGATGGTGCGCCGGATGCTGGAAAAAGGGTTGCTGTCGCGCGAACGCACCGAAGAAGATGCGCGCGCCAACGCCGTGGCCATCAGCCCTTCGGGCCGCAAAGCGTTACGCGGCGCCCGCAACGCAGCGGATCGCGCGGAGCGCGCCCTTTTGGAGGCCTTGCCCCAGCAGGAGCGTCAGAAATTCGTCAAGGCCCTGTCCCAGATCGCCCAGGCAGCGGAACAGCTCAATGGGGATACGGCCAGGCCCGTGCGCCGCAATGTCCGGCGCCGGAAGATAGGTGGGTGAGACGCGTTCCGCCGCGCATAGCGCGGCGGACGAAATGGTCCTGCGGACCATTTCGAGCGTCGAACGCCCTGAGCGAAAGCGAAGGGCCGGAGAGCTGCTCGAAGCAAGCTCCCCATCAATCCGACCAGTCTAAACTGTGATATCGATATGCGTGCCCATCCGGGCAGGCGCGGCCGCTTGCGGCTGATGGGCGGGCGCCGCGGCTGGGGCCGCCGTCTGTTTCAGCGGCAGAGCCGAAAAACCGGTATCCACGCCGCTGGTCTTGCCCAGGGCCGCCGCAAAATTCGCATGAGAGGTCTGGGGGGCGGCTTGGGGCACCTGCAGGCGGGTGCGGGCTTCGCGGGCGGCCTGTTGGGCGGCGATCAGGGTGGCGCTGACTTGCATACCGCCACACTGCCAAAACAGGGTTAGCAAAGTATTGATGCGGCGCCGCGTCCCTGGGTTTTTCCTAGAGCGTGATCCGATTTCTTTGAAGCCGGATCACGCTCTAGAGTCTTGGTTTGGCGCGCAATTTACCGGAAAATCGATTCCGAATTTCCGGATTGCGCTTTAGGGATTTTCCTGGGCCAATTTGATGGCGGGGATCACTTGCTGGGCCAGAACCGCATCGGTGAGCGGTCCCACATATTTCAAACGAATGATGCCCTTGCCGTCCACCACATAGGTTTCCGGCACGCCATAGACACCCCATTCGATGGAGGCGCGGCCATCATCGTCACGGGCGATACGGACAAAGGGATTGCCGACCTCATCCAGAAAGGCGCGGGTCGCCGCCGGCTTGTCCTTTTGCGTCAAGCCGTACAGGGCCACGCCCGGTAATTGGGCCAACGCCGCCAGTTGGGCGGTCTCGGTGCGGCAAGGCGCGCACCAGGAAGCAAACACATTCACCACACTGACATGACCGGCTGTGAGATCGGCGGGCGTGAAGGCGGGCGTTTGGGCGTCCAGGCCGGGCAGCACCAAGCGCGGCGCCGGCTTGTTCAACAGCACCGACGGGATGACGTTCGGCGCGGGCGCCCACAGGCTCTTGAACAGAAAAAACGCCAACAGCCCAAAACAGACAATGGGCGCAACATAAACAAGACGCTTCATGATGGCGGGCGGGCTTTTTCCAGCGCCGCCAGTTTGGCTTTGGCGCGCGCCCAAGCCCAAAGCGTCCAGAGCGTTGCGCCGGCCAGCGCCAGCACGGAAACGGCATAGGCGGGCCAGATGAACACGCCATAGGAACCCATGTCGAAATTCATGCCCCACCTGCCTGCATCAGATTGCGGGCGCGCCGTTCCACAATGGCGGTCCGTATGCGGACCATCCACAAGGTGAGGAACAGCAAGCCATAGCCCAGCAGCATCACCAGCAGCGGCGCCAGAAAGACGGGGGCCAGATGACCGCTGGTGATGCTTTCGCCCTGGTGCAGGGTGCTCCACCATTCCACCGAAAATTTGATGATGGGAATATTCACCGCGCCCACCAAAGCCAGGATGGCGGCGGCACGCGCCGCGCGCGCCTCGTCCTCGATGGCGTTCCACAGCGCCATATAGCCCAGATACAAAAACAGCAGCAGCAGGAAGCTGGTCAGCCGCGCGTCCCATACCCAATAGGTGCCCCACATGGGCTTTCCCCAGAGCGCGCCGGTGATCAGGCCCAGCGCCGTGAACAACCCGCCCAAAGGGGCGGCCGCCCGCGCCGCCGTATCGGAAAGAGGATGCCGCCACACCAGCGACAAAAGCGAGCAGACCGCGATGGCCCCATAGACGATCATCGCCAGGCTAGCAGCAGGCACATGAACGAACATGATCAGAACGGTGCGGCCCTGCTGATAGTCGGGCGGCGCGCTGAACCCAAGATAAAGACCCGTCGCCAAGCACAACAGCGTGGCAAGGGCGGCAAAGGGCAGCACCGCGCCGGAGAGTCGCATGAAATTGTGCGGATTGGCGTAGCGGAACAGGAACTGCATTTAACTACCCAAATTGAGACGGACGCCGGCCGCCGCCGCAAAGGGACTTAGCAGCACGGCGGCAAAGGCAAAAGCCGCCAGCAGGTGCAAGGCGCCGCCGCCATCCAGGCCGTCCAGCGCCAGCGACACCGCACCGGCCCCAAAAATCACTGCCGGGGTAAGCAACGGCAGGATGATCAGGGGCAGGATCAGCCCGCCCCTTTTCAAGGAAAGGGTCAGGCTGGCGCCGATCGCCCCTACCGCGCTGACCGCCGGCGTTCCAATCAAGAGCGAGACAAACAGAATCTGGGTCGCGGACGGCGGCAGGTTGAACAGCAGCGCCAGAACAGGCGACAGCAAGGTCAGCGGCAGGCCGGTGGAAAGCCAATGGGCCGCGATCTTGGCCAGGGATGTCAGTTCCAGCGGCAAAGGCGAGAGGGCAATCAGCTCCAGGCTGCCGTCCTCGAAATCCCCCTGGAACAGCCGGTCCAACGACAACAGCGCCGCCAGCACCGCCGCTACCCACAAGACCCCGCCCGCCATGCGGGCCAAAAGACCCAGGTCGGGCCCCACGCCCAGCGGCACCAAGGTCGCAACCAGCGCAAAAAAGGACAGGGCCAAGGCCGCGCCGCCGCCGCTGCGGGCCGCCAGCCGGATGTCGCGCAGCAGAAGCGTGCCAAAAGAAATCAAAAAGGTGGGGCTCACAGTTTCAGGCTTTCATTGCCAAGACCGAGAGGCTCATGGGTGGCGGCAATGATGATGCCGCCTTGGCCGCAATGGCGTGCCATCAATTGCCCCACCAGCGCCTGGCCGGACGCATCCAAGGCGGCAAAGGGTTCGTCCAGCAGCCAAAGCGGACGCTGGGAGACCAAAAGCCGCGCCAGGGCCAGCCGCCGCCTTTGTCCGGCACTGAGATAGCGGCAGGGCAGATCCGCCTGCCGGGCCAATCCGACCTGTTCCAGCACCGCGCCATCCGCCTTGTGGCCGTACAGACTGGCAAAAAAATTGAGCTGCTCGCAGACGGACAATTGCGGCTTAAGCCCATCTTGATGGCCCAGCCAACCGACGGCTTTGCCGCGCTCCTCGGCGTCATCGCTTTCGCGTTCGGCGACTTTGACTTTGATGCGACCCGACACGGGCGCAAGAAACCCCGCGATCAACCGCAGCAGCGAGGTTTTGCCCGCGCCATTGGCGCCTTCCACCGCCAGCGCCTGGCCGGCCGTGACGCGAAAGCTTAGGCCGTCGAACAGGTTTTTGTCGCCGCGCGTGCAGGAAAGTTTTTCGGCGGTGAGGGATGAGATCATAGCGCCTGTTTAAAGCCGCAACTCGACCGATGCAAAAGACCGCATCAGTACATATGTTGGCCGCCGTTTATGGAAAGCGTACTTCCCGTGATGAATCCGCCTTCGTCGGCCACCAAAAAGAGAACGCCGCGGGCGATTTCATCGGCATGCCCCAACCGCCCCACCGGAATACGCGCCACGATCTTCGCCAAAACCTCGGCGGGCACCGCCGCCACCATGTCGGTGTCGATGTAACCGGGCGCAATCGCATTCACCGTGATGCCCTTGGCGGCGCCTTCCTGGCCCAGCGCCTTGGTGAAACCGTGAATGCCGGATTTGGCGGCGGCATAATTGACCTGGCCATACTGGCCCGCCTGACCGTTGATGGAGCCGATATTGACGATGCGCCCGAAGCCGCGGCTCAGCATCCCGTCCCACGCGGCTTTGCACATATTGTAGCAACCGCCAAGATTGGTATCGAGCACCTCGTCCCAGGATTGGCGGTTCATCTTCTTCATGGTGGCGTCGCGGGTAATACCGGCATTGTTGACGATCACGTCCACGGGTCCCAGTTCGGCTTCGACCTTTTTCACCCCGGCGATACAAGCGTCGAAATCCGCCACGTCCCATTTGTAGGCGGTGATGCCGGTGCGGTCGCTGAACGCCTTGGCGCGTTCGTCATTGCCGGCATAGTTCGCCGCGACCGTGTAGCCGGCATTTTTCAGCGCCACCGAAATCGCTTCGCCAATGCCGCGCGTTCCGCCCGTCACCACTGCCACCCGTGCCATATGCTGTCCTTTTGCTTTTTGTTCTGGAAAAGCAATTAGGCCCCATTTTTGGGGCGTTTCAACCCAGAACGATGCTGCGCTGCACTTCCCCCTCCCCTTGCGGGAGCGGGAAGTGCAATTAACGTTCGACCGTCATCGCAATGCCCATGCCGCCGCCGATGCAGAGCGTGGCAAGCCCCTTCTTGGCATCGCGCCGGCCCATCTCGAACAACAGGGTGGTCAAGATGCGCGCACCCGAGGCGCCAATAGGATGGCCGATGGCGATAGCCCCACCATTGACATTCACCTTGGCCGGATCCCAGCCCATATCCTTGTTCACCGCACAGGCCTGAGCGGCGAAGGCTTCATTGGCTTCCACCAGATCCAGATCGGACGCCTTCCAGCCGGCTTTTTCCAGCGCCGCGCGCGAGGCCGGAATGGGACCGGAACCCATCACCTTGGGATCGACGCCGGCCTGGGCCCAGGAGGCGATGCGCGCCAGCGGGGTCAGTGCGCGCGCAGCCGCATCCTTGGCGCTCATCAGCACCAGGGCCGCGGCACCGTCATTGATGCCCGACGCATTGCCCGCCGTGACGCTGCCATCCTTGGCGAAGGCGGGCTTGAGCCCCGCCACCGCCTCATAGGTTGCGCCGTCGCGGATATATTCGTCGTTTTCGACCACCGTGTCGCCTTTGCGGCCTTTGACCGTCACCGCAACGATCTCATCCTTGAAACGCCCGGCTTTGCGGGCAGTTTCTGCCTTGTTCTGCGAGGCCACCGCGAAGCGGTCTTGATCCTCGCGGGTGATCTGCCACTGATTGGCGACATTCTCCGCCGTCATGCCCATGTGATAGCCGTTGAAGGCGTCCCACAGCCCGTCGCGGATCATGGTGTCGATGAAACTGAGATCGCCCATTTTTTGCCCGGCGCGCAAATAGGCGGCATGGGTGGACAGGCTCATGGATTCCTGTCCGCCGGCGACAACGATCCGGCTATCGCCCTGACGGATCGCCTGCGCGCCCAAAGCCACGGTGCGAAGGCCCGAGCCGCACACCATGTTGATGCCCCAGGCTGGCGTGGCGATGGGAATGCCTGCCGCGATGGAGGCCTGACGCGCGGGATTCTGGCCCTGGGCGGCGGTCAAGACTTGGCCCAGAATGACTTCGCTGATCTCCTCGCCCGCGAGCTTGGCGCGTTCCAGCGCGCCCTTGATGGCGACCTCGCCCAGCTTATGCGCTGGAACAGTGGCGAAGGCGCCGCTGAAGGCTCCCACAGGCGTGCGCGCGGCAGAAACAATGACGACGTCTTCCATGGGGACCTTCCGTTGACGGATGTTTCGCTTGTTGCCGCGCGCAAAATGCCGCGAACGCGCGCATTGGTAAACTGCGACCAAAATACCATTTGTAATCAATTGCTTAAGTGAAATCTGACAAACTGTCCGGTGTTGCGGATGCTAAATGGCGCTGGACTCCCGCGCCGCAGAATGATGTCCTTGAGAAAAGCTGGCGCCTTCGGGGAGGCGTTGTCTACAGAATCTGGGGAAACGACGTGTCAGACGATAAAGCCAAATCCGAAGGTCCTGTGATCATCAAAAAGTACGCCAACCGGCGGCTCTACAACACCCAGACCTCGTCCTATGTCACGCTCGATCATCTTGCGGCGATGGTGAAAGACGGCACCGAGTTCGAAGTGCAGGATGCGCGCACCGGGGAAGACATCACCCGCAGCGTCCTCACCCAGATCATTTTCGAGGAAGAAGCCAAGGGCCAATCGCTGCTGCCGATCAAATTCCTGCGCCAGCTGATCCGCTTTTATGGCGACAGTTTGCAGGCCTTCGTGCCCGGCTATCTGGACATGAGCATGGATGGCTTCACCAAAAACCAGGGCGCCATGCGCAACCGCATCGCCGAGGCCTTGGGCGGCGGCAATCAGATGGTGGAAAATCTCACCCGCCAGAATCTGCAAATGTTCGAGAATGCCATGGCCATGTTCACGCCGTTCGGCACAGCCGCCAAGGGCGGTGAGCCCGCGTCCAAGACGGCTGCCAAGCCGACCGAGGACATCGCCGATCTCAAGGAAGAGATGGAAGCGATGCGCAAGCAGTTGGCCGAGTTGAGCCAGCGCAAGTGACTTTGCTTTTTTGCCGCGTGGCCGTTTGAAAAACCGCTCCGCGTCCCCACGCCGCAGCTCCCAACTTGCTTTCACGCTCCGCGGCCCTTTTTGGGGGGCCCTGGGCGCAACTTTGCTTGTCATACTGACCGGTTGTGCCGCGCCCATGACCGGCCGCGAGGCGCAAGGCATCGCCCGCGAACGCCTGGTGCGCTATTGCGGCGGGCAGTGCGGCAGCTTTGCGCTGGGAAAAACCCAGCGCATCAAGAATCGCTGGCTGGTGGACTTCGATGGCTCGCGCCAGAAATTCACCGTCATTGTCGAAGACAACGGGAATGCGAAGGTGACCGTGTGGAATAAGTGAGACGCGACCGGCGAAAGCCATCCCGGAATCTCGAGCCCGGCATTCCGCCGGGCGACCATCCGCTAGGGCCATGACTCACCTCCCCCTTCGCGTGCGTAAGCACGCTCAAGGGGGAGGTGGCCGAGACGGGCGCCGGAGCGCAGCGACGGCGTGATAGTCGCGGCCGGAGGGGGTTCAAAAAATAAGCGGCTGCGACGGATGGGGGTAATAAAATAAGCGGTTATTGACCCCATTTGGGGTCAATAACCGGCTCGCCGAAGAAAAAGCCTTGGAAATAATCCACGCCAAAACGCTGCAACAGGGCGGCATCGTCATTCGAGCCCACCCATTCGGCCACGGTCTTGATATCGAAGTTCTTCGCCAACCCCACCAGGGTACGCACAAAGACCTGATTTTCCGGCGACTGGCTCAGATCCTTCACATAAGAACCGTCGATCTTGACAGTATCCACGTGCAGCATCTGCAGATTGCGGAACGAGGTATAGCCGGCGCCGAAATCGTCGATCGCCACCCGCACGCCCAGCTCGCGCAACTGCGACACGAACTGCGCATTCTCCTCGAAATGATGCAGAGCCGCGGTTTCGGTCAGTTCCACGATCAGCCGCGGCGCCACGTCCTCGTGGGCCCGGATATGGTCCACGAAATCATGCAGCCAGCCCGGATCGGATGCCGCGGTGCCCGAGACATTGACCGCCAGTGTGACGGACTTATGCGCGGTCAGGGTGCGGACCGTGGCTTCCAGCGCAAAACGGTCGACCAGATGCACAATGCCCATCTGTTCGGCGGCCGGCACGAAATGGCCCGCGGTCAGGATGCTGCCGTCCGGCTTGACCATGCGCAACAGGCACTCATGGTGCGAGACCTTGCGCGAACGCGCCGCCACGATGGGCTGATAGGCGAGCTTCAGGCGGTTTTCCTTCAACGCCAGCATCAGCTCATCGGCGATCTGCATCTGGCGCAGGCGCGCCGTCTCGCGCTGGGGTGAAGGCTCATAAACCGCAAAACCGTCGCGGCCATTGGCACGCGCCTTGTCCAGCGCCTGCTCGGCCCGCAACATGGCTTCCTGGCTGGTGGAGGCGGCCTCCGGCAGCCAAACCGCGCCCACCGAACAGGTGGCCGCAACCATGCCGGCGCGGGTTTCGATGCCGTTGCCGCGCACCGAAGCACGCAGACGCGCCGCCACAACACCGATTTCGCTGTCGCGGCAGTTCTTCAAAAGAACGCCGAACTTGTTGCCGGCGGTGCGGCCGATCACGTCGCTGCCGCGCAAGGCGCGCGCCAAGCGCTCGCCCACCCCCATGATCACTTCCTCGCCGGCGTCGAAGCCGAAACTGTCATTGATGATCGCCAGGCGGTCGACGGAGGCGACCAGGAAGGCGCAGTTGCGGTTTTCCGCCTTGGCGGAATCGATCGCCTGCGACAACTCCTCGCGCAGCGCATTGCGGTTGAGATGACCGGTTAACTCGTCGCGGGTCGCCAGATAGGTCAGGCGGCGCACTTCGCGGGAACGTTCGGTGGTGTCGCGCATGAATCCGACCAGGCGCGCGGTGCGGCCGTCCTCATCGGGCATGCGCGTGCCGGTCAGGGTGAAGCTGACGGCGCCCAGGGCGCTGGCGATCTCAATATCGGCGATGAAAGGTTGGGAAGACTTGTCACGGGAATCCAGCACGGCCTGAATCTCGCCGCGCCGTTCCGCCAAAACACCGTCCAGGAAATTGCGCGCATTGGCGCTGTCCAGATGCACCGGCAGGATATCGGTGGCGCCATCCCAGCGAATGGTGCCCGCCGCGATATTCCAATCGAAGGCGGCACAGCCCGCGGCTTGCGCCGCCAGGCGCAACCGCAATTCGTCTTCCAACTGGCTGAGTTGGGCGACTTCTTCTCGCTTCTGCAATGCGACGTTCAACACGGCCCACCGTTTCTGCGGCCAGTTCTTGCGGCCTTTGTGTGGGGCAGTATTGCGGGGCCGGGCTTAAAAAAGCGGAAATCCAAGGACCTAGGCGGGGCGGGAACAAGGTTTGCGTTGTCAGCCGGTATGCGCGTGCCCGGAACCTATGATTTCAACGTCCGCAGCGGCCTCAAGGCCCTGGCGGCATCCGCGCGCCGGTGCGAAAAAGTCAGTCCTTCCAGCGCCTTGGAACATCAAGGCTCAGATCTTAACGATGACGGCGAACGTTCCGGCGCATCCCTGCAAATAGAACTGGTGTGTCAGGAAGAGACGAAGGACTTCGATCCATTTTGGGACGGTCCCAGACTGTTGCCAACATTTGTCGCACAATTGATGGGTCAGGTCATCTGGGAGAGGCGCGATCCCGCGATATCGGTGGAAACCGCCTATGGCAGCGCGCGCTCGCCCCGCAAAGCCCTGCTGCTGGATCGCAAGAGCTGATCCCTGCCGCGGAAGAAACGCGGCCGCGTTGTTGCGATGAGCGCGGCGGAGCACAAAAGAAATAAACCCGTCTTGGCGCCCTGTTCCAGAAACGCCAACCCGCAAGCCAGCAAAGCCGTTCCTGTAAGAGCGGGCATCAGCGCCATGCCCTGCAAAGCGGCCGCGATGATGGCCAGGCTGGCCAGGATCGCCGGCGCCAGCGCAAGCAGGGCATAGCCCGTCAGCAAACCGCCCAAACCGGCCGCCAAACTGAAAATGAGCACCAGACTGGCAGCGAAACCGGGCAGCGGCGTGGCGACGCGCGCCAAGATGCCGATCATCAAGGACACCGAACTCAGCGGCAGCAGAAAAAGCGCGGTGACATCGGCCAAGCCCAAAGGCGCCGACACCGCCAGCGCGGCAAGCAACATAGCGGCGAACCGTGTGTAGAGCCGTGCCGTGGCGGCAAGCGGCGCGGCCAGCCGCCAAGCCGCGATGCTGGCGGCGAACAAGGCACAGGCCCCGAAAAGATCGAGCAGACCAGACGAATCAAAAGCCATTTGTGCGATCATGCGCCCCGATCACCACTAGGCGCGAGAAATTTTGCGGCATGAGCAGGAGCGTCGCGCGGAGCGTGCGAAAAGCACGTGAGCACGCGCGACGAACTCAGGCCGCAAAATAGCCGCGCCTAAGCGGCGATCAGGTTCCTGAGGACGTAAGGCAGGATACCGCCATTCTTGAAATAGGCCACTTCGTCCGCCGTCAGGATCATTAGATAAAGCGGCAGGTTGAAGGTCGAGCCGTCCGGGCGATGGACGATGGCGCCCATCTGCTGGCGCGGCTTGAGATCGCCCGACAGGCCGGGAATGTCGATGATTTCGCGGCCGGTAAAGCCATAGTCCTTGCGCGTCTTGCCCGCCTCGAAGCAGAAGGGCGCCACCCCCATGCCGATCAGGTTGGAACGGTGAATGCGCTCGAAGCTTTCGGTGATCACCGCGCGCACACCCAAAAGCTTGGGACCTTTGGCCGCCCAGTCGCGCGACGAGCCGGTGCCATATTCCTTGCCGCCGATCACCACGGTGCCGTGACCGTCTTTCTTGTAAGCCTGGGCGGCATCGAAAATAGACATGGTTTCGCCCGGCGCATTGGGATCGGGATAATAGACGGTGTTGCCGCCTTCCGCTCCGCCCATCATCTCATTGCGGATGCGGATATTGGCGAAGGTGCCGCGCTCCATCACTTCATGATTGCCGCGGCGCGAACCATAGGAATTGAAATCCTTCTGACTTACTTGGCGCTCGGAGAGATAGGTGCCGCCCGGCGCCGTCGCCTTGATATTGCCGGCGGGCGAGATGTGGTCGGTGGTGATGCTGTCACCGAACACCGCCAAGACACGCGCGCCCTTGACCTCTTCCACCGGCGCGGGTTTGAGGCTCATGCCTTCGAAGTAAGGCGGGTTCTGCACATAGGTCGAGCCCATGTCCCATTGATAGGTCTGGCCCTTGACCAGCTTGACCTTCTTCCAGTTGGCGTCGCCGTCAAAGACATTGCCGTAGCGCTTTTTGAAACTGGACGGCTTGACTGCCTTGCGGATGGTGGCGGCGATTTCCTTGGGCGACGGCCAGATGTCCTTGAGATAGACCGGCTCGTTTTCCTTGTCATAGCCCACCGGCTCGCGCGTCAGGTCCATGTTGATCGAACCGGCCAGGGCATAGGCCACCACCAGCATCGGCGAGGCCAGATAGTTGGCGCGCACCTGCGGATGCACGCGGCCTTCAAAATTGCGGTTGCCGGAAATCACGGCGGCGGCCACCAGATCGGCCTCGGTGACGGCCTTGGCAACGGCTTCCGGCAGTGGGCCGGAATTGCCGATGCAGGTGGTGCAGCCATAGCCCGCAAGCGTGAAGCCGAGCCTATCGAGCGCTTTGTCCAGCCCCGCTTTTTTCAGATAGTCGGTGACCACCTGCGATCCGGGCGCCAAAGAGGTCTTGACCCAGGGTTGCACTTTCAAGCCGCGTTTCACCGCCTTTTGCGCCACCAGGCCGGCGCCGATCATCACATTGGGATTGGAGGTGTTGGTGCAGGAGGTGATGGCGGCGATCACCACATCGCCATGGCCGATCGAAGCTTCGCTGCCTTCCAGGCGGGCGCGCTTGTTGGCGGTGTCTTCTTTCTTCCAGGTGTTCATCAGATGTTCGGCGAAATTGCCGGCAATCCCCGACAGCGCCACCCGGTCCTGGGGGCGCATCGGACCGGCCATGGACGGCTCCACCTGAGTCATGTCCAGCGACAGCGTGTCGGTGAACACCGGATCGGCAGACTTGGCGGTGCGCCACAGGCCTTGCGCCTTGGCGTATTTCTCCACCAGCGCTACGCGCGCCGGCTTGCGGGCGGTGTTCTTGAGGAAGCGCACGGTTTCGGCGTCAATCGGAAAGAAACCGCAGGTGGCGCCGTATTCCGGCGCCATGTTCGCGATGGTGGCGCGGTCTTCCAGACTGAGTTCGTCCAGGCCCGGACCGTAATATTCCACAAACTTGCCCACCACGCCTTTTTTGCGCAGCATTTGGGTCACGGTCAGCACCAGATCGGTGGCGGTGACGCCTTCGCGCAGCTTGCCGGTCAGCTTGAAGCCGATGATTTCGGGGATCAGCATGGAGATGGGCTGGCCCAGCATGGCGGCTTCCGCCTCGATGCCGCCCACGCCCCAACCCAGCACCGCCAGGCCGTTGATCATAGTGGTGTGGCTGTCGGTGCCCACCACGCTGTCGGGAAAAGCGACTTCAACCGTCTTGCCTTTGGCGTCCTTGGCTTTGCGAGTCCACACGGTCTCGGCGAGATATTCCAGATTCACCTGATGGCAGATGCCCGTGCCCGGCGGCACGACGCGGAAATTGGCGAAGGCTTGCTGGCCCCAGCGCAAGAAGGTGTAACGCTCCTTGTTACGCTCATATTCGATGGCGACATTCTTCTTGAAAGAATCCTTCTGGCCGAAATTGTCGATCATCACGCTGTGATCGATCACCAGGTCCACTTCGGCCAAGGGATTGATCTTTTCCGGATTGCCGCCCAGCTTCTTCATAGCGTCGCGCATCGCCGCCAGGTCCACCACCGCCGGCACCCCGGTCAGATCCTGCATCAACACGCGCGCGGGCCGAAAGGCGATTTCGCGGTCGGATGTGCGCGTCTTGCCCCACTCCACCACCGCCTTGATGTCGTCCTTGGTCACCGTCTGGCCGTCTTCGTAGCGCAACAGATTTTCCAAAAGCACCCGCATGGAATAGGGCAGTCTGGCGGCGCCCTTCAGGCCGTTCTTCTCCGCCACCGTAAGACTGAAATAGACATAGCTCTTGCCCCCGACCTTCAGCGTCTTGCGGCACTTGAAACTGTCCAAGCTCTGCGTCACGGGAGACCCTTCCATTAAGATTTGAAAGCAGACCCTTTAGTCATAATCCGGCCCAAAAGGAAGGCGCGAAACAGTCTCACCCCTGGGTTTCGTCCTTCTCACCGCGTCTGTTGCGGACTAAAAAATGCCCTATTGGTATGACATTATCCCAAACTATGAGGGGGTTGGCGAACGTCGCCAGCCGAAGGGCGGCAACGACCGCCATGAGAGCATCGTGAGAGTGGTATTCACATTTCTGGTTCTGCTGCTCGGCTGCGGATCCTTTGCCTGGGCGCAGCCGGAAAGCCCGCCCGGCGTGCCGCCCGGCATGGCCTCGCGCCTTGCCGCCGAGCGCATGAGCGCCATCCAGCCAGGTCTTTATAGCGCCGGCGATGGCGGCAGCTTCATTCTCACAGCCTATGGCACAGGCAAATGTCTGCTGCGTTTCACCGACCGCTCGGAAACTTTTGTGTTGAGCGTGGAACGCGGTTCGCTGGGCGCCAAGTTGCTCAAATATGATACCGGCACGACGGCCTTGCGGGTTTCGGTGTGGGGTGGGCTTACCCTTTATACCCAGAACGCGCCGCAAGGCCTGCCCGCCACCTACCAAGGGGCGGCGCCGCAGCCCCCGGTCTTGGCGATCTCGGCGGCGGAATTGCAGGGCGCCTTCAACGACGAAGCCAGCCATTTGTTTTATGTTCTGAATATAACGCTTAAGTTTTCAGCAGATCCGTCGGTGATGGCGGCCGACCCGGAAACACGCGGCCGCGCGTTCGACGCACTGGTCAATGCCGGGGTCGGCATCGAACGGTTCCTGGCCTCCACCCCTTCGGCGCGGCAGACGCTCACCAAGCGCGTCAACAGCGTGAAGGTGGCCGAGGGCGGCAAGCCCACCGTTGCCCTTTTGGGCCAAACCCTAGTGGTCAGCTTCGTCCCCAGCGAAGGTCATGAAGGTCATGCCTCCTCGCTCGCCATTCAGCAAGAACTGGGCAAGCTGTTCGCGGGAACACCGCCCGACATGGCCATCAAATAGTCGCCGGGGTACGGTTACCAAGGGACTCACATGCATTGCGCGAAAGGCCATTGCCTTTGCCGCTCGATCACCTTCGAGTACCGGGCACCGCCCAATTGGGTGGCGTATTGCCACTGCGAAAGCTGCCGCCGCGCCACGTCTTCGCCAATCACGACGTGGATTTCCGTTCCGCGCGCGGCTTTCCGCTTCACGCAGGGCGAACCACGCTACTTCCGTTCGTCGGAAGGGGTACGCCGTGGATTTTGCGCGACCTGCGGATCACAATTGACCTACGAGAATGAACATATTCCTGAAGAGATTCATCTCTATGCCGCGTCTCTCGCGGAGCCCGGTTCCGTGAGCCCGACACGGCACGTTTTCGCTGAGGAACAACTGCCTTGGTTCGAGATCGAAGACGAACTACCGCGATACGCCAAGACCAGCAGGGGTGGCGTCCACCCGTTGAGACACGGCCCCGCCAAAAAATAAAGGCGCTCCTTGCAGAGCGACTTTATTCTTCGCCGCCTTCCGGCCAAATTATTTGGTCATCACCGTCATGCGCCGACGCTGGTATCCGCCGCAATCTGCGCTGCAACGAAATTTTCTCAGAGCATAAAGCCATCCGGCGCCATTTCAAAATGCTGGAAATCAAAGCCCGGCGCGACCGTGCAGCCGACCAAAGTGTAATCACCCAGGCTTTTGGCGGCCTGCCAAACATGGGGCGGAACCACGATCTGCGGCGCTTGGCCCTCGTCCACATTCGGCCCCAACAGATAGGTCTGCCGGCCGATCAAAAGTTCCAGCGGTGCGCCGCGATAAAAATGCCAAACCTCGGCGGCATCCACCCGATGCCAGCGGGAGATCTCGCCTGCCTTGAGCAGGAAATAAATGGCGGAGGAATGGCCGCGGCCTTCGCCATCCCGAAATGTTTCGCGGAAATGTCCCCCTTCGGGATGAGGCTTGATATCCAAAAGCCGGATCAGCCGATTGGCCTCGCTGTTCATTCGCTGCCGCTCATGCGGCGCTGCGCAAGCGCGCGCCGCGGCCCGCCATCGCTTTCATCGCGCCCGCCAGCGCGCGGGCGTCGTTGAGCGCATTGTGCGTCTGGCCCGCGAAAGGAAGTCCCATCGCCGGGCCGATATCGCAGGAATGCAGCCCGCGCGGATCCACGCCCAAGGCCGCGAACCAGCCGCGCAAATCGTAAGCCACCGGCAAGGACCGAACACAAGCCAAACCGTAAAGACGCAGATTGGCTTCCAACACCCGTTCGTCACGGCCAAAGGATGCGATCGGCCCCTCGTCCACGAACTCCAGGAAACGCGCATAGGCGGTGGTGAAATCCACCCCTTGGCAGGCGACCGCTTGGTTGGAGAGGCCGGTGAGTTTTTCAAAATAAGGCGACAGGATAGGATTGATGCGCGGGCGAACCAACAGATCGAATTCCGCCAGCACGTCGAAACTGTCGGCATCCAGCTTCACCGCCCCGATCTGCACCACTTCCTTGAACTCGCCGGGGGTCAGCCAGTGGCGCGCCATGGAACATTCCCAGGCGGTATATTCCAGATCGAAGACGGTGATCGACGCCAAGCCAATGCCCCGACTGTCCGTACCCGCACGAATCATCTACTGGTCCCATTAATACATTGTTAAGCTTGTCGTTCTAACGCTGAACACCGCTCGCGGAGGCGTTATATGGCCCTCACCGATCTGAACTTGCCCGGCCCGGCATCCGATCCTGCACGTCTTCCAAAAACCTTCCGTGACGTTGAAGCGCGCAAGCCCGTCCCGCATGGCGCGCTGGCCCGCCTGTCGGTCCTGCATGGCGAGGCCCAAACCATCCTGCGTCTGTCCCAATTTCTGGCTGGCGCGCCCAAGCTCTGCCTGGTTTTGATGCTGGCAGCCGCCCTGTCCCTGATCTGGGTCGCCGCAAGCGTCAGCTTGCAGGCCCGCTTCGTCTGGGCAGTGATGGTCCTGATCGGCATCATCGGCATGACACGCAATGCCATCCAAGCCAGGGCGCGCAGCCCGCAACAGATTCCGCTGCAAAAGAGCGTCTGGGAACTGCGCATGTTGCTTTTGTACACCGGCACCGCCTGGGGAACCGGCGCCTATTTGCTCATGCCGAACTTTCCGGCGGCGGCCTTTGTTTTTGCCGTGACCCCGAGCCTGGCAGCTTCGCTGGTTCTCAAGGATGAAATAGGCGTGGCTGCTTTCGCCGGACCCGTGGGCCTGGCGACCGTAAGCGCCGCCATGCTGGGCGCGTTCGATCTATGGGTTGCGGGTGCGGTCCTTGTTGCCGGCGGCATGATCGCCGGCCTGACCGTGTCACGTTGCACCGTGCAAAGACAGCGCGACATGGCCTGGGCGCCCCAGCGGAGGTCTTAAGGGGCGCAGGCGGCGTCCTGCCGCTATAATATTCGTATCCATCACCGCGTTTCTTCCACGAGGCTTTTGATGACCGCGATGACCGCCATCCGTTCCGCCGAGACCGAAGAGGCCAGACACGCCGCCGACCGTCTGAAGCAAGCCCGGGCCTTGCTGCCGCTTGATCCAGCCTTGGTCCGCTTTTTCGATGCGCTCTACGCCCACGCCGTTCCCGAGGATGTGATGCGCGCGCGCGCCGACCAGCTGGCGGCGCTGGCCGTCACGCTGCACACCGAAGCCTGCATGCGGCCCAAGGGCGCCATTCATGTCATCGCCCTGGAGCAGAGTCACGAAACGGTGCTGGTGGGGATCAATGACGACCGCCCCTTCCTGTTCGATTCGGCGCTTGCCGCGGCGATGGCCGGCGGCGCGCGCATCCGCGCGGCGTTTCATCCCATCCTGGAGCTGGAGGGGGTCCAGACCAGCGTCATCGCGCTGGTCTGCGATGCGCTGACCGGCGATACAAGGCAAAGTTTGGTGGACTCCTCGCGCGAAGCCTTTGCCCAGGGCGCGTTGGCGGTGCGCGATTGGAAGGCGACACTGGCGCGCCTGGCGGCGGCCCGCGAGGATCTGGTGCGCCATCCCCCCAATGTCGGCGGCAAACCGGCCGATATCGCCGAAGACCTCGCCTTTCTGGATTGGCTGGCCGACAATCATTTCACCTTTTTGGGCGCGCGCGATTATCTGCTGGGCCGGGACGGCGCCAACGGCATGCTGGAACCGATCAAGGGCAGCGGCCTGGGCGTGCTCAGCGACGAGCATGCCAGGGTGCTGAGACAGAGCGGCGAGCGCGGCGGACTGACGCCCGAAGTGCGGGCCTTCCTCAATACACCCGAACCGATCATCGTCACCAAAAGCGCCACCCGCAGCGTGGTCCATCGCCGCGCGCATATGGACTATATCGGCATCAAGACCTTCGATCCCAACGGCGCCTTTGTGGGCGAGCGCCGCTTTGTCGGCCTGTTCACGTCCAACGCCTATTCCACCCAAGCCCGCGCCATCCCCCTGCTGCGCCGAAAAATCGAGGCGGTGATGGACTATGCCGGGCTGGCGCCGGCCAGCCATGACGGCAAGGCCCTCGCGCACATCCTGGACACGTTTCCGCGCGACGAACTGTTCCAGATTTCCGCCGACGAACTGTATGTCATCGCCACCGGCATTCTGCATATGGGCGGGCTGCCGCGTCTGAAACTGTTCTTGCGCTTCGATCGCTTCGACCGCTTCGTCTCAGCGATGCTTTTGGCGCCGCGCGATCATATCAATGCCGAGATCCGCGGCGATATTCACGCTTTGCTGGCCAAAGCCTTGAATGGGCGCACCTCGGCGGTGGATACGGCCGTGGATGAAAGCCCCGTGATGCGGCTGCATTACATTATCGGCCGCAACGACGGTCCCTTGCCCAAGGCGGATGTGCGCGATCTGGAGCGTCAGATCGCACAGCTGATCACCACCTGGGACGATCATCTGGTGGAAGCCTTGTGCGCCGCTTATGGCCGCAGCGAAGGCCATGCCAAGCTGGCGGCGCTCAGCCCGCGCTTTTCCCCCGGCTATCGCGGAAATTTTCCAGCCCATGAAGGCGCGCGCGATCTGGCGATCCTGCAGGAGATCGCGGGCGCCCAAGACGGTTTGGCCTTGCGCGCCAATGCGTGGCGGCACGAAGGCGATCCGGCGCCTTCGCTGCGGCTGAAGCTGCATGTGTTGGGCGATGTATTGCCCTTGTCGGCTTCGCTGCCGGTGTTCGAAAGCCTGGGCCTGAAAGTGATCGCGGAAGATTCCTTCCCCGTTTCCTTCAACAGCGACGGCGGCTGGCGGCAGGAAGCGGTGGTTCTGGATTTTTCCATGGAACGCGCCGACGGCCTGCCGGCCAATTTGAATGAGATTCGCGCGCCCCTGGAAGATGCCTTCCATGCCGTGCTGCGCGGCGAAGCCGAAAGCGATGACTTCAACAAGCTGGTGATCGCGGCCCGCCTGGATTGGCGCGACGTCACCATCTTAAGGGCGGTGGGGAAATTCCTGCGCCAGGCCGCTATTCCCTTCAGCCTTGCCTATATGCAGCAAGCCATGGTGCGCAATCCCGACGTGGCCGGACTTTTGGTGGCGTTGTTCCATGCCCACCACAACCCTGCTCTTTCCGGCGACCGGGCGCTGCAAATCACAGACATCGCAAAGCGTTTGGACTTAGCGCTCAAGGATGTGCCGTCGTTGGATGACGACCGCATTATCCGCCGCTTCCGCAATGTGATCGAAGCGGTCTTGCGCACCAATTTCTTCCAGACCGGCGCGGATGGGACGCCGCGTCCCGCCATGGCGCTCAAATTCGACTCCGCCCGGTTGGAGGAATTACCCGCGCCCCGGCCCTGGCGGGAAATCTTCGTCTATTCGCCCGCCATCGAAGGGGTGCATCTGCGCTTCGGCCGTATCGCGCGCGGCGGCTTGCGCTGGTCCGACCGGCGCGAGGACTTCCGCACCGAAATATTGGGCCTGGTGAAGGCCCAGCAGGTCAAGAATGCGGTGATTGTGCCGGTGGGCGCCAAAGGCGGCTTTTATCCCAAGCAGATGCCCGCCAATCCCACCCGCGAACAGTTCATGGAAACCGGCATCGCGGCCTATAAGATTTTCATCCATACGCTTTTGGACGTCACCGACAATCTGGGCAGGGATGGCCAGGTGGCGCCGCCGCCCGATGTGATGCGTCCCGATGGCGACGATCCTTATCTGGTGGTCGCGGCGGACAAGGGCACCGCGACCTTCTCCGATATCGCCAATGGGATCGCGCTGGAACGCGGCTTCTGGCTGGGCGATGCCTTCGCCAGCGGCGGCAGCGTCGGCTATGACCACAAGAAAATGGGCATTACCGCGCGCGGGGCCTGGGAAGCGGTGAAACGTCATTTCCGCGAGCTGGGCACCGACATCCAATCCACCGATTTCACCGTGATCGGCGTCGGCGACATGTCGGGCGACGTGTTCGGCAACGGCATGCTCTTGTCCAAACATATCCGTCTGGTGGCAGCCTTCGATCACCGCCACATTTTTCTGGATCCGTCCGCGCCGACAGGCGCGGACGCCGAGACGCCATTCAAGGAACGTGCCCGGCTTTTCGCCCTGCCGCGCTCCAGCTGGGACGATTACAACAAGGCGCTGATCGGCAAGGGCGGCGGGGTTTTTGCCCGCAACTTGAAGGAAATTCCGCTTTCGCCGGAGGTAAAAGCGCTGATCGGCTGCGGGGCCGATAGCCTATCGCCACCCGACCTGATGAAAGCCCTGCTTAAGGCCAAAACCGATCTTTTGTGGTTCGGGGGCATCGGCACCTACATCAAGGCTTCGAGCCAATCCCAGCAAGAGGCCGGCGACCGCGCCAATGACGCGGTGCGCGTCAACGGCGGCGAATTGCGCGCCCTGGTGGTCGGCGAAGGCGCCAATCTGGGCGTCACGCAATTGGGCCGCATCGAAGCGGCGCGCGCCGGCGTGCGCATCGATACCGACGCGGTGGACAACAGCGCCGGGGTGGACACGTCCGACCATGAAGTGAATCTGAAAATTCTGCTGGGCGGGCCGGTGATGCGGGGCGAACTCAGCCCGGATCAGCGCAACGCGCTGCTTGCCTCGATGACCGACGATGTCGCGGCGCATGTGCTGGCGGACAACTACAACCAGACCTTGGCGCTGTCGGTGGCGCAATCGCGCGGGCTGTTGGATCTGGACGCGCATGGCCGGCTGATCCGCGATCTGGAGCTGCGCGGCAAACTGGACCGGACGGTGGAATATCTGCCCAGCGACGCGCAGCTGAAAGCCATGGCCCATGAGGGCCGCGGCCTGACCCGGCCGGAGCTTTGTGTGCTTTTGGCCTATGCCAAGCTGGATTTGGATGCGCAGGTGCTGGCCAGCTCCCTGCCCGACGACCCAGCTTTTGCCGCCCTGCTGGCGGGCTATTTTCCGCCCGCCGCGGTTGGCGCCTTCCCGCAGGAGCCGGAACGCCACCGGCTGAGGCGTGAGATCGTCTCAACCGTCCTGGTCAATGCCATCGTCAATCTGGCGGGCCCGGTTTTCGTACTGAGAATCCGCGAAGTCACCGGCCATATGGCGGCCGAGGCGGCGCGCGGCTTTGTCTTGAGCGACGGCACCTTTGGATTGTCGCAGCTCAAAGCCCGGATCGACGCCCTGGACGGCAAAGTGGATGCCGCATTGCAGACCGAGCTTTACGCCGGCATCGCAGACCAGTTCCGCCGCGCCACTCACTGGTTCTTAACCCATGTCGCCGCCGACGCGCCCATCGCCGACACGATGATGCAGTATCGCGCCAGCGTGGAAGCCTTGCGCCAGGCCTATCGCCTCACGCCGGGAGACAGCAAACGCATCGAGGCCCTCGCCAAGCATATTCCTGAGGATCTCGCGCGCGACTGGTCGCTGAAGCGTCATCTGGTGGCGGCGCTGGATGTGGCGCTGCTGGCGCGCGAAACCGGCAAGGAGCCCGCCCAGGCCGCACCCGTCTTTGCCGCCTTGGGCACGACCGTCGGACTGGACCGGTTGCGCAAACTGGTGAGCAAGTTCACCCCGCCGGAACATTGGGACCGGCTCGCCTTGCGGCGCCTGATGGACGATCTGTCGGCGTCTCAGCGCGCCATCGCGTCCCGATTGCTGACCCAAGGCAAAAGCGTGGAGGAATGGGCGGCCGGACAGCAGGATGCGCTGGAGCGCACCCGCGCTTTCCTGGATACGCTGGACTCCAGCGGCGAAATTTCCGTCGCCAAGCTGATGCTGGCCTCAAGCCAGATTCAAACTTTGGGCTAAAGCGCAATCGGCGAAAATCGGAATCGATTTTCCGGCAAATTGCGCGACAAACCAAGACTCTAGGGCTTTGGGGTAAAGACTTAGCGGACCACATTGATGTAGTGCGCGGGCTCGGCCGGGTTTTTGTCCTGGCCGACGAATTCGATGCCGACGCCATCGGCATGGTGGCGTGCGATACGGCCCGCGATCTGGGCGATCAGCACAAATTCGCCGATCGGCGGCTTGACGTCGGTCCGCAAAGATACGCCGCCCACCGAAATGTCGGTGACTTCGCAACGGACGATCTGTCCGTCGGCACGGGTGAATTTGGCAAAGCCGCGCTGACTGGAGCGTTCGTGACGGCGAAGCGCGGAATCGTCCACCAGCGTCTTGTTGAGAAATAGAATCAGTTGTTCGGCGGTGCGTTCGCGCTTGGAAGGCGTGCAGACAAAGGCGATACCGAAACCATCGCCGTCGCGGCGCACCACATTGCCTTCGAAACGGCCGAAACTGTCGATGTAAAGAACCACCGGCGTGCCCGCCTCGGGAAGGGTTTCGCAGATGATCGCCGCGCCGCCGGGCGACAAGTCGGCCACGGTGCAACGCGCTTCGACGCTGTCGGCGGGAAGGAATAGGCGACCCGGCAAATCCACCTTGACCCGGCGGAAGCGTCGGCGTTCGGCGCCTGCTTTCGCGGCGACCGGTTCGGCGTCCTTCATGGCCTTCGCCAAGCCCAGCATGGGCCTGCCCCAATTGTTAAGGTCCCCGTCCGGTTCTACGCCCGCTAAGGTCAACAGGACGTTACCAGCCCCCCAAGAAGGAACAAACAAGCCCTTCCCGACCCGAAAATGCCGATTTGGACCCTGCGTGGGCGCCTCCAATTTGAAACAAGGGCTTTTTCCCCCTTGTCCGCCGCGCTATAGGAATGATGGGTAAAATTTTCGGCATTGGCAGGGCTGGGCCCTGTCAGCATGCTTCCAGTGGGGACCAACAAATGCGCTTTCTTGCAGCTTCTCGCGGCATGAGCCGCGGCCTGACCATGCTTGCCGCAGCCGGCGTCCTGGCCTTCGGCTTGGCCGCTTGTTCCAGCGACGATAGCGGGGAAATGGCCGGGTCGCCGTTCACCCAGGCTCTGTCGAAGAATTACAGCGATCTGGCCGGAGAAGCGTCGGCGCTGCCGGCTGAACCGACCGCCGAAGGGTCCTTCTGGGATATGTTCGATCCCTTCTCCAGCAGCGATACCTCCAGCGATCTGCTCGCCAAGGCCTTCACCGCCAAGGCGGAGTTGGCCGATACCGGCACCGAACCGGAGCCGGAAGCGGCCTCCGGGCCGGCCCAAACCACCATCCGCGCCCGGTTGGACCGGGCCCTGGCCGCCGGCAAGGACCAATTCCCCGAACAGGCCGCCCGTGCCCAGGCCGATTACGATTGCTGGGTTCTGTATGGCACCGTGCCCACCGCCGCGGCCGCCAGCCAGGCTTGCAAAACGGCCCTGGACTCCTCGCTGATGCGGTTGGAAACCGCCGCCCGTCCGGCGCCGCCACCGGCGCCTGCACCTGCGCCCATCCCGGCCCCTGCACCGGCTCCTGCCGCCGCCCCCGCCGATTTCACGGTCTTTTTCGACTTCGACTCCTGGACCCTGAAGGCCGAACAACTGAAGGTGCTCGACAATGTGATCGCCACGGCGCGCAGCGGCGGCCAAGCCAACATCAATGTTGTGGGCCACACCGACACATCGGGCCCGTCGGACTACAATCAGGGGCTTTCGGTTCGCCGCGCCAATGTGGTGGTGGAAGCCCTGGTGCAGATGGGCGCGCGCCGCGCCGCTTTGCATGCCAGCGGCGTGGGTGAAACCGATCTGGCGGTACAGACCGAAGACGGCGTGAAGGAAGCCAAGAACCGTCGCACAGTGATTACGTTACAGCCGTAATCATTAAGATTGCGATAGTCATTAACCTGGCCCGCGCCGCAAAAGGCGCGGGCCGTTGTTTTTGCGCCTGTCCAACCCACGCCAAAGCGCCTAATGTCGGGTGCATGAAAAAGCGCCTTCTTTTGGCAAGTCTGGCGGCCGCGGTGTTTTTTTCGCAAACCGCGCTGGCGCAGCGCAACGGCAACTATCCCGTCAAGGAAATGAATTTCGATCTGTGGTGCCAGGAACAGGCGCGCCTGCCGGTGGAGCGCTGCGACAAGCGCACGCCGCAAGACGAGGCGACCTTTCAGGCCTATCGCAACAAGGTCGAGGCCTATGAAATTCCCTATTTGCAGCGCAAGACCGGCGCGGCCTTCCTGGATCGCAATATCCTGCGCAACGATCCGGTGGACAATCCGCCGGTCAAGGATCTTCCGGCCCAGCGGCCCGATCTCAACAATCCGTCCACCAGTACGCCGCCAAGGCCCTAGACCAAGCGGTCCACATCCTGGTTGTTGGCGGCGCGCCAGCGCGCCAGCACATCGAACATTTTCTCCAGCAGATCGCCCGAGCCGAAATGCAGCAAGGCGGGATTGTCCTGCGATACCACCAGGCGCAGATAGGGCGCCTTGGGATGGGCGCGCAGTTGGGGCGGCGGTGGCGGTGGCTCGTTTTCATCGAACACCGGAAGCGGTTCGTCTTCCTGGATCAACTGCGAACCGACCAGCCGTTCATAAGCGATGGACCGGCCCAAAAGCGGGGTGGGATCGCCCAACATCTGCACCATCCCGAAGAAACGCGTCGGCGCGCCCCCATTGAAGGAAACTGGGGTTAGGATGGTTTCCAGCTCCACCATGCCATTGTCGGCGGTGGCGGCGATGGAGGAAAGACAGACGGGCTGGCCGACTTTCAGGGCCTGACGCAGCAGCGAGGCCAGCGCCAGGCCGGATTGCGATTCCCAATGGCCCAAAAAGCTGGTGCCCTTCAGTTCAAAACCGAAGCGCTCGCACAGCGCGGTGCCCGCCAAGCGATAGCGGGGACGGGCCGGATTGTCGCAATCCAGGATGAAGACATAGGACAAAAGGCGCTTGATGGCGCGCGGATCGATGTCGCTTTGGTCGGGGACAGAGCGCCCCTTGCGCAGCCGGCTCCAATATCCGACCAAAAGATGCGAGTTCTTATGCTTCATGACCCGTTCAATTCCTGTCCTGCCGGGCCGCGCTGCTCCGTTACGGAACGTTTCGCACCCGCTCGGGAACAGACAGAGCGAAAGCCATGCCAGCGGCTTAGCCGGGTATTTTGTGGTTAGGACGGTACCGACGGGCGTCTCGCAAACGGATCGGCAAGCCCGCTGTCCTGTTTCGAGACGAAAGACGCGTCTTCGGGGTCCATCTGCCGCGTTGCACATGGCCTTTGCCCTGCTATTGTGCGCCCGCTTTCCCACCCCCGTTTCAGGGCTAACCCCATGAATATTCACGAATATCAGGCTAAAGAGGTGCTGCGCGGATTCGGCGTGCCGGTGCCAAAGGGCAAGCCCGCCTTCACCGTCGCGGAAGCCGTTAGGTGTGCGGAAGAACTGGGCGGCCCGGTCTGGGTGGTGAAGGCCCAGATTCATGCCGGCGGCCGCGGCAAGGGCGGCGGCGTCAAGGTGGTCAAATCCATCCAGGACGTGAAGACGGAAGCAGAGCGCATCCTGGGCATGACCCTGATCACCCATCAGACCGGCCCGGCAGGCCGGCTGGTCAAGCGGCTCTATATCGAAGACGGCTCGGCGATCGAACGCGAACTCTATCTGTCGGCTTTGGTGGACCGCGCCACCAGCCGCATCGCCTTCATCGTCTCCACCGAAGGCGGCATGAACATTGAAGACGTGGCGCACAAGACGCCGGAAAAGATTCACACCTTCCAGATCGAACCGGCGGCCGGTTATTCGCCCTATGTCGGCAATGAGATCGCGGCGGCCTTGGGGCTCAAGGGCGAGCAGGCCAAGCAGATCGGCAAGCTGGTCAAGGCGCTGTACGAGGCCTTCCTGGCCAAGGATATGAGTCTGCTGGAAATCAATCCGCTGGTGGTCACCAAGGACGGCAACGTCATCTGCCTGGATGCCAAGGTGAACTTCGACGACAATGCGCTGTACCGCCACAAGGACATTCAGGAATTGCGCGACCTGGATGAGGAAGATCCGGCGGAAGTCGAAGCCAGCAAGTACGACCTGTCCTATATCAAGCTGGATGGCGAGATCGGCTGCATGGTGAACGGCGCAGGCCTGGCCATGGCGACCATGGACATTATCAAGCTGTTCGGCAGCGAGCCCGCCAACTTCCTGGATGTGGGCGGCGGCGCCAGCAAGGAAAAGGTCACCCAGGCCTTCAAGATCATCGTCAGCGACCCGAACGTGAAAGGCATCCTGGTCAACATCTTCGGCGGCATCATGAAATGCGACATCATCGCCGAGGGCATCGTCGCCGCCGCCAAGGAGATTTCGCTGAGCGTGCCGCTGGTGGTGCGGCTGGAAGGCACCAATGTCGAATTGGGCAAGGAAATATTGGCCAAGTCGGGCCTGGCCATCACCTCCGCCGACAATCTGGCCGACGCCGCGCAGAAGGTGGTCAAAGCGGTGAAGGGTTCGAAATAATGTCCATTCTCGTTGACAAGAACACCCGCGTGATCTGCCAGGGCTTCACCGGCAATCAAGGCACTTTTCACTCTGAACAAGCCATCGCTTACGGCACCAAAATGGTGGGTGGCACCACCCCGGGCAAAGGCGGCTCGACGCATCTGGGCCTCCCCGTTTTCGACACGGTGCGTGAGGCGCGCGAAAAAGTCGGCGCCGATGCCAGCGCCATCTATGTCCCGCCGCCCTTCGCCGCCGACGCCATCCTGGAAGCAATCGATGCGGAAGTGCCGCTGATCGTCTGCATCACCGAAGGCATCCCGGTGCTGGACATGGTCAAGGTCAAGCGCGCGCTGTCCGGTTCCAAGTCGCGGCTGATCGGACCCAACTGCCCCGGCGTGATCACGCCGGACGAATGCAAAATCGGCATCATGCCCGGCCATATCCACAAGCGCGGCAGCGTCGGCATCGTCTCGCGCTCCGGCACCCTGACCTATGAAGCGGTGTGGCAGACCACAGCGGTCGGCCTGGGCCAGACCACTTGCGTGGGCATCGGCGGCGATCCGGTCAAAGGCACTGAACATATCGACGTGCTGGAGATGCTACTGGCCGATCCCGAAACCAAGTCCATCATCATGATCGGCGAAATCGGCGGCAGCGCCGAGGAAGACGCCGCCGACTTTATCAAACGCTCCAAGGTCAAAAAGCCCATGGTCGGCTTTATCGCCGGCGTCACCGCGCCGCCGGGCCGCCGCATGGGGCATGCCGGCGCCATCATTTCGGGCGGCAAGGGCGGCGCGGATTCCAAGATCGAGGCGATGAAGGCGGCGGGCATCCGCGTCTCGCCGAATCCTGCGGCGCTGGGTACGACGTTGCTCGATCTTTTGAACGGGAAGTAGCGCCCCTTTTCCTCTCCCCTTGAGGGAGAGGAAGAAAAATCATTGGGTTAGCGGAGCGATAGCGAACGCTCAACCCAGTGATTTTTCAGGTGAGGGGTGAGTTGGGGCACGGACACACCCCTCACCAGCAAAATCTAAGCACTTGGCTTCGCTTGCGCTTCGCCAAGTGCAAGATTTTGCGTCCTCTCCCTCAGGGGGAGAGGGAAGAATGGGTAGACCTGACAACAAGCGACGCGATGTCCAAAAATAGGGCGCTGCGGGCATGCGTATGCGGGCCATCCGTTGCCCTGGTTTTGCCGGGCTATTGAGCCCATATTAACCGCATTCGGCGTTGAATCGCCTCGCAGAAGGCGCTACCACCCACGCCGCAAACGACGCGCCACCCAGGAAGGGGACAGGCCCAACAAGCCGCCCCATAAGCGTTTGATATGACTGAACAATCCCCATCAGATCGGTTGAATCGCGCCTCGAATGAGATCTTCGAAGCGACCTCTTTCCTCAATGGCACCAACGCCGCCTATATCGAGCAGATGTATGCCGCCTGGATCGCCAACCCCACTTCGGTGGATGAAGGCTGGCAGGCTTATTTTTCCCAAACCGGCGATCAGGGCCTGAGCCCCACCCAGCTGGGCCGTGGCCCGGCCTGGAAGCGCGACGTCCGTGCCGATATCGCCGGCGGCGATCTGATCGCCGCGCTGACGGGCCAGGAGCCCCCTTCGCCGAAGGCTTCGGGGGCCAAGCCCGCGAAGGCCGCACCTGCCGCCGCCACACCCAGCGCCGGTGACAGCAGCGAAGCCGCCAAACAATCCATCCATGCCGTGCAGATGATCCGCGCTTATCGCATGATCGGGCATCTGGAAGCCGATCTGGATCCCTTGGGCATCACCCCGCGCACACCGCAACCCACTTTGGATCCCAAACACTATCAGTTCGAAGGCGCCGCTCTGGATGCGCCGGTCTATGTCGACGGCATTCTGGGGTTCACCACCGCCACGCCGCGCCAATTGCTGGAAAAGCTGCGCGGCATCTATTGCGGCCGCATCGGCTATGAGTTCATGCACATCAACGATGCGGAACAGAAAAGCTGGCTGCAGCGCCGCATCGAGGGCGATGCGATCCATTTCACGCCGGAAGGCAAGAAGGCCATCCTCAACAAGCTGATCGAGGCGGAAGGTTTCGAGAAATTCTCCGCCAACCGTTTTGTCGGCACCAAGCGTTTCGGGCTGGACGGCGGCGAGGCCACCATCCCCGCGCTGGAACAGATCATCAAGCGCGGCGGCCAGCTGGGCGTCAGCGAAATCGTGGTGGGCATGGCCCATCGCGGCCGCCTGAACGTGCTGGTCAATGTGATGGGCAAGTCCTATCGCCAGCTCTTCCATGAATTCCAAGGCGGCGCGGCAAATCCCGACGATGTCGAGGGTTCGGGCGACGTCAAATACCATCTGGGCGTCTCCTCGGACCGCGAGTTCGACGGCAAGAAAGTGCATCTGTCGCTGACCCCCAATCCCTCGCATTTGGAAATCGTCAATCCGGTGGTGCTGGGCAAGGCGCGCGCCAAACAATGGCAGCTGCGCGATATCGATGCGCGCACCTCGGTCCTGCCTGTGCTGATCCATGGCGACGCGGCCTTTGCCGGCCAGGGCGTGGTGGCGGAATGTTTCGCCATGTCCGGCATCAAGGGCTTCCGCACCGGCGGTACCATGCATTTCGTGATCAACAACCAGATCGGTTTCACCACCGCGCCGATCTTCTCGCGCTCATCGCCCTATTGCACCGACATCGCCCTGATGGTGCAGGCCCCCATATTCCACGTGAATGGCGACGATCCGGAAAGCGTGGTGCATGCCACCCGCATCGCCATCGAGTTCCGCCAGAAGTTCAAGAAGGACGTTGTGCTCGACATGATCTGCTATCGCAGATTCGGGCATAATGAGAGCGACGAGCCCGCCTTCACCCAGCCGCAGATGTATCGTGTGATCAAGGATCATCCCTCCACGCTGCAGCTCTACACCGCCAAGCTGGTCCGGGAAGGCACGCTGACCCAGGCCGACGCCGACGCCATGGCGGCGGCCTTTAACCAGCGGCTGGACGAGGAATTCAACGCGTCCAAATCCCATCTTCCCAACCGGGCCGATTGGCTGGACGGCCGCTGGCAAGGCTTGGAAGTCGCGCCCAAGAATAGCGACCGGCGCGGGGAAACCAGCGTCGCCGAGAAGGAATTGCGCCAAGTGGGCAAGGCACTGGTCACCTCCCCCGAGGGCTTCAATCTGCACAAGACCATCGCCCGCCAGCTGGAAGCCAAGGCCAAGATGTTCGAGACCGGCGAGGGCTTCGATTGGGCGACCTGCGAAGCCTTGGCGTTCGGCACCTTGCTGAATGAAGGCCATTACATCCGTCTGTCCGGCCAGGATTCCCAGCGCGGCACCTTCAGCCAGCGCCACGCCGCCCTGGTGGATCAAAAGACCGAGGAACGCTATTTCCCGCTGCAGCATGTTGACGAGAATCAGGGCCACTTCGAGGTCATCGACTCCCTGCTGTCGGAAGAAGCAGTGCTGGGTTTTGAGTATGGCTATTCCACCGCCGAACCCAAGGCGCTGGTGTTGTGGGAAGCCCAATTCGGCGATTTCGCCAATGGCGCCCAGGTGGTGATGGACCAGTTCATCGCCAGCGGCGAAATGAAGTGGCTGCGCATGTCGGGCCTGACGCTGCTCTTGCCGCACGGCTATGAGGGCCAGGGCCCGGAACACAGTTCGGCGCGGCTCGAACGTTATCTGCAGCTTTGCGCCCAGGACAATATGCAGGTCTGCGTGCCCACCACGCCGGCCAATTATTTCCATATCCTGCGCCGTCAGATGCATCGCAGCTTCAGAAAGCCGCTGATCGTGCTGACGCCCAAGTCGCTGCTGCGCCACAAAAAGTGCACCAGCTTCCTCACCGACATGCTGCCCGGCACCTCCTTTCACCGCGTTTTGCGCGACCAGGCCGAAGTGGTGCCCGGCGCCACCACCGTCCAGCTGGTGCCCGATCACGAGATCAAGCGCGTCGTGCTGTGCAGCGGCAAGGTCTATTTCGACCTGATGGAGGAGCGCGAGAAGCGCGGCGAAAACCGCATCCAGATCCTGCGCATGGAGCAGCTCTATCCCTTCCCGGAAAATGTCCTGGCGCAGGAACTGAACCGCTTCCCCAAGGCCGAACTGGTCTGGTGCCAGGAAGAGCCCAAGAACCAGGGCGCCTGGAGCTTTGTGCGGCCGCGCATCGAAGACACCGTCGCCAAGCTGGGCGGCAAGACCAGCCCGCGCTATGCCGGACGCCCCGAATATGCCTCGACCGCGGCAGGCCTGATGAAACAGCATCTGGCCGAACTGGCCCACTTCCTCAACGAAGCACTCTCCCTCTAGAGACAAGAGTCATCCATGACCGTCGAAATAAAAGTGCCCGCGATGGGCGAGTCCGTCACCGAAGCCACCATCTCCAAATGGTTCAAGAAGGAAGGCGATGCGGTGAAGCGCGACGAACCGCTGCTGGAACTGGAAACCGACAAGGTCACGGTGGAAGTGCCCTCGCCCACCGATGGCGCGATTGAATCGATTTCCGCACCTGCAGGCGCCACCGTCCAGGTGGGCGCGCTGCTGGGCGCCATCGCCGAAGGCCAGGTGGGTGCCGCCAAGCCTGCGGCGGCTAAAGCCGAAGCCCCCAAACCTGCGCCCGCTTCGGCGCCCGCACCTGCTCCGGC
>DATFDR010000044.1:0-83177 GCA_035251935.1 Rhizomicrobium sp. | reverse complement strand
GGGCCGTTACCGTTTGGGCGTGCAGCGCATTGAGGCGGACGGCCGACTAGCACTTGTGTCGTTGCAAAACGACAGCGGTCTTGTCCGCGACAGCGAAATCCTGCGGGTGGAACTGGCAGCGGATTTGGCCGCCTCTCAGGCCACACTGTCAGGCGGTACCGGATTGGCTGGACAATATGCCATCACCACCGGCACCAAACTCTCAGAGGTCATTCGTGCGCCGGGTGCATTGGGCCCGTCGCCCTACACCTTGTTCGGCCTTATCGTCCGCAAAGATCCTCAGACATTGCTGAGATCGTTGGTCGCATTCACGCCAGTGGCTGTTTTGAATGGCGCCGAAGACCAGGTTCTGCAAAGCGATGATGTGATCAGGCCGATTTCTCAGAATGAAGCAGCGCTCTTGAGTTTCGTGGTCAAGACTTTTATGGACAAGCTGAGGGTGGATCAGGCGCGAATCCGCTATCCATTGGAAACCCGAGGCGAGGCTCAACCGGCCCCACCTATGCCCGCCGCAGGCGTCGCCGCTGGGCTGCAGTCGCAGCAGACTGGGCTGCAGTCGCAGCAGAGCCCATCTTCCGCCGGCACGTCGCCGGATAATCCTTTTGGCTTGCAGCCTGGCGCTTTGGACGTATCCTCCACCGATCAGGAAGATTTCAGCAGCGTGCCGGCCGATCTTCAGCGGAGCAATATCATCGCGTTGCTGGATATGCCGCTACCCGGCAGCCTGTTGGCGCAACAACGGCAATGGACCGCGCAACAGGCTATTCAACGGGGGCAAATTGCGGCCAACAACATCATGGCGGCAAACACGCCTCAGGCTGGCGGACAGCAGGCCGGCTTTTCCCCGACGCAGCCACAGACCATGCCGGGGCAGGTGACCACCGGCCAGGACGCTGGCCTGCCGCAGAATTATCAGCAACAGACCCTGCGGACCGGAGAATATGCCAGCAACCGGGAAGTCAATACGTTCGGGGAGCTGGTGCGCCAATTGAATTTGGATTCGCTGGTGTTGGTCAATTTTTTGATCGATCACCGGGCCCGATTGGATGGTGCTGTGATGGGGCCGGGTTTTTATTTCGTCGGTCCGAACGTGTCTCTGAAAGATCTGGTTCAAGCCGCAGGCGGCACCACCAGCGGGGCGGATGAAACCAGCGTTGAGCTTCTCACCACGATGGTGGATGGCCGGAGCGGACGCGCCGCCAGCGAGCGCCAGTCCCTGCCGCTGCGTCAAGGGCTGTTGGCCAACTATGTCGTACGCCCGCGCGATCAGTTCCATTTCAACAAGGTCTTCACCGATACCGGCATTGGTTCTGTGACGATCCAAGGCGAAATACGGTTTGCCGGGAATTATCCCATAAGGCGAGGAGAACATCTTTCCGACCTGCTGATGCGCGTCGGCGGTTTGACAAGCACGGCTTATCCGCAAGGCACTGTTTTCCTGCGCAAGTCTGCGGCTCAGATAGAGCAGAGTGGCTATCAGCGAGCGGCCAACGATATCGAAAGCCAGCTGCTGGCGGGTGTCACCAATATTGGGAGCAACCGGGTTGATCCTACGGCCGTCCGCGCCTTTGCGAGCCAACTGCGAACCCAGAGAGCTTTGGGCCGCATCGCGATCGCCGCCGATCCCAGCATACTCGCAGCCAATCCGAGTCTGGACCCCTTGCTAGAAGGCGGAGATGTTATCTTCATTCCGCAGCGGCCTTCCACGGTCGCGGTGTTGGGTGAGGTGATGCAGCCTGGCAGCTATACCTATCAGGCCGGCATGACGGTGAAGGAATATATCAAAAAGGCGGGCGGCTACGCCCAGTTCGCCGAGGACGAGATGACTTTTATCGTCCAGCCGGACGGCTCGGCGCGCCGCGTCGAAGAATCGTGGTTGAGCGCTGACATCACTTCCATTTCGCCGGGCAGCGCCGTCGTCGTACCGCGCGATCTGGCGCCGCTGGACCTGCGCCAGCTGGCAGTGGATGTCACCAGCTTGCTAAGCTCCTTTGCGGTGACGGCGGCTTCGCTGGCTGTCTTGGCGAAGCAGTAGCTGCGCGCTTAATTTCTTCCGTAGGTGTCCTCGAAGCGGACGATATCGTCTTCACCGAGATAGGAGCCCGATTGCACTTCGATCAGGTGCAACGGCTCGGCGCCGGTATTTTCCAGCCGGTGCTTGGCGCCCAGCGGGATATAGGTGGACTCATTCTCCTTGAGCGCAAACACCTTCTCATCGCAGGTGACTTGCGCCTTGCCCGATACGACAATCCAATGCTCGGCGCGCTTATGGTGCATTTGCAGCGACAGTTTGGCGCCGGGATTGACGATGATGTGCTTGACCTGAAATTTGTCGCCATTGTCGATGCTCTCGTACGAGCCCCAGGGACGGTATACCTTGCGGTGGGTGGTATGCAGCTCGCGGCCTGACCGTTCCAACTGTTCGACAATCCGTTTCACGTCCTGCGAGGCGCTTTTGTGGCTGACCAGCACCGCGTCCTGGGTCGCCACCACCACGATGTCTTCCACACCCACCGCCGCCACCAGCGGTCCTTCGCTGCGCAGATAGGAATTGCGCGCGCCATGATGGAGCACATCGCCCTTGGTGGCATTGCCGGCATCGTCGCGGCTGGCGGCGGCCCACAAGGCTTCCCAGGAGCCGACATCGCTCCAACCCATGTCCACCGGCACCACCGCCGCCTTGTCGGTCCGCTCCATCACGGCATAGTCGATGGAGATGGCCTTGGCCTGGGAAAAGGCGGTTTGCTCGAGGCGGAAAAAATCCAGATCCTTCTTTCCGTTTTCCAACGCATTGCGGCAATGGGCCAGGAGCTCCGGCTCGAGGCGTTCGAGTTCGCGCAAAAGCGTTGCCGCCTTGAACAGGAACATGCCGCTGTTCCAGTCATACACGCCCGAAGCGACATAGTGCGCGGCGGTGGCCGCGTCCGGTTTTTCGACAAACCGGGCGACTTGGAAGCCGTTGTCTGCCAGGGCCGCACCGCGGCAGATATAGCCATAACCGGTCTCCGGCGAATCAGGCGTGATGCCGAAAGTCACCAGGCGATCTTGCGCCGCCATGGCCGCTGCCCGCGTGACCGCCTCCAAGAAAGCGGTACGGTCACGTACGATGTGATCGGCCGGCATCAGAAGCATCAAGCCGCCAGGGTCTTTCCCGGCCACCATCAGGGCCGCCACGGCGGCGGCGGGTGCGGTGTTGCGCCCTATGGGCTCCAGCACAATGGCGTCCGGCGTGATGGCGGCTTCGCGCAGTTGCTCGGCGATCAGGAAGCGATGCTCGGTGTTGCAGACGATCATGGGGGCGGCAAAACCGCTGCCCTTTGCCCGCAATACGGTATCCTGGATGAGGCTGCGTTCCCCGGCCAAGGCCAGCAATTGCTTGGGAAAAAGACTGCGGGACAGGGGCCATAGCCGCGAGCCAGTGCCGCCGGACAAGATGATGGGGTGGATCACGGACATAGGCTGGGCGCTTTCTTAAAAGGCTGGCGTTACTTAGCAGAATTGAAGGTTAGGAGAGGTTTACGACGGCTGACAGTTTGCCAGAAGGACCGATTGTTGCGCCGCAGCAACACCGCGACATTCTTCCAGATTCGGTTGAAACCTCTTTGCCCTCTTATGAATTGACACAGTTGCGCGAAGCCGCGTAGAAGTGGCTTTACGCCCTAAAAACTATTATATGGAGAATGTGATGCGGATTTTCGGTGCAACTGTCCTGGCTACCAGCCTGTTGATCACCAACGCATTTGCGGAAACGGCGTTGACTGCGGGTAAGCCGGCTGGCGTGAAGAAAGCGCAGATGGAAACCAGCACCATGATCCTGATTATTGGCGGTGTTGGTTTGGCTGGTCTGGGTATCGGTCTTGCGGCCAGCGGCAATGGTTCTGGCCCGACCACGACTACCACGGCGACGGTCACCACCGCCCCGTAGCGGAATTCGAAAACCGGATGGTTTGTTGGGAGAGCCCTTCGGGCTCTCCCAATTTTCTTCCGCAGCTAGGCTGGCGGCCTGAGTATCTCTGTTTCCACCGCATCCCCATTGGGATGGACATGCTGGAGGGAACGCCAGACCAGGCCGTTGTCGGCATCCACCCAGAATGTGTCGGTGAAGGACCAATCCGGCTTGCGGCTGCTGCAGGTCTCATCCACGCGAATGGTGGCAATGGCCTGTCCCAAAATCTTGATGGTTTGCCGTCCGGTCATACGCGCCCGGCAAGACACCTGCACGCCATAGAAGCCCAGCTCGGGAAAGTCCTCCAGCCGCGTGGTTGCGAAAGATCCCCGGATCGCGGCGGCGGGAGGGGGGAGACGGGTCGCATCGCGCGTCGTTTGGGCGGCGCGGTCGTGACCCAGGCCTATAGTGCGGACGATGCGGCCGCCGCGCGTGACGATCACCACACGCGCCGCGGACGTCCAGAGCAATTCGCCGCTGCTGTCGGTACCCAGGACCAGCAATGCCTGGTTTCCCCCGTCCAGCCGGTAACCCATGGTGGCATAAGGGATGGCGCCCGCCTGTTCGCGGGTTACCCGCACCCGGCCCATGCTGGCGGCAAAACTTTGCCGCAGGACCTGATAAAATTGGGAATAGTTGGTGTTGCCGGAGCTTGCGGAGCTGCATGCCCCAGCCAGCAATGCCAGCGCTCCGCTTACCGCTGCCTTGACCGTCCGCGCGCGCCAACCGGCGAAACGTCCGGCGGTTATCACACCAAGCCCTTGAGGATGGCGTTCAGCTGCGGCGCGATATCGGGCCGCGACAGGCCGACCGCGATATTGGCGTGCAGGAAACCCACCTTATCGCCACAGTCATAACGGGCACAGTCCGTTTTGACGGCATGAAAGGGCGCCTTGCCGATCATCTGGGCCATGGCGTCGGTGAGTTGGATTTCGTTGCCGGTACCGCGCTCCTGCCGGTCCAGAATGCCGAAAATTTCCGGCTGCAGGATATAGCGTCCGATGACGCAGAGATTGGACGGCTCGGTCCCGGTCGCGGGCTTTTCCACCACGCCTTTGACTTCCGTCGCATTGCCTTTGCTGACACCCGGATCGACCACGCCATAGCGCTTGATCTCGTTTTTGGGCTTTTCTTCCGCCGCCACGATGATACCCCCGCCCACCTGATTGTAGGACGCGATCATCTGCGAGAGGGCGCCGGGCTTGCCCACCATCAGATCGTCGGGCAGCAAAACCGCGAAGGGCTCGTTGCCCACGAAATGGCGGGCGCACCATACCGCATGGCCGAGCCCCAGAGGCTGCTGCTGGCGGATCATGCCAACCGAGCCGGTCTTGGGCAGCATTTCCAACAGGCTGTTCAGCTCGGTGGTCTTGTCCCGGGCTTCCAGCAGGGATTCCAGCTCATAAGCATGGTCGAAATGGTCGGCGATGACATGTTTGCCGCGACCGGTGATGAAGACGAACTGCTCGATCCCGGCCTCACGGGCTTCTTCCACCGCATATTGGATGACCGGCTTGTCCACCACCGGCAGCATTTCCTTGGGGATTGCCTTGGTGGCGGGCAGGAATCGGGTGCCCATGCCGGCGACGGGGAACACAGCCTTGCGGACGGGTTTTGCGGTGGACATGTTTTTTTCCGGGGATGTTTTCCAGGGGATGGTTCTGAAACGGCCTGTTTCATGGCATAGGCCCGCCATTATTGTCCAGTTTCAGGCATTTGGCGGGAACCATGGGCAAGGCGGCTTTGCTCTATATCGGCACGATGGTCCTTGTTGCGGTCCTTGCCGTTGCGCGTCCCGCTTGGGGATCTGCAACGGCCCAGCTGATCGTGGCGGAAACCGAGGCGGCGCTCGACGGCGGCGATGCGCAACAAGCGGTAACCCTGGCCGATTCCGCCCTTGGTGAAGAGGGCTTAAGCCCAACTCAGCACGGTTTGCTTTTGCTCTATCGCGGATTGGCGCGGCAATTGTTGGGCGCCTATGACGCGGCCATGAACGACTTTACCCAGGCGCTCGCGACAGGAGGCTTGGCGCCGCAGGAACAGGCGGCGGCCCTCCTGCAACGCGGCTTTCTGCAGGATGGGCTAGGGCGGCTCAACCAGGCGCTGGCCGATTATGGCGCGGTCATCGCGCTGCGAAACGAGGGTCTGGCCACCGCTCTCAACAATCGCGCCAATGTCTATCGCCGGCAAAACAAGCTCAAGGAAGCGCGGCGCGATTATCTGGCCGCCCTCTCGATCCCCGGCGGAAAATCCCAATATTCTTACTACGGCTTGGGTCAGATTGCGGAAGCGCGCCGCGACGAATTGGCCGCGCGTGAATTCTATGCCAGGGCCGTATCGGCGGATTCCGGCTATATCCCGGCGACCGACCGCCTGATTGCCCTGGGCGGACCGCCCGATGGGTTCGTGGCAAATTCGGAAGAAAGAATCATTTTGCGTCCGCCTCCGGAAAAAAGCCGGCCGGTGCATACCAGCCAAAGCAGCACGATGGTGGGTGACGCCGTCAAAGACGTCCGCCCGCTCCTCGCGAAAAATCCTCCACCGGCAACGCCCGCTTCGCCATCACTGCTCATACCGGTGAATGCGTTGAGGTTGCGCCCCGCATTGGACCAAGCCTCCACCGGCGGGCAGGTGCAATTGGGCGCTTGGCGCAGCGAAGCCGAAGCGCAAGTCGGCTGGAGGAAGGCCAAAGCCGCGGCCGGCACTTTGCTGGATGGATTAAGCCCGCATATGTTGATCGCCGAACTGCCGGGCAAAGGCCGCTATTACCGTCTGCGGGTCCAACCGGGCGCTCATAGGAGTCAGGCGGAGTTTTGCACGCTCCTGACGCAGAAGGGCCAAGCCTGCGTTCCTGCCAAGAATTGATGGCCGTCATCTGCAAGCATTGTAAATTCTTACAGAAGCAGGCTTGTCTGCATTTGCGGGATCAGTAATCTCCCGGGCGGGGGTGCTTTGGAGTTTCATGCAGAGCCGGTATTGGGGCGGAAAAACCGCCTGCGCCCTGTTGCTATGGGCCGCGACAAGTTTGCCATCCGCTGCATCCCCCTGGGCCGAGGTTGGGGACAACCAGCTTCGCGCCGACATTGAACTGCTTCAGGCCGTGGGCGTGGTGGACAATGTCACCACCCAATGGCCTTTGCCTTGGCAGTCTTTGCTGCAAGACCTTTCGACAGCGCATGTCTCGGCTTCCGTGCCGCTTTCGGCGGCCGTCGACCGTATCCAGACGCGGGCCCGGGCCGGTACTGCGCGCGGCGTTTCCGCTTGGTTCAGTCTGGATGCCACCAACAGCCCAGGGCTCGTCTATGGCTTTGACGGGCTGGGCCGGGGACAAGGGCAGGCGCAATTCTCCCTGGAAGGCACCAGTGGGATTTTTTCAGGACGGATATCGCTGGGGGTTTTGACCCAGAATTTTCGCGGCAACAGCGTCAAGCTGATGCCGGAAGGCACCTATGGTGCCGTGCGTCTGGGGGATGCGCTGATCTATGCGGGTTATCTGGATCATTGGTGGGGGCCGGGACAGATTTCGGCCTTGCAGCTTTCCAACAATGCCCGCCCCATGCCGCAGGTCGGCATCACCCGGGCGCAAACGGGCGCGTCCCGTTGGCCTGTGCTGCGCTGGCTGGGGCCCTGGCAGGCGGAAGTCCTGTTCGGCTATCTGGACGGACCGCGGTTGCAACCCGACACCTATTACAGCGGCGTCAGGCTCACCATTCATCCCTTGCCCGGATTCGAAATGGCCATCGCCCGCACCCAAGAATTCTGCGGCCAGGGGCACAATTGCGTTCCCATCCGCGACTATTTCCAGTTCTCCAACAACCCGCTGAGCGTCAACAAGACCAATGACGAGCTGACCTTCGATTTCAAATATAGCGGCAGGCTGGGCGCGATGCCCTATCAGGTCTATTTGCAGCTGATGAACGAGGATTACTCCTGGTTCAACCATTCGGGCACCAGTCATCTGTTCGGGGTCAGTCTTTTCATTCCCGCGCCCCACAATCCGGTCAAGCTGACGGCGGAATTCACCGACACTATCGCCACCCGCCACCCGTTCAGCTTTGGCGACCATTTTTACGGCTTCACCTATACCAATTGGCAATATCCCGATGGCATGCGCTATCGCGGGCGGCCTCTGGGCTTCAGCCTGGACAACGACTCCACCCTATTGTCGCTGCAGGGTAGCTGGACCGACGCTGGCGGGCGTTTCTATCAACTGTCCGCCCATCACGCCACCATCGGCAGCCATCTTGGGGTGGGCGCCAATATCATCAGCCCCACGCCTGTTGTGCTGAACATGGCGGAGGCGCGCCTGTCGCTTCCTCTCACCCTCGGAGGCGGGCGCGTTCATCTGGATCTGGCCGGACGGCTGCAGGACGACCAGCCGCGCCCGCACCATGGTTTTGCGGCAGCCATCGAAGTGGCGTTGCGCGCGCCGCTTTGACGCCTCGCCGGCTGCCGGCGGCGATTGAAATTCCCTGTGACAATGTTTGACCGCCGCCAACCCCGTTTTCGCCGCAATCGGGCCTTGTGATGCCGGCCTTGTGATAAGAGGGTGCGAATACCATAAGCTTCGCCATGCGCGCTTTCGATCCCAGGACCTTCGATCCGGCCATCAGCTGGGCGCGAAGGCATGAGCGCAAGATTTCCGCCTTCTCGCTCGCGGGCGGGTTTGCCTTCGACAGCCTCACCTTCGGCCGCATCGACCATGCGCTGACGCAAGCAGTCTTCATCGTCTATCTGCTGGTGGCGGGGGGGACCATTGCGGCGCTGCATGTGCTGGAATCGCGCCCCGATGGCAGAAAGCCTTCCGACCAGACCCGCACCATTCTGATCGCCATGACCCAGTTCGCGCTGGGGTGTTTGCTGTCGGGATTCTGTGTTTTCTATATCCGCAGCGCTTCGCTTACCTCGTCCTGGCCGTTCCTGCTGGCGATGGTGGCGATCTTCATCGGCAACGAGTATATGCGCCGTTATCATGCGCGGCTGGTTTTTTCGGCCCTGCTGTTCTTCTTCGCCATCTATTCCTACGCCATCCTCTTGGTGCCGATAGCGCTCGGGCGCATCGGCCATGGTCCCTTTTTGATCAGCGGCGTCGTCGCGGTGACCTTGTTCTTTTTCTATATGCGGGCGCTGGCATGGCTGGGACATGAACGTTATCGCGTCGCCCGCATGCAGGTTCTGGCCGGCATGGTGCTGATCGCGCTGGCGCTCAACACTGTGTATTTCCTGCGCATTCTGCCGCCGCTGCCCTTGGTTCTGACCGATGCCGGCATCTATCACCACGTCAAGCGCGTGGGCGTGAATTTCCAGGTCGCGGAGGAAGACGAGCCGCCGGAATGGCAGGCGCTGTTTGGCACCCATGCGATCATGCATGTGCAAAAAGGCGCCAGGCTCTATCTTTACAATGCGATCTTTGCGCCGCGCGGCTTGAGCACCAGGATCGTGCACGATTGGCAATGGCTGAGGCCTGGTATGGGCTGGGTTTCCCAGCAGCGCATTTCTGTACCCATCACCGGCGGTCGTGAGGAGGGCTTTCGCTACTTCACCTTCAAGACCGCTCCCAAGCCCGGCCAATGGCAGGTCAATATTCAGACCTTTGACGGCCGCTCGGTTGGCCGGGTGCGTTTTGCCGTGGAAGAGCAGGCCGTTCCCCCGGCAGTGACCTCCAAAATTCTGAAATAAGCCCGTGTTACCCCCACTATTCACCGGGGGGCCATATTTGCGCTTTACAGCCACAAGAGCTGGTGCGCTTGCCAAAGCCGTGTCGGTAGCATATTTCACAGCCCAAGTTTGGGATACTCGAAATTGTCCAGTAATAAAACTGTTATATCGCATCTGCGGCGCCTGGAAGCCGAGAGCATCCACATCCTGCGCGAAGTGGCGGCAGAGTTCGCCAATCCGGTGATGCTCTATTCCATCGGCAAAGACAGCAGCGTGATGCTGCATCTGGCGATGAAGGCCTTCTATCCCTCCAAGCCGCCCTTTCCGCTGATGCATGTGGATACGACCTGGAAATTTCGGGAGATGATCCAATTCCGGGACGAGACCGCCAAGCGGCTGGGCCTGAATTTGATCGTCCATATCAACCAGGACGGCGTGACGCGCGGGATCAATCCCTTCGACAGCGGGTCCTCGCTGCATACCCAGGTGATGAAGACCGAAAGCCTGAAACAGGCACTCGACAAATACGGTTTTGACGCCGCGTTTGGCGGCGCGCGCCGGGACGAGGAAAAAAGCCGCGCCAAGGAACGCATCTTTTCCTTCCGCACCGCCAGCCATGCTTGGGATCCCAAGAACCAGCGGCCCGAACTCTGGCGCGTCTACAACACCCGCATCAACAAGGGCGAGAGCATCCGCGTCTTCCCTTTGTCCAATTGGACCGAACTGGACATCTGGCAATATATCCTGGCCGAGAATATTCCCATCGTGCCGCTTTATTTCGCCAAGAAACGCCCCGTCGTGGAGCGCGATGGCACACTGATCATGCACGACGATGCGCGCATGAAATTGAAGACCGGCGAAAAAATCGAAAACCGCCTGGTGCGCTTCCGCACCCTGGGTTGTTATCCCCTGACCGGCGCGATCGAGAGCGATGCCGACAGTCTGGAAGACATCGTCACCGAAATGTTCACCGCCCGCACATCCGAGCGCCAGGGCCGGTTGATCGACAGCGATGAAAAGGCCTCGATGGAGAAGAAGAAGAAGGAGGGGTACTTCTAATGAGTGCCCCCACCGATCTTCAGAAATTCCTCGCCGCCCAGGAAAAGAAATCCCTGCTGCGTTTTCTCACCTGCGGCAGCGTCGATGACGGCAAATCCACGCTCATTGGACGCTTGCTGTACGACACGAAATTGTTGTTCGAGGACACGCTGGCGTCGCTGGAGAAGGATTCCAAGAAATTCGGCACCACCGGCGAGGATATCGATTTCGCGCTGCTGGTGGACGGGCTGGAGGCCGAGCGCGAGCAGGGCATCACCATCGATGTCGCTTACCGCTTCTTCGCCACCGACAAGCGCAAATTCATCGTCGCCGATACGCCGGGCCATGAGCAATATACCCGCAATATGGCGACCGGCGCCTCCAATGCCGATCTTGCCGTCATCCTGATCGACGCGCGCAAAGGCGTGCTGACCCAGACCCGCCGCCACGCCACTATCGCCTCGCTGCTGGGCATCCGCCACATCGTGCTGGCGGTGAACAAGATCGATCTGGTGGACTATTCGCAAACACTGTTCGATCAAATCGTTTCGGAGTTTCATGCCTTTTCGGCGCGGCTGAATTTCGTCAGCCAGGTGGCGATCCCGCTGTCGGCGCGCTTTGGCGTCAATGTCATCGAAAAGTCCAAGGAAACGCCGTGGTACAGCGGTCCGCCGCTGTTGTCGCATCTGGAAATGGTGGATGTGGATACGGCCCTGGCCGACAAGCCCTTCCGTCTGCCGGTGCAATGGGTCAACCGTCCCGATCTGGATTTTCGCGGTTTCTCCGGCACCATCGCCGGCGGGCGCGTCAAACCCGGTGACACCGTCGCGGTCGCCAAGTCGGGCAAGGCCAGCAAGGTCACCCGCATCGTCACCATGGATGGCGATCTGCCCGAGGCGGTGGCGGGCGACGCCATCACGCTGACATTGGCCGATGAAGTGGACATTTCGCGCGGGGATGTGCTGGCCGATCCGCATGCGCGCCCGATCGTTTCCGACCAGTTCGCGGCGCATCTGTTGTGGATGGCCGATGAGGAATTGCTGCCGGGCCGCCAGTATCTGCTCAAGCTGGGCACCGCCACGGTGCCCGCTCAGGTGAGCGGCCTCAAGCATAAGATCGATGTCAACAGCCTGGATCATCACGCCGCCGCGACCCTGGCGCTGAACGAAGTCGGCTACGCGAATTTCGCGCTGACTCAGCCGCTGGTTTTCGACGCCTATCGTGATAATCGCGATACCGGCGGCTTCATCCTGATCGACCGCTTCACCAACGCCACGGTGGGCGCCGGCATGATCGACTTTTCCTTGATGCGCGCCACCAACGTTCACTGGCAGGCGCTGGACATCCACAAACAGGCGCGTGCCGCCATGAAGGGCCAAAAGCCCGTGGTGCTGTGGTTCACCGGCCTGTCGGGTTCGGGAAAATCCACCATCGCCAATCTGGTCGAAAAGGCGCTCGCCGCGGAGGGCAAGCACACCTATCTGCTGGACGGGGACAATGTCCGCCATGGCCTCAACAAGGATCTGGGCTTCACCGATGCCGACCGGGTGGAGAATATCCGCCGCGTCGGCGAGACCGCTAAGCTGTTCGTCGATGCCGGCCTGATCGTGCTGACCGCCTTCATTTCACCCTTCCGCTCGGAACGCCGGATGGCGCGCGAGCTGATGGGCGACGGGGAATTCCTGGAAGTGTTTGTCGACACACCTATCGAAGTCTGCATGCAGCGCGATCCCAAAGGCCTGTATGAAAAAGCGCGTGCCGGGACGATCAAGAATTTCACCGGAATCGACAGCCCCTATGAGACACCGGAACGGGCCGAATGGACGGTTAAGACGGTGGAGGGCACGCCGCAAGCGCATGCCCAGGCCATTGTCCGATATCTGCGCGACAAGGGTTATCTGGGCTAACAGGCTTTTGTGAAAGGGGACCGGCGCGGGCTCTGGAATCCCTGGGCGCGAGGCTTTATACGGGCTGCCCGGCCAGTTGGCCGCCACGCCGAACGCAGAGTTGTCCCATGAAGACTGTCGCCAATTTTGACCGCATCGGCGAGGAAAACGCCTTCGCCGTGCTGGCCCGGGCCACCGCCCTGGCGGCGCAGGGGCGCGACATCATCAATCTGGGCATTGGCCAGCCCGACTTTCGCACACCCGAACATATCGTCGAAGCGGCCGCCAAGGCGCTGCGCGATGGTCATCATGGCTATACGCCCGCCAACGGCATCCTGCCCTTGCGCGAAGCGGTCTGCGCCGATCTGCACCGGCGCTTTGGCGCTCATGTATCGCCCGAAGATGTGATGATCATGCCGGGCGGCAAGCCCACCATGTTCATGTCCATTCTGATGTTCGGCGAGCCGGGGGCGGAGATTATGTATCCCGATCCGGGTTTCCCCATCTACCGCTCGATGATCGAATATACCGGCGCCACGCCTGTGCCGATTCCGATCCGCGAGGAACATGGCTTCGCTTTTTCGGCGGAGGAAACCTTAAGCCTGATCACCGACAAGACGCGGCTGATCATTATCAACTCGCCCGCCAATCCCACCGGCGGCGTCACCCCCAAACAGGATGTCGAAACCTTCGTCAAGGGCATGGAGAAATGGCCCCATGTCGCCATCCTGTCGGACGAGATCTACGATCAGTTGATCTATGACGGTCAAGAGCATGTCACGCTGCTGAACTACCCTTCGGTCCGCGACCGGCTGATCCTGCTGAATGGTTGGTCCAAGACCTATGCCATGACCGGTTGGCGGCTGGGTTATGCGGTGTGGCCGGGCAAGCTCTATGACTATGCCCGCAAGCTGGCGGTGAACCTGCATTCCTGCGTCAACGCCCCCACCCAATATGCCGGCATCGCCGCCTTGACTGGACCGCAGGATGCGGTGGCGCATATGCGTGGCGCGTTCGACAAGCGCCGCACGCTGGTGGTGGAAGGCCTCAACAAACTGCCGGGCGTGTCCTGCATCACGCCCAAGGGCGCCTTCTATGCGTTCCCCAATATCAAGCAGACCGGCTGGCTGGCCAAGCCTCTGGCCAACGCGCTGCTGGACGAAACCGGCGTGGCGCTGATCGGCGGCCCGGACTTCGGCATTCTGGGCGAGGGCTATCTGCGGCTGTCATACGCCAACTCGGCGGAGAATATCCTCAAGGCGCTGGGCCGCATGGGCGACTTTCTCAATTCCCGCAAGGCGGCATAAATCTAGTCCCGATAATAGTCCCGGAACCAGGCGATGAATTTGGGAATGCCCACACTGATCGGGGTGGTGGGTTGAAAACCTAGATCTCGGCTGCTGGCTTGGATATCGGCATAGGTGGCCGGCACGTCGCCTGGCTGCATCTGCGTCATAATCATCTGGGCTTTCTTGCCCAACGCCTTTTCCAGCTCGGCGATGAAGTCGGTGAGCTTCTCGGACCTGTTGTTGCCCAGATTGTAGAGCGCGTGCGGCGGCGTGCCGGTGGCCGGGCGATCCAGCGCCTTCAAAACGCCCGCAACGATGTCGTCGATATAAGTGAAGTCCCGCCACATCTGGCCATGATTGAACACCTTGATGGGCTCGTCCGCCGCGATCGCCTTGGCGAACAATATGGGCGCCATGTCCGGCCTGCCCCAGGGGCCATAGACGGTGAAAAAACGCAGGCCCGTGGAGGCGATGCCGTAGAGATGCGCATAGGTATGGGAAAATAGCTCATCGGCCCGCTTGGTCGCGGCATAGAGAGAGTTGGGGTGATCCACCGCGTCACCGACCGCGAAGGGCGTTTTTTTGTTGGCGCCATAGACCGACGAAGAACTGGCATAGACAAAATGCTTGAAGGCGGCGCCTGCGGATTGGAGGGCGCGCGCCAATTCCAGCATGACGGTATGGCCCATCACATTGGCGGTGACATAGGCGAAAGGATTTTCCAGGCTATAGCGGACCCCCGGCTGCGCCGCCAAATGCACGATGCCCGCGATATCGGGCGCCGCCAGCGCCAGCATCGCCTCCTTGTCGGCAATATCGGCTTTTCGGAAGGTGAAGTTGGACAAAGGCGTCAGCAGCGCCAGACGGGCTTCTTTCAGGCGTGTGTCGTAATAGCCGTTGAGATTGTCGACGCCGATGACGGCATCGCCGCGGGCCGACAGCGCGCGGCATACCGCGGCGCCGATAAATCCCGCCGCACCCGTGACCAGAATCTTCGCCAAGGACGATCCGCTCTTGAAATGGCCGTTCGAACATCGCCGGTGATGAACCCGCGGTCAACTTGGATTTGGCGCTTTTTACGCAACCTTAGGAATCGCTGCTTGACGCTGTCCGGCGTTTGACGCTAAAGGCGCGCCAGCATCCTTTTCCCTTTGCAGCGCAGGCGGCTTCGCTCATGCCCGAGCCTCAGCAACTCTACTGGATTCACCAGTTCGCTGGGGGAAATGTGGCGACCATGGCCGCGCCGCGCTGGGACGAGCAGTTGGAAGGCACCATCATGGCTTGGCGGGACGAGGGCGTGGACGTCATCGTCTCCCTGCTGGAGGCGTCGGAGATTCCCAATCTGACCGAGGCGGAGGCTACGCTTTGCGAAGAATTCGGCATCGAGTTTTTTTCCTTTCCCCTGCGTGACAAGACCGTGCCCGACAGTGTGGAGCCCTTCGCGGTGATGGCGCGCCAGTTGGCGGATCGGGTGCTCGCCGGAAAATCGGTGGCCATCCATTGCCGGGCCGGGATCGGCCGTTCCACCACCTTGGCGGCTTGCGTTTTGATCCTGTTGGGCGTGGACGGAGACGTTGCACTGGACATGATTGCAAGCGCGCGGGGACTGGAAGTCCCCGAAACCGAAGCGCAGCGCCAATGGATTTTGGGCTTTCGCCAGGCAACTGGATAATAATCTGCTAGCGGATCATGCCTGCTGGCGCTGATCGGAATCGGGCGCCAGGGCGAGCGTCAGGTTTCGCGCGCTGGCGTTCAACTGCACCAGGATTTCGGAAAGATCGGCGGGCTGCACGCCTTTCTTGAGGTTCTGCCGCAGCAGATCAAGCTGGTCGAGCAAGCTGCCATAAAGCTCGTGCGCCGGTTTTCCGGCATGCGACGGCAAGGCAAACCGTTCCAGCCGCACATGCGCGATGCGCTGGCAGAGGAAAAGCGCGGGGCTGTTTTCCTTCTCCGCCGTCAGGGTCAGCGATGCCAGGGCGGAGCGGATGAAGCTGCGCAACTGTTCCAAGCCGGTGACGATATCGTCCTGTGCGCGTGGCTGCGGGCCGGCTATGGCGGGTGCTGTACTCGACCGCAAATCAGGCCGGTCTTGCGACGTTGCGTCGGCGCGGATGCGGGCAGCCCTGAGAACGGACCAGGCGACAATAAGCGCCGCCAGCAGCACCAGAACGCCCGCCAGCAGCAATTGCCATTCCTTTGCCCAATCATAGGCGGCGCTCAACGCAATCTGAATCTGTATGTCGTCCAAATCTGGTCCCCGCCTAGCACACGATGATCCGGCTTTTGCCGCAGCCCATTTGCAGAATGGCATGCAGCATTCCGCCCAGCCAGTTAACAGCGGAAGAAGGCAGTTTGATTTGCGGGAGAAAATTCGCGGTACGCGGCCGCGAATATGTTTACTTTAGAAACATAACCATTAATGCGATAGAAAGAAACTCTCCCTATGATGTGTTCGACCCGCGAATCGCTAAATCTAGGGGGATAGACCATGTCACTTGCAATCGTGCTGGGGATTTGGACGGGGATTTCGATCCTGGTCACGCCTTTGATTGGGCGTCTGATGCATGGCACCGGTGAAACCAGCTTTGTTGCGGAGCCCCCTCTTGCCAATCCAAGATTTTCCTCTTGGTCGCGCTTGCGCCACAGCGAAAGCGCTGGTGTGCGCCGGAATGTCGCACGCCAAATCCATCGCCGGGACGCCAACTGGCTGCGCGCCGGAAAAGGCGTTCCAGCGCGCTAGGGCCGTTCGATAGCCCCTGTCCCTATGAGTCTGTAAGATCACGTTCGAATAGCGAGCGACGATGAACGGTGCTCAGACGGCTGCTGCCGTGCTGCTACGCCTTGGCTGGAAGATCACACCGTGTCCGGATTGGTACAGGGTTGCCATCTCTCGCGCGTGACATGTTTGCTGAGAAATAGTCGCCCTTAAGAATGGGCGAAAACCGACCCATTCATGGTTAAAACGGTGCGTACCGCACACGCACGGGAACTTTTCCGTACACTCCTGGTTACGAAACCCGAGCGGCGAAACTGTTTCATTTCGGGGCTCTTTTGCCTCGCATATGCAACAAAGATGTCGGATAATGGGGCAGTTGCACGGGGCTCGCCGTTCAATTCATTGGATAAGTTTCGGCGAAAAAACGGGTCGCTGGCGGCATAAGCCTTGCCCATAAGGGCTGGCGATGATGGGGAATCAGTGATGAGTCTCGACGGTGTGTCTCAAAACAACACGCAGCTAAACCTGGCTGCGCCGGCGCCGCATCTGGGAAAAATTGACGCCTTTGTTCGCCGTGGCGCCTCCACGGAAGCGCCTGCCGCCAGGGTGCCTCGCATGCGCATCCTGCCGCCCGCCGAGACCGCCGGCGCGGCGCGGCGCTATCCGCGTTATGTGCCCGCGGCCAATGTCTCTCAGGCGTTGCTCGATCTGGTTCTGATCGGCGGCGCTCAGCTGATCGTTTTATCGTTGATCCATAGCCGCCTCGCCTTGGGCGGCTTGGACGAAGCCGCCGCGGTGGTGGGCATTTCCCTCATCGGCTCGATGCTGTTCCTGTACGCCACCGGCTGCTACCGCCGCGACGCCCTGCTGAACCGGACCACCGCGCTTTCGCGCATTCCCACCGCACTCGCCATTTCGGGTACCGTGCTCTTCTTTTTGCTGCACTATGGCTTTCCCATGGTGTTCCCGGACGCACGGGTATTTTGGAGCATCAGCCGGTGCGTCACCATCATATTGGTGGGCACCGGCATCTCGCTGGGCGCCGCCGTGATCAGCCGCAACGTGGTGCGGGTGTTGCTGCACAATGATTTCTTCCGCCGCCGCATCTTAGTCGTGGGCACCGGCCAACGCGCCCGTCATATCGAAGACCTCAGCCGCGCCCATGGCGGTCTGCAGGAAATTCATTTCATCAACGAAGATGTGCTGACCCAGGTCGTTCAGCCTGACAGCAGCGATCCGCACATCGCCATCCCCTCTATCGGAGAGGTTGTGGACCGGCTCAACGCCGATGAGATCGTGGTGGCGGTGGACGACCGCAACCGCGTCCCCCTGGACAGCCTCTTGTCCTGTAAGGCGCGCGGCGTGCCGGTGACCGAATTCAACGCCTATGTCGAACGCCAGACCGGCCGCGTCGAATTGGCCTGGCTGGAGCTGCCCTGGCTGATTCACACCCCCGGATTTCAGTTCCGGCTGATCGACGATGCGGTCAAGCGCTTGATGGATATCGTTCTCAGCCTAACCGCGCTGATCATCAGCCTGCCGGTCCTGATCGCCGCCATGGTCGCGATTCGCATCGATTCGCCGGGTTCTGTGATCTACCGCCAACAGCGCGTCACCCGCGGCGGCCGCGTTTTCTGGCTCTACAAGCTGCGCAGCATGCGCGCGGACGCCGAGCGCAACGGCGCGCAATGGGCCGACCAGAACGACCCCCGCATCACCAAAGTCGGCATGTTTCTTCGCCGCAGCCGTCTGGATGAAATCCCGCAGCTGATCAATATCCTGAAGGGCGATATGTCCATCGTGGGGCCTCGCCCGGAACGCCCTTGTTTCGTGGACGACCTGTCGCGCCAGCTGCGCCTTTACGACCTGCGCCACACGGTACGGGCGGGCCTGACCGGTTGGGCCCAGATCAACTATCACTATGGGGCCTCGCTCGAGGACGCCCAGCGCAAGCTGGAATACGATCTTTTCTACATCAAGAATTTCAGCCTGTTGCGCGACCTGGGGATTATGCTGCAAACCTTGCGGGTCGTTTTGTGGCCTGAGGGCGTGCGCTGAACAGGACCTGTCGCTGTCCGCGATGGGCCGACCGTACGCCTGATCGGGGACGCCGCGGAACGCCGGGATAACCAGGAACGTCGCGCGGTGCAGCCTTGAAGATTCTCTATCATCACCGGACCAGGTCCCGTGACGGCCAATCCGTCCATATCGACGAGATGATCGCCGCCTTGAAGCAAGAAGGGGTGCAAGTCCCGGTCGTGGAGCCTGAGCGGGTGGACGCGCTCAAGCCCGCCCGCAAGAAGCAGGTGATTCCCAAACTGCTCTACGAGATCCTGGAATTCTCCTATAGCGGGTTGGAATTTTTCAAGCTCGCCTTGGCCATCGCGCGCGAGCAGCCCGATGCGATCTATGAGCGCGCCAATATCTACATGCTTTCGGGCGTGTGGGCGGCGCGGCTGTTTTCTCTACCGCTTCTGTTGGAGGTCAATGCGCCGCTGGCGGAGGAACGGGGCAAGTTCGACGGCCTGGCGATGCCGGGTTTCGCCTATTGGACGGAAAAGACCGCTTGGCGCAATGCCCGTTATGTCTTGCCCGTCACCCACGTGCTGGGCCGTACCATCGAACGGGAAGGGGTTTGTTCCGAGCGCATCGTGGTGACGTCCAATGGCGTCAATGCCGATCGGTTTCGTCTTGTCGAGGCTGGGGCGCGGCCCAAGCTTCCCGCCTCCTTTGGCCCCGGCCCGGTATTGGGTTTTGTCGGCTATGTCCGCGCCTGGCATGGACTGCCGCAAGTGGTGGATTTGCTGGCACTGGACCCGGCATTGGCGCAGGCCAATTTGCTGGTGGTGGGCGATGGACCCGGCACGGCCGATCTGATGCGCCGCGCCAAGGACCTGGGCGTCGCCGAGCGCGTTTGGGTGTCGGGGCTGGTCGAGCGGGGGGCGCTGGCGGCTTATATCAGCAGCTTCGACATCGCCCTGCAGCCCGAAGTCACGCCCTATGCAAGCCCGCTTAAGCTGTTTGAGTATATGGCGCTGAGCCGCGCCGTGATCGCGCCGGACGCTTCCAATATTCGCGAGATTCTGACCGGCGAGGTGGACGCCTTGCTGTTCGAGCCCAACAACAGCCAATCCTTCGCCAATGCGGTGCGCAGACTGGTGGCCGATCAGGGCTTGCGCGCGCGCCTGGGGGCGGCGGCCGCCGCCAAGATCCGGGATGAAGATATCTCCTGGGCGCGCAATGCCCGGCGGGTGATGTCCCTGGTGGACAAAGCCCGTTCCGGCGAATGCCCATAAGCCTCGTGGCGAACCGGCAAACACATCTGCTGCATGTTTTTCCGACCTTCGCGGTCGGCGGCTCGCAGATGCGTTTTGCGCAATTGGCGAGGATTCATGGCCCGCGCTATCGCCACACCGTGTTGGCGCTGGATCAAAATTACGACATGACGAACCGGTTGGGGGGATTGCCCATCGCGTATCAGGAATTGACGTTCGACAAGCGCAAGACGTTGGAGAGCTGGCGCAAGTTTCGCGCCCTGCTGCACAGCCTGCGGCCGGACGTGTTGTTGACCTACAATTGGGGCGCGGTCGAATGGGCCTTACTCAATCGGTTTGGCGCACGCACGCACCATGTCCATATCGAAGACGGATTTGGCCCCGAAGAAGTCCGCCAACAGCTTTTGCGCCGGATTTGGGCGCGGCGGCTGGCGCTTTCAGGCACCCATACAAGGGTGATCCTGCCATCCCGCAATCTGGAGAAAATCGCCCTTTCCCAATGGTCGCTGCCGCCAAACCGGGTGATGTTCGTTCCCAATGGCGTGGACTGCGCGCGGTTCGCCGTGGCGTCGCGCGCGGCCCGGAACGCGTCCCCCCTTGTCATCGGTACGGTGGCGAGCTTGCGGCGGGAAAAGAATATCGGCCGCCTGATCAGGGCCTTTGCCGCCCTTGCCGCACAGACGGCGCCGGGCGCGGTCCAATTGATGATTGTGGGCGACGGCGCGGAACGCCCGGCCCTTGAGCAACTGGCGCGTGCGCTTGCCATCTTCGATCACGTCCGTTTCACCGGCCAAACCAGCCGTCCCGAGGAATGGTATCCGCAGATGGACATCTTTGCGCTGTCCTCGGATACCGAACAGATGCCGCTCAGTGTGCTGGAAGCGATGGCGGCGGGCTTGCCGGTGGTGGCCACGGCGGTGGGCGATGTCGCCCAAATGGTGAGCGCGCGGAATGCGCCCTATATCGCCGCCGCCCAGGACGAGGCGTTCCGCGATGCCTTGGCGCGGTTGGCCGCGGACAGGCCCGCTCAGCGCGCCATCGGTGCGGAAAACGAAAGGAAAGCGCGCGAACATTTCGACGAGCAGGTCATGGCACGGCGCTATGCCGAAATTATCGGCTGACCCCTTCCAACAGACCGCGAAACACGCGCAACTGACCATCGGTGGTCGATTGCCAATCGAATTGCTCGGCATAGCGGCGGGTGGCCACCCGGCCCGGCAAAGCCTGCCGGAGCTTGGCGATGGCCGTGACGATGCTTTTGGCGTCGCGTTTTTCCAGCAAAAGCCCGGCATCGGGACTGGCGATCACTTCGGGCGTTCCCCAGACGGCCGAGCCGATCACCGGCGTCCCGCACGCCATGGATTCCAGCAACACATTGGCCCAGCCTTCACGGCTTGAGGCCAGCACCGAAACATCGGCGCAATTGTAAACCTCGCAAAGGGATTTCTGGTCCATGGCGCCCAGAAAGCGCACGCGATTCCCCACACCCAGGCGTTGCGCGAGATTTTCGAGCTGTTGCCGGTCAGGACCCGATCCCACGATCAGCAATGTGGCATCTTGTATCCGCGGCAGCGCTTCGATGATCAGGTGATGCCCTTTGCGCTCGATCAAGAGACCGACGCTGACCAAGACAAAACCCGAAACACCCAGTTTCGTCCGCAACGCATCACGGTCCTTCATCGCGAAAATCTCGAGATCGACGCCATTGCGCAGCGTGGTGACTTTGGCGCTTGGAACGCCCAGCTCCACCAGCCGGTCCTTGAGGGCCTGGCAAACGGTAATCAAGGCGCCGGCGCTTTGGGCGGCTTGCAGAATCAGGCGGCGGGGATAGGGATAGTCCGGAATGAGATTGACATCGGTGCCCCGTGCCGTGATGACGACCGGGATATCGAAGTCCCGCCCCAGCCAAGCCGCGGCAACCCCGTCGGGATAAAAATAATGGGCGTCGATCAAGTCCACCTTGATCCCACAAGCCAGCAATTGCGCGAAGCGGCGGCGCATGGCGCGGTAGAGCAAATAAGGCGTGACGTTCATGCCGATCTTGGGAATGACCAAATAGCGGGGATGATCCACGTCCAAACCGTTTCGGTGCTCGAAATCGGGAATTTGGCGTAATTTTTTGAGCTCGGCACCGGGCAGACCGGGCGGCGCCCAGGCCACCGGCGCCAGAACCCGCGCCGTGACCTTGCCGTCCGCCAACAAACGGCGCAGGCGCGTCTCCACGAAAATGCCATGCGCCGGTTGAAGCGAATTGGGAAAGAGGGTGGTGGCCGTGACGATGGAGATGGGCGGCGATGAGTCCAGCATTCGGGAATTTTCCGGTGTCTATCCGGCCGGATTGCCGGGCCCAGCCAACGCTTTCTCGGGTGTCGGCCAAAGTCCTATACGCGCGGCGATTCAGTGAGGGTTAACAAAATCGCCTCCCGGGATCAAGCGGCCATGCGTGTACAGCTTGCGCCATTTGCGGTATAGCGCAGCCGGCACGCATGGCGGCGATTTTCCACGCAGGGCGGGCACGCAAAGGACAGATCGTGACGAAATCGCGTCCCACCAAGGCCGGGCTGGGAAATTCATCGCCGCGTTATGTGCTGATCGCGATCATGATGGCCGTGATCGTTTATGGCTCTCTGTATCCCTTCGCCTTTCACGACACCGGCCCGCTTGCCTCCGCTGTCGAACATTTGCTGGGCACCTGGAATTTGCGCCCCCTTGGCCGGGGCGACATCCTTGCCAATCTGTTTTTGTATGTGCCGCTGGGCTTGGTGGTTGCGCTAGCGGCCGGTCAGAACCGGCCGAAATGGCTTGCGATCCTGACCGCGGCGGCGGTCGGGGCGGCGTTGTCTTTGTCTGTGGAATTGGCCCAATTCTATGACCATAGCCGGGTCAGCGTTCTGTCGGATTTCTATCTGAACCTGGTCGGTACGCTGGGGGGCGCGATGCTGGCGGGTTTGGTAAGCCAGGGCCGGGTGAAAACCGCCTGGCCCGCGGGCGCGGCCCCCGCCTTCGCCCGCCTTCTGCTTATGGCGTGGCTGGGCTGGCGCCTGTTTCCCTATGTGCCGACCATCGATCTGCACAAATACTGGAACAGTCTAAAGCCGCTGCTGCTCTATCCCAATACCGAGCCCCAGAGCATTTTTCGCTACACGGTGCTTTGGCTGAGCGTGATTTTTCTTTTTCGCGCGGGGGTCAAGCCCAACCGAACCATGTCCTATCTCCTGCCGGTGATGCTGGCGTTCTTTGCCGCGAAAATCGTGATCGTTTCGCAGGCCATCGGCTTGCCGGACCTGATGGGCGCGGGCTTGGCTCTTGCGCTGGCGCCGCTTCTGCTGCGTTACCCGCGCGCCGGCGTTCCTGTCTTGGCCGTGCTGATGCTGGCGGTGGTCGTCATGAGCCGCCTTTTGCCCTGGCAATGGTCCGAGACGGTCAGGCCGTTTCAATGGGTGCCGTTTTTTGCCGTCCTGCACGGCTCCCTGCAGGTCAATCTGATGGTTCTGGGTGAGAAATTCTATCTCTATGGCGTGTCGATCCTGCTCTTGACCACCTCGGGTCTGGGTTTGCGGACCGCTGTGTTGTTGCAAGCCGCCATCCTGCTTGCCACCAGTGTGTTGCAGATGTTCATGGTGTCGCGTTCGGCAGAGATCACCGATGCTTTGCTTGCGGTCATTCTAGGCCTGATCTTTGCCTTGCTGCGGCGGCAAAATCCGCAAAGCGCGGTTACTGCGCGCTAACGCGTTCCGCGAAGCGATCTTGAGTCTGGGCGCTGCGTTGCGCTTCCATGAATTCCTCGAACATCCAGACCAGCCAAAGCGCCCGGCTATTGTCCAGGCTGCCGCTTTGGTGCTGGGCAATCAGGCCGCGGATGGTATCGCCGTTCAAATAGTCGGCGCAGGCCAAGCCGGTTTTGGAAGCCAATTTCTGTTCCAGATGGCGTCCCATCGTGCCCCGGAACCAGCGCGCCAGCGGCACGGAGAAGCCCTGTTTGGGCCGGTGCAGAACATTCCTGGGCACCAGCCGGCCAAAGGCGCGCTTCAACAGAATTTTGCCTTCGCTGCCGCGGCGATTGACGGCGGACGGCAGCCCCAGCGCCCAATTGACAAAATGATGGTCCAGCATGGGCACGCGGACCTCCAGGCTGTTGGCCATGGCGGTGCGGTCGACCTTGACCAGAATATCGCTGGGCAGCCAGGATTTCAGATCGACATATTGCGCCTGCGTCACCGGATCGTCTGTGGGCGCGGCCTTGGCGTGGCGCGCCACCACATCCACGGCATGATAGCCGTTCAGAGCCTTGCTCAGCCCGTCTGAGAACAGGGCACGGCGCATATCGTCGCCTACCACCGACAAGTTCCAGAAATAGCCGGTGACGGAATCGGCGCTCAGTTCACGGAAGGTATGGCGGGCGCGCAGAAAACGCGGCGCGCGGTCGAGTTGGGGATAGAGAGACGCCAGCGTGCCGAACAGAGGCTGGCGGATGGCCCCGGGCAGCCAGCGCCGGATGCTCTCTTCCCGGGCATGGAAACCGTAGCGCCGGTAGCCGGCGAACAGCTCGTCGCCGCCGTCGCCCGACAGGGCAACGGTCACCGATTTTCGCGCCAGCTGCATCAAGCGATAACTGGGCAGGGCGGAACTGTCGCCAAAGGGCTCGTCAAAGATCGCGGGGAGACGTTCGACCAAATCGAGTTCATCGCCCTGCATCCGCGCGATGATGTGGTGGGAACCGTAATGTTTGGCCACCGCGCTGGCATAGGCCGTCTCGTCGAAGGAAGGGTCATTGAATCCGATCGTAAAAGCCATGATCGGGTCTTTGGCGGCGCGCGCCATCAGCGCCATCGTGCCGCTGGAATCCACGCCGCCGGACAAAAAGGCTCCGACCGGAACGTCCGCCACCAGCTGGGATTTTACGATACCACCCAAACGCTCCAGCAGCGCATCGTCCAAATTGGCCAATTCGCTGCTGCTGATGGTGGCCGGGGCCGGGTCCCAATAGGCGCTGATTTCGGGCTTCTGGCCGCGGCGCAGGGTCAGCGTTGTGCCGGCCGGCAATTGGCGCACCGTGCTGTATATGGTTCGCGGTTCGGCGATATAGCCCAGCGCAAAAAACTCCTCCACCGCGCAGGGATCGATCCGGCGCTCCAATCCGGGATGAACCGTCAGCGCCTTCAATTCGGATCCGAAGATCAGGGTCTGGTCGGCGAGATGCGCATAGTAGAGCGGCTTTTCGCCCAGCCGGTCGCGCGCCAGGAACAGGAGCTGTTGGCGCTGATCCCAAAGGGCGAAGGCAAATTGTCCGGTAAGGTGGTCGACGCAATTGCGCCCCCATTCCTGCCAGGCCGCCAAAATGACTTCGGTGTCGGATTGGGTGGCGAAGCTATGGCCGCGGCGTTGCAGGTCCTGCCGCAATTCCCGGAAATTGAAAATCTCGCCATTGAAGATCAGGCAAATGGCCTTGTCAGGCGTCAGCATAGGCTGGGCGCCGCTGACCAAGTCGATCACCGCCAGGCGGCGATGGCCCAGGCCCAGTCCGGGTTCGAAATGATAGCCATCCCCATCCGGGCCGCGATGGCGGATGGCGTCGGTCATGGCGCGCACCAAACCGCGGTCCGGCGCTCGCTCGCCCGTTTGATCAAACCAGCCGGCTATCCCGCACACGTCTCACGGCCCTTTCGCGGACGCGCTTTGCGCCGGTTGATTTGCCCGGTCGAGCCGCGCCGTCACCTGGTCCAGGCTCAGCAGCGCCCGGGACAGATGGGCGCGGGCGTCTTCCATCGTGCCGTCGATTGGGGTGGAGAAAGCGATCACGGCCTGTCCTTCACGACCTCGCAAGGCCGCGGCGGTTTGCAGCAATTTCACCCGAAACGGACTGGTGGTGAAATGGCCGTTGACCCAATAGACAGACCAGACGATCCGCTGCTCCATGGACGAGGCAATCACCGATTCCCGAAACGGGATATGGGTACGTCCGAACTTCGCCATAGTGAGACGGTGGTTGGAGGCGGACCATTTTTTCTCGTCCCATAGTTTGTTGACATGGGCGGTCATGGCATGCCCGGGGCGGGGTCGGGCGTAATAGCCGATGAAAAAGTCCACCGGGGTCACAAGTCTGCTTTCGCTGCGCATCAGCGACGCCAGGATCTGCGCATCCGCGCCGGTAAAATTCGGGCGCCACAAGGCGGAGGGCGGTCCCTGGTGCCAACCGGGTATAGTCAACGGCGCGGTCAGAGCCTGAAGGTCGGGCTTGGTGAAATAATTGTTGTGCCACCAGGCCAATGCGGGTCCGGTGCCGATCAAAAGCGCGGCCAGCGCCGTCACCGGCGCCAGAGCGGCCCGCGAGCGCGGCGATGCCGGCGGCGCGGCGCTGTTGTTCTCGAAATCATCGCGGAAGAACGAGCCCAAAACGCCCAGCACCAGCAGGATGGCGATATTGAAGCCCCAGCCATACACGATGTGATCGGCGCCCGCGCCATATTCGTTGTTGGTAAAATGCGCCAGAACGATGATGCCCACAACGCGCAGCCCGTTTCCGATCAAGGGGACGGCGACACAGGCGATCAGGAACAGCACGGCCTTATAGAATTTGCGGAACATCATGTAGGAAAACAGCACGCCCAGCGTCACGGTGGCGATGAGAAAACGTAGGCCCGCACAGGCTTCCGCGACCTCGAAGCGGCCATTGGCGAGCTCGAGGATGGTGCCTTCGGTATAATGCACAATGCCTAGGAGATTGAGGCCGATATCCGCAAAGCGGGTGGCGAATTGCTGCATCGGGCCGATCAGATATTCCCCGGTGGGCACCAGGAATATCAAATAGAGGATGGGAAACCATGCCACACGCGCCACCTGGGTGCCCAAGAGGGCGACGATGAGAACCTGCATGATGCCGACCACGGCATATTGCTGGATTTCATTGATGGCGGACAACTCGCCCAGCCACCAACCCAGGCTGAGAAAGGGAATCAGGATCAGCGCCAGCGGCGCCGGGCTGGGCGTGATCTTGGCCAAGATGGGCCATTTTTCCCAAGTCAGCCACGCGACAATCGGAATGATGAGATAGCAGTGCGAATAGGTCGGCGACACCCACCAAACCTGTAGCGCGGCCCGGATCGAATTGTGGAACGCCAGGACCACAAAAAGCAGCATCAAGGCAAGCGCACCGCCGTGCATGAGCCAGGCCCGGGAGGCGGTGTGATCGGAATCGGACAAGGCTGCGCTGGTCATGGCTGGCACGGGGCCGCGGGCTTGATGGGACGACCGCCCGCCGCGCGGGAAAAATTGAGCGCGGGTTCCGGCACGGACAGGGACGGCAAGCGCAAGGCTTCCAAATGGTCGTCCACGCTTTTCAAAATGTCCGGCCAGTTGTGATGGTCTTCCACATATTTGCGCGCGTTCCGGGCCATCGCTTCACGCTCGGGCGCTTGCAGAGCCTCTACCACCGCCGCGGCAAAGCGCTGAGGGTCATTCTCCACCCAAAGATGGTGCCCGGCCTTGACGTTCAGCGACCGGGTGGCGTCGTGTGTGGCGACAACCGGTTTTTCCATGGCCATCGCTTCCAGAACCTTGTTTTGCACGCCGCGGGCGATGTGTAGAGGCGCCACGACGGCGCGGGCGAACTGAAGATAGGGCCGCACATCGGGCACCGCACCCGTCACGGTCACCTTGGGCCCTGCGGCGTGACGCAGGGCAGGGGGCGGGCCGGAGCCGACAAAATAGGCTTTGGCGTGCGGCACCGATTTCAGAACATGCGGCAGCACCTGCGCCGCGAACCACAGCGCGCCTTCATGGTTGGGCCGGTAGTCCATGCGGCCGGTCATCACAATGGGCAACTCGCCGGCCGCGAAAGGGTTTTGCAGTGCATCGGGTGAGAAACGCTTCAGATCCACGCCATTGGTCAGCCCGCCGATCTTGAAGGCGCTGGCGGGCGCGATACGCTTGAAGGTATCGGCCTCGAACTGGGACGCCAACAACGTGGCGCCAAAGGCCTTGGCGGCTTGGCATTCCAGCGCTTCTAGCTTATGCGCCTCGCGCCGATAGAGCCATTTGACCGCGCCGCGCGATCCTGCCGCATACTGTTTCCATTTGTCGGAATCGATATCGACCATGTCGAACAGGACGCGGTGCGCGGGAAAGCTGCTCTTCAGCAGATAGGGCGCCATGGCGGACCCGAACACCACCACATCGCTGATCGCTTTGTCGGCAAGGGTCCGGTCGACCCATTGCTGAAGCCCTGCGCTGCCGAAACAGACGGTGGTGAGCGGTTTGCCGGTGGCAAGGCCGGTCAGGCTGCGCCATATTTTGGCGGCGGGGCCGAGCGGCTCAAAATAGCAATCGCCGCCCGCCAGTTTTCGCACCGTGTCCAGATGCCGCCAATCGTCGGGATCGTCCACGAAACAGGCCAGATGAACCGGTCCCCGCTGGGCGAGATGGCACAGCAAGGCATGCGAGCGGATCTTGTCGCCCTTGTTCGGCGGGTAGGGCAGGCGATGGCAGAGAAACAGGCTGCTGCGGATCATTGTCTTGACGCGGATTGCGCGAAGAACACCTGATCGACACTGGACCAGCGGAAATCGTTGAGCAGCATTCTGAGCCGGTCGAATGTGCGGTTGAGGTTCAAATAGTGCCGCACGCGGGTCTTCAGCGACGTTCCGGGAATCCGGGGCTGTTCCGCATCGATTTCCCAAGGATGGAAATAAAAGGTGCAGGGCTGGCGGTCTTCGGCGCGGATCGCCTTGAGACTGCGCTTGAAAAGGCCATAGGGGAAGAGGCGGAAATACCCGCCGCCGCCCGAAGGCCAGTTGCGGCCGAACCGCCGAAGGGTGGTGATGGGGATTTCCACGAATTTGCTGTCGGAAAAAGGGTAAAAAGCAAAGCGCGGCTGTTCCGGAATCCCATACAGGTCGTGCTGAATCGGAAAGGTGCTGGAACTGTATTTGTAACCGGCTTCGTCCAGCGCATTCAGCGCCCAAAGATTGCGGCGGGAAATGGAGAAGGACGTGGCGCGATAGCCGTTGACGGCCACGCCGCCGATATTTTCCAACAAGGTCTTGGCGCGCGTCACATCGGCCAGGAATTGCTGCCGCGATTGGTGATCGGCGCGATAATGCGCCAGGCCATGAGACGCCAATTCATGGCCGTTTTCGACGATGCGCCGGACCAGTTGGGGATAGCGTTCGGCAATCCAGCCCAGCGTGAAAAACGTGGCTTTGGTGTCGGTGTCGGCGAAGAGCTGCAGAATGCGCTCGACATTGCGCTCCACGCGGCATTCGCGGCGGTCCCATTCCTGGCGGGCGATATGGGGAAAAAAGGCCTCGACCTGGAAATAGTCTTCCACATCCACCGTCATGGCGTTGAGGAGCGAGCCGGTGAGATTCTGCACCGGACGCCTTCGCCAGCCGACGATCGGATCATTGTCCAGTGGATTGATAATCACGATTGCCCCTTTCGCAGCAGGCTACGGGCCTACGGCGCGTCCGAATTCGCCAAGTTGAGAATTTGCTGGATGATCGTGCCGGCACGGCGTGTATAGGCTTCCTGTTTGTCCAAGCGCTCCTCGATACGGTCCAGGCGCGCGGCCAGGGAAGCGCTGCTTTGCGCATTTTGATTGGCCGGCGCCGGTGCGCCGACCTGCATATCCGCAGCCTCGTTTTCGTTCGCCAGGTCGGCCGCCACGCGGTTGACGTCTTCCGCCGTGAAGCTATGCAACTCGTCCAGATAGCCCAGGATCATCAACCGATTGCCCAGCGCGTTTATGCGGCGGGGAATGCCCCCGGTGTGCTGGTGAATGGCGCCGATCGTGCTCATCGGAAAAGAGGGGTCTCCCGTCCAGCCGACCTGCTTGAGCCGGTGCAGCACATAATTGCCGGATTCCAAGCTGCTCAAGGGGCCCAGATGATAGGAGGCGATCACGCGCTGGCGCAGCTGTTCCAGGTCCGGATTGGCGATGATCCGGCGAAACTGCGGCTGGCCGACCAGAAAGCTCTGGAAGGGCGCAGCGTTCTGCACCTGGAAATTCGACAGCATTCTGAGTTCTTCCAACGCGCTTTCCGACAGATTTTGCGCTTCGTCCACGATCAACAGCGCCCGCCGCCCTTGCTGGTGCGTGGCGTTGAAGAACTCCTGCAGCTTGAGCAGGATGCCGCTCTTGTCCGGCGGCAGATCGCGCAGGCCGAAGGCCGCCGCGACCATCTTCAGCAAGTCGTGACCGGACAGCGACGTCGTCACGACATGGGCGGCGACGATCTTGCTGGGATCGATGGTGGCGATCAGGCGTTTGACCAATGTGGTTTTCCCCGCCCCAACGTCACCGGTGATGACGATGAAGCCTTCTCCCCGCTTCAAGCCATAGGTCAGATGCGCCATGGCTTGCGAATGAACGCTGCTCTCGAAGTAAAAGCGTTCGTCCGGCGTCAGAAGGAAGGGTTCGGCGCGTAGCTTATAGAAGCTCGTATACATGACCCACCCGCAAACTAAGACTCAGCGGGCGCGGTCGACGTCACCGTATTGGCATACCCGTAGTAAGCAATATATTCGGCCTCGTTCCAGCTGGGGGCCTTGTTGAACAGCAGGCTGATGCTTTGGCAGGACGCGACGGTCTCCAGCGATTTGCGCAGCTGGTGCCGGTCCGTCTGATCGGCGGCGACCACCATGATCAGATGATGCATATAGCTGGCCAGGATCGCGGGCTCGGTCGAAGCCAGAACCGGCGGGGTGTCGATCACGATCACGCGGTCGGGATAACGGGCCGACAATTCGCGGCACAGATTGGCCATGCGGCCGCTGGAGATCAGCTCCGGCGTGTTGGCGCTGGGATTGCCGGCAAAGATCACCGCCAGATTTGGAATGTCGGCGCAGCGGTACAGCACATCGGAAACATGGCTGACTTTGCCGCTCAAAAGATCGGTCAGTCCTTCGGTGGGCGGCGCCACGAACATGTTGCCGACGGACGGACGGATGACGTCCGCATCGATCAGGAGCACCTGCAAACCGCGTTCCGCCGCCAGGCTCAAAGCCAGGTTGATCGAGGAAAAGGTCTTTCCTTCGCCCGGCAGGGAGCTGGTGACCATGATCAGGTTGCTGACGGTGGCGCGGGTCTGCGGATCGCGAACCTTCTGCAACAGCCGGCGCTTGACGCCGCGAAACTCGTTGGAGATAGCCGAGGTCATATTGTCGGGCGTGATCAACCCGTTCTGGCGCAAGGCGCGGAAGTCCAGCCGCACGGTCTTGCCCGGCAGGGTGGCGCCATGGGGACGCAGCGATTCGGGCGCCTTGGGCGGGGAAACGCGCACCGGCTCAGCGGCCGGACCCACCATGGAGACGCCGTCGCGGCGGGCGGCGGGCGGCTGGGGTTGAAGCTGTTCGCGGATCATCCCGTTCTGAGAGATGGGGGCTTTGGGGACCGTATCGCCGTCAAGCACGTCCCGTTCCATCGCCCTTCCAATCACATTGACGGAAGGGGGCGGCACCGAGCCGGCGGCCTTTTCCTTTTCCAGGCGCTGCGCCATGCGTTCGATCAAATTCAAGGAGGTCGGCGGCTTGTCCGTCATAGCATACTCCGCAGCGTCAGGCGGAAAGACGCATCCAGCGCAACCAGCACGACGAGATATCCGCATAGCAATAGGCCGGTACAAGCCGCCAATGCGGTGTAGGCGCGCTTGGTGTTCAACGTATCGTCAGCGCGCGCCAGACGTCCCACGACACCGATGATCGGATAGTCGAATTCCGATGTCAGCTGTTCCTTGGCGAAGAAGCGTCCGGCATTGATGCTGAGCGCGACGGTGGTCGCCAATCCGGCCAGCAGACCCGCTAGAATGACGAGAGAGTTCAGCAGGGGACGGTTCGGCGCGACCGGGAAGGGCGCTTTTTTGGGCGGCTCGACGATGCGCACAGTGATCGAGGATTGCTCATCATTGACCGATTGCGACAGCTTGGCGGATTCACGGCGGGCGAGCAGATCCTGATAGGTCTTGTGTACCAGGTCATAGTCACGGTCCAGATTGGCGAATTGCGCGCCGATCTCGATTGCCTTGGAGCCGATATTTTTCGCATTGACCAGGGCGGCCTCGGCATCGCGCAGACGCTGCGCCAGTAGGGCGACCTCCGTCATCGCGTCGGAGACCTTGCTTTGGGTCTGGACATAGACGGGATTGGGAATCGACTGGTTGCCCGAGCCTTGTGATCCGGCGGGCGGGGTGTTGGCGAGCTCGGTCTGAAGATGAGCGACTTCGCGCTTGGCCGCGATCACGTCGGGATATTCGTCGGTATATTTCGAACGAAGCTCAAGCAGGTTTTGCTTGGCGTCCGCCAGGCGCTGAAACAGGCTGCCGCCGCGGCCGCCGACGGCGGAATTGCCCAGGCTGGTGCTGACGATCAGCGGACCGGGACCGTCGATATAGGTGATTTTGGGAATGGCGGCGAGTTGCCCGCGCAGGCTGGAAAGCCGCGCTTGGGCGCCGCTCAGCGCAAGCCTGGCGGCTTCCACCTGCTGACGCGCCTGATCCGGCGTGACGGACGAGGACAGCACATCCAGGTTCGCCTGCCTGAACGCCATGCGCCGCTGTTCCGCCTGACGAACCAGCGTTTCATACTCGTTGACTTTGGTGTCCAGGAACGACTGAGCGCCTTCCAGATCCTGGCGCTTGCTGCCGATATTGGAGTCCACAAAGATCGAAAGCAGCGTTTGGGAAACGTTCAGGCCCTTGTCGGGATCCGGGTCGGTATAGGAGAGCGAAAACAGGTTCTTGGTGTTGAGCGGCGTGATCTCAATGCCGTTCTGGAGCCGTTTCACCTGCCGTGCCATGTCGGCATTGGACAAGCTATTGGCCTGGGGGTTGGTCAGATGCACGACCTGTTCGAGGTTGGGGCGCGCCAATAGCGTGTTCAGCATCACCGACACCTGCTGTTGCGGGTCCGTGGAAACGGTCAGACCCTTGAGCAAGGGCGCCATCATGGTGTCGGTGTCGACATAGATCATCGCCACCGCTTGGAATTTGTTGGGAACAAGCGCCAGGCCCAGCCAGCCAAGGACACAAACCGCCCAGGCGACACCCATGCCGATCCAGCGGTAATGCCAGGTGCCGGCCAAATAGGTTCGAAGGAGGATTTTCCAAGGTTGCATAATGATTTAGCCCATATCGTATCGACCGTCGCAGGTCTCTGCGAGGCCCAATCGGGTTAAGTTTGCCCGGTAAGCTAGGTCTATACCAGACCCGTTAAACAAGTATTTCAAGTTCCTGGTAAATCGGGAACTCATGCAACCTTTGGAAGTTCCATGATTTTTTGTCACACCGTGACGGCCGTTAACACCCGCTGCGCCTTGCCAGCTGGTTAACTGCCGAGCCGTCTTACTAGCCGGAATAGCGCTCCCCGATCGCATCCCGGCAGACGATAGTGCGGATTTGCTCGAAATGTTTGAGGTCCAACAGCGATTTCCATTTGTTAGCCGCTGCCACCGGATCGCGGGCCAGCGAATAGCAGTATCTATCGTCGGCTGAAGACGTTTTTAGAAATTGCGTTGTGCGCGTTTTGCGCGATCAAGTCTTTCCGTCGATGACGGCGGTGGACAAGCCGCTGTGCGGTCAAGCTGGCGCGCAGAACGGGCGATCGCCGTTCGAAGGTGTGCTGCGGTTCGGATCGGCGCCGTGTCAGGCGGCGATCGGCCACATCGCGCTGGTCAGCGCGGAAACCGGCAGCTGGGTACGATAGAGCGTCTTTTCGACGAACCAAACGCATGTGACGGTCGTCGCATCCGGCGTGGCGCCGGTCTGCACGGCTTCGATGGTCATGTCGGGGCCGCCGGACTTTAGGCAAACGACTTCACCGGGTTGGAAAGAATGCATGGGTCACCTCAGCAATGTTCTGACGCGCAGTATTCCACCGGAATTGTTGGTCATTCGTTAATGTCTATGCAGTTTCCGCGACCCAAGCTGACCGGATTTGGCACAAGGGCTCATTTTGTAGGGCATTTAGAACCGTGTGAATGACCAGCGCACGGCCGCAAGAATAAGAGTATGCAAGCGCAGAATGCTAGGCTTCGGCGGCCATTTCGTCTCTGACGCGGCGTTCCCAAGTCAGCGCTGTTTTCACGATCGTTTCCAGGTCCTGATATTTGGGAGTCCAACCCAGTGTCTTGGTCAGCTTGGCGGTCTCCGCCACCACAATTCCCAGATCGCCGGGCCGGCGCGGCGCATATTCGATCGCCAGCGGCTTGCCATTGACCCGCCCGACTTCGGCGGCCACTTCGCGGACCGAAAAGCCGCGGCCATAGCCGCAATTGAACAGGACCGACGGTCCGCCGTCGCGCAGATACTGTAAAACCCGCTCATGGATGTCCACCAGATCGGATACATGGATATAGTCGCGCACTCCGGTGCCGTCTGGCGTCTCATAGTCGGTGCCGTAGATGGTCAGATGCGGAACCTTGCCGGTGGCGACCTCGCAGGCGCGCTTGATCAGATGGGTGGCGCGCGGCGTGGACTGGCCGGTGCGCCCCTGCGGATCGGCGCCGGCGACATTGAAATAACGCAAGATGCCGTATTTGATGGGATGCGCCGCGGCGACATCCTGCAAAATCCATTCTGTTATCAGTTTGGAGCGGCCATAGGGACTGACCGGGATGGTGGGGCCATCTTCGGCCACCGGTACGACGGGCGGGGAACCATAGACCGCCGCGGTGGAGGAGAAGATGAAGTTGGACACGCCGTTCTTGACGCTGGCGGCGATCAGGCTGCGGGCCGCCGCCGTGTTGTTGGCGTAATAGTAAAGCGGATTTTCCACCGATTCCGGCACCACCACCGAGCCGGCGAAATGAATGACGGAATCGATTCCGTGGGTCGCCAGCAGATCCGAGACCAGGGCTTCGTCGCCGATGTCGCCTTTGACGAAGGTGACGTCTTCCGGCACGTTTTTCTTCACGCCGGTCACCATATTGTCCAGAACGACGATCTTTTCGCCGGTGCCGAGCAAGTGGTGCGCCATATGGCTTCCGATATAGCCGGCGCCGCCCGTGATCAGAATGGTCATGCCGTTGCCTCGCCGGTTAAGCCGGATTGCTGTCAGGCCGCCCGACGCTGACATAGCGGAAACCCGCCTCGCTCATTTGGGCGGGACGGTAAATGTTGCGCAGGTCCACCATCAGCGGCGTTTTGAGTACGGCCTTGACCTTGGCAAAATCCAGCGCCCGGAACTGGTTCCATTCGGTGAGGATCACCACGCCGTCGGCGCCTTCCAAAGTCTCGTACGTGTCCGAGCAATAATCGAGCTGCATATGCTTGGCCGCTTCCTTGCGGCCTTCGGGATCGAAGGCGCGGATGGTGGCGCCCGCCTTTTGCAGATAGGGCACAATCACCAGCGACGGCGCATCGCGCATATCGTCGGTATTGGGTTTGAAGGTGAGGCCCAGAACCGCGATGGTCTTGCCTTTCACGCCGCCAAATGCCGCCTCGATCTTGCGCGCCATGTTGAGTTTGCGCTGATCGTTGACGCCCACCACCGCCTCGACGATGCGGCTGGGAGCGCCCAATTCCTGCGCGGTTTGCACCAGGGCCAAGGTGTCCTTAGGGAAGCAAGACCCGCCATAGCCGGGACCGGCATGGAGAAACTTGTTGCCGATACGCCCGTCCAACCCGATGCCGCGCGCCACGTCCTGCACATTGCCGCCGACCTTTTCGCAGATATCCGCCATCTCGTTGATAAAGGTGATTTTGGTGGCGAGAAATGCGTTGGCGGCATACTTGATCAGCTCGCTGGTCTCGCGGCTGGTGAACAGAATCGGTGTCTCATTGAGATAAAGCGGACGATAGACTTCGCGCATCACCTCGCGGGCGCGCTCGGTATCGCAGCCCACCACCACCCGGTCGGGACGGCGGAAATCTTCCAGCGCCGAGCCTTCGCGCAGGAATTCCGGATTGGATGCCATGTCGAACTGGGCATCGGGACGTCTCTTGCGGATGATCTCTTCCACTTTGCGGCTGGTGCCGACCGGCACGGTGGATTTGGTCACCACCACGGCATAGCCGGTCAAGGCGTCCGCGATTTCTTCGGCGGCGGCGAATACAAACGACAGATCGGCATGGCCATCGCCGCGGCGGCTGGGCGTACCCACCGCAATGAACACCGCCTGCGCGCCCGCGACGGCGGCTTTCAAATCGGTGGTGAAGGAAAGGCGGCCGGCCTTGGCATTGACCGCCACCACTTCGTCCAGGCCGGGTTCGTAAATCGGAATTCCGCCGGTGCGAAGCGTTTCGACCTTGCCGGCGTCCTTATCGATGCAAACAACATCATGGCCGAACTCCGACAGACAGGCGCCGGATACAAGCCCCACATACCCCGTGCCGATAATCGCGATGCGCATGGAATCTCCGAAAAAAGTGCCTTTTTCTGGCCCGAAAGGGCGTCAAATACAAGGGAATCTCCCAAGGATTCCTTAAATTGTCCCTTTCGTGACAACGGGTTATAAGAATGATGATGATCGAAATCCGTGATCTGGTGTTCGAATATCCCGGTCATCGGGCGCTTTGCGGCGTGAGCCTGAGCATTGCGGCGGGCTCCATCACCGCTCTGGTGGGCCCCAACGGGGCGGGCAAAACCACCCTGCTGCGCTGCATGGCGGCGCTGGAAACACCCTATGCAGGACATGTGGCGATAGAGGGTTTGGACACCCGGGATGCACCGCGCGCCATCCATGCCCGGCTGGGATATCTGCCGGACTTCTTTGGGCTCTATGATGCCTTGTCCGTGCGGCGGTGTCTGCAGTATGCCGCCCTTGCCCATGGCATCGCGCGCCATGAGGCCGTCGGCGCAGCGCAAGCGGCTGCCGTGCGCGTTGGCTTGGCCGACCGGATGGAGCAAGCGGCGGGCGCCTTGTCCCGCGGACTGCGCCAAAGGCTGGCAATTGCCCAGGCGATTGTGCACCGCCCGGCCGTGCTCCTTTTGGACGAGCCGGCGGCGGGGTTGGACCCCCAGGCCCGGCGCGATCTGTCCCAACTGCTTTTGTCTTTGCGCGCCGGCGGCATGACCTTGGTGGTGTCGTCGCACATTCTGGCCGAGCTGGAAGATTATTCCGACCGCATGGTCATTGTGGATCATGGCCGCATCGCCGGGGGACAAAGCATTGCTTTGAAGGCTGGAACGCACTTGCGTATCCGCTTGGCGGCAGCGCGGGAAGACCTGAAGGATTTTCTTTCCGGGCAGGGGTTGACGGTGGTGGAAGCATCGGCCGATCACGCGCTTGTAACCATGGCTGGCGGTCCGCCGGAAAAGGCGGCGTTGCTGGCGGCGCTGATACAGGCCGGTTTCGCGGTGATGGAATTTTCCGAAGACATCCGTGCGCTCGAAGATGTGTATTTTGAACAGGTGAAATCACAAGTGAAATCTAAGGGTGCGGTGTCATGAATCCGGAGTTGCAGCGCAATCTCTGGCTGGAAGCCACACCTTTTCGGTTGGCGCTAATCGCGGGCCTGTTGATGCTGGTCTTCCTGGCAACCTCAGTCGCACCCATAGGCCTCGCCACCAGGTCCGGCGCGGCACTGACCTTGTACTGGTTCTTCGCGGTGTTGTGGGGCACGCGCAGTGCCGCCCTTTCGGTAGTCGCGGAGATTCGTGAGCGCACCTGGGATGGACAGAAGCTATCCGCCATTGCGCCCTGGCAGATGGTGTGGGGAAAATTGTTCGGCGCCACTGCCGCCAATTGGTTCGGCACGTTGTTGTGCCTGCCTTTTGTTCTGCTCCCGGTCTGGCAGAAACAGGGCCTAGCTGCCGCGCTGACTTATGGCGTCATCCTGCTGAGTCTGGGCGTTTTCGCCCAGGCCATTGCGCTGCTCTCCAGTCTGGTTCTGATCCGCCGCAACACCGGCAATTGGCGGCTGGACATTTTTCTTTGCCAAGTGGCCGGGATATGCGCCGCCTTCGCTTATTACGCGCTGTGGGAGCGCAGCGGCAGCCAAACGCTGAACTGGTGGGGCCAAGAGTTCAATCTCAGCAGATTCCATTTGGCGTCGTTGCTGGTGTTTCTGGCTTGGGCGCTGGTGGGATGCTGGCGGGCGATGCGTGCCGAATTGCGGGTCGTCAATGGACCCTATGTCTGGCTGGCCTATCTTGCCTATCTCTCACTTTACAATGCGGGTTTTCAGCTGCCGATCGGCCGGCATTTGGACATCGCGGGGCTCTATCCCAGCGAAGTGAAATTGGTGCTGGCCGAGATTGCGCTGTTGGCGGCGGCCTATGGCATGGCATTCCTGGAGCCCAAGGATCCGGTGCGCCTGCGCTGGCTGGGTGAGCGGGTGCGCGCCGGACAGTTCTATAAGGCGTTCCTGGCGGCGGATGCCTGGATGCTGGCTTATGGCGCCGCGCTGCTGGTCGGTCTGTTGCTGGCGGCCGTCTCAGCCGCGCTGGCTCAGCCGCTGGCCTTGTCGGTGCTGGCGATGTTGGGTTTTCTCACCCGAGACATCACGATCTTTGTGTTGATGCGTAGCATGGCCGGAGCCAAAGGAGATTTCGCAGCGCTCGCGGTTTTGGGCGCGCTCTATTTGCTGCTGCCGATGATTTTGACGGGCGTGCATCCGGGGGGATGGACCGGCGCGTTTCTGCCGGTTCCCGCCAGTGCCTTGGGCGTGATCCTGGCCTGGGCGCAAGGCGTAGCCTGTGCGGTCTGGGCGGCGCGAAGCATTGCGCGTGATCAGCCGGCCGCTGCCAAGGACGCCGTCGGCCAATCACAATAGAGCGGCACAAAGCGGGCGGGCGCGATACCGCTTTCGCACAAGGTTTCCAGGATCGCCTTTTCACTGACATAGGAGGAAATGATCACCGGGGCTTGCGCGGGATGGGAGAACAAATCCTGCGGGCTGATGATCGGCCGTCCGGCCTGGGTCTGGCCCCATTTTTTGGGATCGCGATCGGCGATAGCCAGGATGCGGGCGGTGAGGCTGGTGCGGTCCAGCAACTGAGCGGTGTGAATGCCCGCGCCATAGACAAAGACCGGGCCTTGAACGCGCGCCACGCGGGCGGCCGTGGCGGCCCACTGTTTTTCGTCGCGCGCGGCATAGCGGTGCGCCAGGTCCATCCCGCCGGATGGCGCGGACGGCGCATCTGTTTGGCCGGACACCCGAACCTTGCGCGCCGCAATCGCGATCACCGGATAATGCTCTGCCGTCATCTCGATGCGTTTTGCCACCACCGCAAAGCCGGCAGCCTGTAGCAGTTTTTCCAGAATTTCGGGCCGGTAATAGTGCAGATGTTCGAAGGTGAACCATCCGGGCGGCAGCTGGTCCGGCGCGACCGCGCAGGGGACTTCCAAAATCAGATGTCCGCCCGGTGCCAGCGCGGCCTGAAAGCGGGCCAGCGCCGCGCGCGGATCGTACAAATGCTCCAGCACATGGCAGAGAAAAATCACATCCAGGTTTTTTTGATGCCTGACTGTTTCCTCTTCGCTGCCCAGATCGACAGCGATGCCGAAGATGGACGCTGCTTGCGCGATCGCGGAAGGCGAGGGGTCGCAGCCCCCGACCTGCCAGCCCAGGTTACGGAATTGATGCAGCATGTCGCCACAGGCGCATCCCACTTCGTAAGCGTGGCCGGGCGCAAGGCCCATATCGGCGACCAGCGATAGGAAACGCTTGGCATGGCGGCTGGGCGGCGCGGCGCGCAGGCGCTCAGCATCCCCGAACACTTCATAGGTGGCGAAGCTGCGATAGTGATACGCCATGACATCGGCAGCGACCGGCGGCCATTGTTGGATATGACCGCAAGTGCGGCAGACGCCAAAATCGATCCGGCAAGGTTCTTCCCGGCTCAGCAAAGCCAAAGACTGGCTCTGGACCACCTCCCGCTCACCGCTCCCACACAGCGCGCAACGGCCCGTCTCGCCCATGACTATTTCGCGGCGAAAGCGGCCAGGTCGCTGGCGAAGCGCGGCATCACCGCATCCCAATCGCCGAATTTGGTGGGCCAATAAACGCGCGTATTGGCGTACCAAGGATACTCGGCCGTTCCCAATTGCGGCCAGCCCAAACCGACCGAGAGATACCAAACCGGCGCGCCGACGCTGGCGGCGGTATGGGCGGCGGCGGTGGGCGCCGATATGACCAGATCCAGCGCAAGGCAGAGCGCCGCGGTGCCGTCAATATCGTCTTTCAGGTCCAGACCTTCCATCTGGTAGATGTCCACGCCGAATTTTTCCTTGGCGCGCGCGATATCGGGTGCGCTGTCGCCATATTGCAGATTGACAAAGGTGATGCCGGGGGTCTGCAGCAGATCGCCCCAGGCGTCTATCGGCGAGAAATATTTGGCGCGCTTGCCGGTCATCAGCATGGAACGCCAGCAGATGCCGACTTTCTTGCCGGGGATCGCCGCCAGCTTTTCCTTGTATATCGCCACCCGCCCAGAATCGGGCACCAGGAAAGGCTTGCGCGGAAAATCGGCCACGCTCTTGCGGTAATATTGCAGCGCCGAACCCATTGGCGCCCAGACGTCCGGCTTGTTGTCTTTGGAGGCGAACGGAATCAGACGCAGCGCCTTGTTGCCGTTGTCGTCAATCAAAGTGCGGTCGTCATAAGTGCCAACCTCCGCCTTGGGAAAAGCGCGCTGGTACAGCGGTATCAGGCGCGGGTCCACGCAGATCTGGAGCTTGCCTTCGTCGCCGACCGCGGCTTGCGCATCCGGCAGGATGTTGGAGAACATGATTTCGTCGCCCAGGCCTTGTTCGCCGACCAGCAGCAGCTTCTTGCCGCGCACATCCTCGCCATGCCAGCGGGGTGCGTCGATCAAATGGTGGAAATAGCAGCGAAAGCGTTCGTCGTTGCGTATTTCATACTCACGGAAACCTTCTCCCAGCTTGCCCAGCCCGATCAGGCAGATGCTGCGCGAATGCCGCGTCTCGATCCGTTCGGCGGGATCCACCACCAGTTCCATGGCCTTGTCATAGGCGACTAGCGCTTTGTCCAATTGGCTGAGATGCTGATAGGCAAAGCCCAGATTGTGAAAGGCCCGCGCAAATCCCGGCTCCAGCCGCGCGGCTTCCTCATAAAAAACTAGGCTTTCCTCCGCACGGCTGTTTTCGGCCAGCACCGTGGCCAGCGAATTCCACAAAATGGCCTCGTTGGGCATCTGAAACAGGGCGGCGCGCAGAATCTCGATCGCTTCGTCCGGCTTGCCCAAATCGCTCAAGCAGCTGCCTAGATTGTTGTAGCCCAGCGGGGATTCAGGGCAGCTCGCGATATAGAGCTTGAACATCTTGACGGCGCCGTCGATCAATTTGAGATTCCAGGCGGTGAGGCCCAGATTGATCAGAAGTTCTGGGTCTTCCGGGTCCAGCTCATGGGCGCGTTCATAGGTCACCAGCGCCTTGTGCAAATGGCCCATGCGTTCCAGCGCCATGGCCAGGACATGGAAAGCCTTGGGGTTTTCGCTGTCGGCTTCGGTCGCCTTCAGTGCCCATTGGCCGGCCTTGACCAAATCGCCCTTGCGCCACTTTTTGATGGCTCGCTTCAGTGCAATGTTGGAACGGCGGCGGGCTTTTTCCCGCACCACTTCATTGACCAGGCTTTCCAGCTTGTCGATCGCCTGCAGACGGGCGTCCACGCCGGCAAGCGAATCCATTGTCGGCTGGGGCAGGGCCTTGGCCATAATTACGCTCGGCTTTGAAAATCGAGCGGTATCAAAACGGTTTATCGTTAATCACTCGTGAACGAAAAGGTTGAAAAATAGGGCTTGCGCCACAGCGTTGTGCTTTTGGCGCTAAAAATACAAGCTGGGACCGCCATGCATACCGCCGAACGCCTGGCCGAAGTCAGTGCCCACCATGGTCCGATTGTCGCGACCATGGACGGATACGATGTGATCGAATGCGCGCTTTGCGGCTTTCGTCACATCGATCCTTTGTTCACAGAGGCGGAGCTTAAAAAATTCTATGACGGGGAGTTCTATGAAAAAGAACGACCCGATTATTTCGAGCGCATGGAGGCCGACAAGGAATGGTGGATGCTGCGCTACCGCCACTATTACAGCCTGCTCGAGGCGCACGCGCCGGGCCGGCGCATTTTGGATATCGGCTCGGGGCCCGGCTATTTCCTGGAAGCGGGCCGCGAATGCGGCTGGCAAGTGTTGGGTTTTGAACCTTCGCGCGTCGCCGCCGACTATACCGCCGGCCGCGGCCTGGCGGTGGTCAACGATTTCTTCTGCGCCGGCAAGGCCACGGCCCACGGGCCGTTCGACGCTATTTCTCTCAGCATGGTGCTGGAACATGTGCGCGATCCCATTGGGTTGATCGAAGAGGCCCGCAGCCTCTTGGTCCCGAATGGCGTGCTGCTTCTGATCTCCCCCAACGACTTCAATCCGCTGCAGATGACCCTGTGGAAGAAGCTGGGTTTTCAGCCTTGGTGGGTCAATCCCAAACATCATCTGAACTATTTCGATACCGTGTCCGCTCAAGCATTTTTGACGGCGCGCAGATTTGAAGTGCTGCATCTGGAAACCAGTTATCCGCTGGAAAATTTCTTGTTGGCGGGCCGCAACTATGTCGGCAACCCCGTTTTGGGCCGCGCGTGCCACAATGAGCGCAAGGCTTTCGAGACGGCGCTGTTCCGTCACGACAAGGCGCGGATCAAGGCCTTGGCGGTGTCCTGGGCGCAACAGGGCATTGGGCGCGAATTCATCGTCCTGGGCAAGAAGGTGGGCGCGTGAAAATCGTCGGCCTGGTTCAGGCGCATCACCGTAGTTGGGGCGGGGCCCGGGATTTTTCCCTGGCCCAGGTCAAAGGCAAGTACGCGGTGGAAGAGGTCATCGACCGGCTGCAGTCCATGCCGCAAATCGCTCACGTCATCATTGCGGTGCCGGACGATCCCAACAACGAGATTTTCCGCGATATCGCGGCGGCGCGCGGTGCCACATGCTTCTTCGGCTCCCGGGAAAATGCGCTGGAGCGCGTGAGCGGCGCGCTCGACGCTGTGGCAGCGCAGATTGCCGTGCATGTGATGGGCCAGCACTGTTTTGTGGATACCGCCCTGTTGGGCGCAATGCTGGATTTCATGCGCGAGAAGAGTGCCAATTTCGTCTCGCTGCCGGACGCCTTTACGCCGTATTTCGCGGGGAAAATCTATCGCCGCGCTTTGCTGGACGAAGTTTCCGCCGCAATTGCGGCATTGCCGGATGACCGCGCCATTCATTGCGCCCGCTATCACGCCTTCATCGAGCACCGGCGTGAGCAGTTCAAGGCCTTGGTTTACGAACAACTGCCGCAATATGACCGCGACTATCTTTTGAAGGTGCGCGATCTGGCGCGCGAGATTTTCTCAGAGGACCGCATGCATGTGGATGCATCGCAAGCCAGCCAAATCTCCAACCCGTTGTTCGAAAGCTATGAATTCGCCCGTGGCCAGTTCGGCGCGGACGACAGGGTTTTGGATATCGCCTGCGGCGACGGCTATGGCTGCCGTATCCTGTCGCGGCAGGTCGGCCAGGTCCTGGGCATCGACATCAATGAAGATCTGATTGCCCAGAATGCGCGCCAGAATGCCGACAAGAACATCACCTATGCCGTGGACAACGCCTTCGGCCTGTCGTTGGGTGACGGGTCGGTCAACGGCGCCACGGCGATGGAATTGATCGAACATCTGCCGGTGGATCAGGTCGACACCTTCGTGAAGGAAGTACGCCGGGTGGTGGCGCCTGGCGGGTTCTTCATCTGCTCCACGCCGCAGAACATCCAGGGCGAGATTCCCGTCGTGCCTTGGCATGTGCGGGAATATTCTTTCAGCGAGCTCAAGGCGATTCTGAGCCGGCATTTCCACAAGGTCAAAATTCTTTCTTCCAAATCCGGCGGACGGCTCACCGAAAGCGAGACCGGCCAGAAAATGGTTGCCCTATGTCAGTAGTCAAATCCGATAGCCGCGTTCCGCAAACCGAAAAGGCGCGCGATATGCTGGGCGCGGATGCCGTGCTGGATGCGTTCCTGCATCACCATGTGCAGCATGTCTTCATTTTCCCCGGCGGCACCATTGCGCCCATCTTGGACAGAATCGAGAAGCGCTCGCGTATCGAGATTGTCTGCCCCCGCACCGAGCAGGGCGCCGGCTATGCCGCGCTGGGCTATGCCCGCATCACCGGCAAGACGGCGGTGTTCATGGTGACCTCGGGTCCCGGCGTGACCAATGCCGTGACGCCGGTCGCCGATGCCTATTTCGACAATATCCCGATGGTGGTGATCACCGGTCAGGTGGGAACGGGCGATATGCGCGGCGATCTGCCGATCAAGCAGCGCGGTTTCCAGGAAGTCGACACCATTGACCTGATGAAGCCCATCACCAAGGCGGCGTTCCTGGTCAAGGATATCCGCGATCTGCCCTATGTGATGGAGCAGGCGTTCTTTCTAGCGCGCTCGGGCCGCCAAGGTCCGGTGGTGGTAGACCTGCCGATGAATGTCCAGCGTGGCACTAGCGCCGCGGACGCTTTTCATCCGGTGGAAAGGCGCACCGAAGTCGTGCCCTTTGGCAGCGCCGACAAGATCGAAACCTTGGCGCAATGGATTGGGGAAGCGGAACGTCCGGTGATCCTGGCAGGGGGCGGCGTTATCGCCTGCGGCGCGTATGAGGAACTGCGCACCCTGGCCGAGCGGCACCGCATCCCCGTGACCATGAGCATGCCCGGCATGGGAGCTTATCCTTCGCAAGGCGCATTGTCTCTCGGCCTGTGCGGTTATGCCGGCAGCCAATATGCCAATATGGCGATGTACAAGTCCGATCTTTTGATCGGGATAGGCACCACCTTTCATTTGCGCCAGACCGGCAGCTTGCCGGACCGCATGGTGGAAAAGGGCCGCATTGCCCGCATCGATCTGGACAGCAACGAATTGCGTCACAGCCGCGTGCCGTTGGACCTGGAGATTCATGCCGACGCCCGCGCCGCTTTGGCGGCGCTGGACCGTGCCTTGCCGTGCACGTCCGGTAGGACCGGGCCATGGCTCACACAGATCGCGGACTGGAAAAAGCGTTATCCCCTGGTCCCCGGCAAGCCCGCGTCGCTGCCCAAGCCCCAGGATGTGATTGCGGCGGTCAACAGCGCGGTCTGCGGCAAGGTCATTGCCACCACCGGCGTGGGCCAGCACCAGGTCTGGGTGCCGCGCCATTTCGATTTCGACATGCCGGAGCGCATTCTGTTGACCTCTTCGGGTCACGGCACCATGGGTTTCGACTTGCCGGCTGCCATCGGCGCCAAGATCGCCCATCCGGACGCCACCGTAATTTGTTTTGTCGGCGACGGCAGCCTGCAGATGAACATTCAGGAGCTGGCGACCATTGTTGAGCGCAAGCTGGATATCAAGATCGTGGTGCTGGACAATCACGCCCTTTCCATCGTGGCCCAGTTCCAGCGCCAGAACTGGAAATCCCATCCCTCCACCGGCGACAAATACAATCCGGACTTCGCAGCCATCGCCCGGGCTTACGGCCTTGCGGCGGTCTCCATCACCTCCCCGGACGGGATGTCGCAAAAGGTACGGATGGCGCTGCAGGAAAAGGGCCCAGTGCTGATCCATTGCCAAATCGATCCGCAGGAAGACCTTTTGCCCATGCTGCTGGGCGGGCACACGCTGGACGATATGTCCAACGACTGGTCGTTTCCGCAATGAAAAAATCCGCCAAATTGGCGCTGGTGACGGGGGCGAGCAGCGGCATTGGCCACGCCGCCGCCTTGGCCCTGCTAGGTGCGGGCTACCGGGTGGCCTGCGGCTATCATTCCAACCGCGCGGGGGTGGAGAACATCCAAAAGGCACATGCCGGCGCCCTGGCGGTGAAGATCGACATTGCCAGCCGCGCCTCGGTCAAACGGGCCGTCGCCGCGACCGCCAAACATTTCGGCCGCGACATAGATATCGTGGTCAACAATGCCGCCCTGGTCCAAGAAAAACCGTTCGTGATGCTCACCGATGCCGATTGGGACCGCATGCTGGCCGTCAATCTGCGCGGCGCCTTCATCGTGGCGCAGGAAACCCTGCCGGGCATGGTGGCGCAAAAATGGGGTCGTATCATCAATATCACCTCCATCGGCGGGCAATGGGGCGGCATGCGCCAGGTCCATTATGCCGCCGCCAAGGCCGGATTGATCAATCTGACTCATTCGCTGGCCAAGCTTTATGCCGGCGCGGGCGTCACCGCCAACGCCATCGCGCCGGGTTTGGTGGCGACGCACATGATCGCCAAGGAACTGAAATCCAAGGCGGGCAAACAGAAGGCGGCGCAAATTCCGTTAGGGCGTATCGCCACGCCGGAAGAGATCGCCGCCGGCATTGTCTTTCTGGCATCGGACGGCGCGTCCTATATCACCGGCCAGACTTTGAATATCAATGGCGGGATGCTGATGTCATGAAGACATTGCTGATCCTGGGCGCCGGCAAGGAACAGCTTGCCGCGATTGCCGCCGCCAAGGCCAAGGGCATCCGCACCGTGGTGCTGGACATGAATGCCAAGGCCGACGGTCGCGCCCTGGCGGATGAATTTCACGCCGTCAGCACCCGTGACCGCGACGCTCTTTTGGCGTTTGTCAAAGCCTATCCCGGTAAAATTGACGGCGTGATGACCATCGCCAGCGACATTCCCCATATGGTATCGGCCGCCGCCGAGGCGCTGGGCGTGCGCCATATTCCGGTCGCGGTGGCCGAACTTTGCGTCCATAAGCTGCGTATGAAGGAGCGGCTGCGCGCGGCGGGCGTCAATGTTCCGCTGTTTGCCCGCATCGCCACCCTGGACGATCTGAAGTCTTTTATCGCCGAGGCGGGTTTTCCCATCGTCATCAAGCCGGTGGACAATTCCGGCGCCCGGGGCGTGCAGCGTCTCAGCCCGGGCATGGATATAGCGGCCGCCTTCGATTATTCGCGCGGCTTTGCCTATCGCGGCGAGGTGATTGCGGAAAAATTCATTTCGGGCCTTCAGATCAGCACCGAAGGGTTGATCCATGACGGCGTGTTTCATTGCACCGGCTTTGCCGACCGCAACTATGCGCGGCTGGACGATGCGGAGCCGTTCATGGTCGAGGATGGCGGGGATATCCCCACCGTTCTGAAGGGGAATGAAAAAGCTTTGGTGGAAGCGGAATTCGAAAAGGCCGCCCGCGCGCTGGGCATTGATTGGGGTCCGGCCAAGGGTGACATGATCTTCGGCAAGGACGGCAAGCCCTATGTGATCGAGATCGCGGCGCGGCTGTCGGGCGGAAATTTCTGCTACGACAAGGTGCCCTGGTCCACCGGCGTGGACATCGTGGACATTCTGGTGGACATGGCGGTGGGCAACAGGGTAGATGCGTCGCGGTTCGTGCCGACGCGCGACTTGGCCACCTCGCAGCGTTATTTCTTCCCGCGACCCGGCACCATCCGCGCGGTTCGCGGCGTGACGGCCGCGCAAAGCGCGCCTTATATCCGCAAGGTGGATATTTGGGCCAAGCCCGGCGATGCCGTGGCGGCCCTGGAAAATCATCCTTCGCGGGTGGGCTATGTGATCTCCTGCGCCCCGACCCGTGAAGAGGCCGTCGCTGCCGCGCAGGCGGCTGTTGCCCGCGTCGAATTTCTGGTGGAGGTCTAGATGGTCAAGTTCATTGCCGAAGTCTCCAGCAACCATGCCCAGGATCTGGGACGTTCTTTGGCGTTCGTGGATGCGGCGGCGGATTGCGGTTTCGACGCCGTCAAATTCCAACTGTTTCGTGTCTCGCAGCTTTTTGCGCCGGAGATTTTGGCCAAGAGCCCGCAGCATCGCAAACGCGAGGCCTGGGAATTGCCGGTGGCGCATCTGGAACCCATCGCCCGGCGCTGCGCTGAAAAGGGCGTGGAATTTTCCTGCACGCCTTTCTATCTCGAGGCGGTGAAGGAGCTCGAACCTTATGCCGCCTTTTACAAGGTGGCGTCCTATGAATTGTTGTGGTCCGACTTGCTCAAGGCCTGCGCCGCCACCGGCAAGCCGGTGATCATCTCCACCGGCATGGCGATCATGTCCGAGATTCAGGCCGCGGTCGCCACCCTGAAAAAGGCGGGCGCCTCCGACATCACCGTGCTGCACTGTGTTTCCGCCTATCCTTCGCCGCCGGAACAATCCAACCTGGCGGCGATCGCCGCCATCCGCGAAGCGACCGGCGCCAAGACCGGCTGGTCGGATCATTCCCGCTCCCCCGCGGTGATCGAGCGGGCCGTGCATCATTGGAACGCTAGCACCATAGAACTGCATCTGGATCTGGACGGCACGGGCGAGGAATATCACACCGGCCATTGCTGGCTGCCGGAGGAGATCGGTCCGGTGATCCGCCGCGTGCGCCAAGCCTTCACCGCCGATGGCCAAGGCTTCAAGGAGCCGGCGCCGGCAGAACTTTCCGACCGCGAATGGCGGGCCGATCCGGCGGATGGCCTTCGGCCGTTCCGGCATATCCGCGAAAGCTGGACGCCCGCCGGATGACCGGGCCCGTCGTCGCCGTCATTCAGGCGCGCATGGGCTCGTCGCGCCTGCCGGGCAAGGTTTTGATCCCGGTCGCTGGCAAGCCGCTCTTGTGGCACATTTTGCACCGGCTGGGCCAATGCCGCACGGTCTCTTCGGTCGCGGTGGCGACGTCCATCGATCCTCAAGACGATGCCATCGAAGCCTTTTGTGCAGAGGCCGGTGTGGTCTGTGTACGCGGCCCCTTGCAGAATGTGCTGGAGCGCTACCGGCTCGCCGCGGTCCGCACCCATGCGGGCACCTTGCTGCGCGTCACCGGCGATGCGCCGCTGATCGATCCTGGTCTGGTGGATTATCTAGTCAGCGGTATGACCGGGGCGGGGGCCGATTTCGTGCAGCTGGAACCTGGCGCGGTCTGCGCGCATGAGGGCGTGGATGTGTTCTCGCGTCCGGCGCTGGATTGGCTGATGGCCCATGCCGCTCAGGACGAAATCGCCCGTGAGCATGTCACAGGCTATCTCAAGCAGAATCCGGACAAAGTCCGCACCGTTTATCTGCCGTCCTACAAGCCGCTGGCGCGGGAGAAAGGCGCGCGCCTCAGCGTCGACACCCCGGCGGATTTGGAGTTCCTGCGCGCGGTCTATGCGCGCCTGCAAGCCCCGGCCGGAGATCTGCCGCTGACGACCCTTTTGGATTTGTTGGATCGCGAACCCGCTTATGGCGCCATCAACGCCCATGTGCGGCAGAAACCGGTGACTGAGGTTGAGCGCCCACATGTCGCGCGGCGGCTGGGTTTGGGCACGGTCCAGTTCGGCCAAGCCTATGGCATTTCCAACCGGCGCGGCCAGGTGCCGCGGGATGAAGTGAGCGCCATTTTGGAACGCGCCGCGCACGCCGGCATCGGCTTGCTGGATACCGCCGCAAATTACGGCGAGGCGGAAGATGTGCTGTCGCGGATGGATACCAAACCATTCCGTCTGGTTAGCAAGACGGTCGCTGTCGATCTGGGCGTGGACAAGGTTGTGTCGCGCGCGCGGCAATCGGTGAAGCAACTGGGCCGGGTCGATTTGTTGCTGGTCCATGCCGCCGGCGACCTTTTGGGCCCGCGCGGCGCCGCGCTTTGGCTGGCCTTGCGCGCGTTGAAGGACGAGGGAACGGTGGGCGGCATCGGCATTTCTGCCTATGTCGCGGAGGATCCGGTTGCGCTGGCGGAGCAGTTCCGACCCGACGCCATGCAGGTGCCTTTCAGTCTTTTGGATCAACGGTTGCTGCGGGACGGCTCGTTGCGGCGGCTGAAGGATTTGGGCGTGGAAATCCATGCCCGCTCGCTTTTCCTGCAGGGGCTTCTTTTCATGGAAACCCCGCCGGACGATCTTCAGCATGCCGCGCCAATGCTGAGCGCGGTGCGCGCAAAGATCGCGGCGGCGGGCGCCACGCCGTTGCAGGCGGCGCTGGGATTTGTGCTGTCGCGCCCGGAAGTGGACCGGGCGGTGATTGGCGTGACTGCGCTCAGGCAATTGGACGAGATTGTGCAGAGTGTTTCGGCGCCGCCACCGGATGTGGATTGGGCGGCTTGCGCCCTGGACGATGCGCGGGTGCTGACGCCGTCGCTCTGGTGACTCAGTTGAGGAGGCGCGCGACTTCGCGCGCGATGGCCAGCGAGGCCGTCAGCCCAGGCGATTCAATCCCAAACAAATTGACCAATCCGGGTAGGCCGTGATTTTGCGGTCCGTCAATGCGGAAATCGGAATTGGGTTCTTTCGGCCCCGACAATTTTGGCCGCACACCGGCATAGTCCGGCGAAAGCATCTCGTCCTTGACGGCCGGCCAATAAGACGCGATCAGCGGCGCGAACGCGGCGGCGATGCTGGGCGACACGCTATAGTCGATGACTGCGGGATCGTTGTGAGAAAGCCATTCGACATTGGGCCCGAAACGGGCCCGCCCGCCCATATCCAGCGTCACATGCACGCCCAGGCCGCCGGGTTCTGGAATGGGATAGACCAGATGGTGGAACGGGCTTTTGACCGACAGGCTGGCATAATTGCCCTTGGCCAGGACCAGCGGCGGGATCGTTTGCAAGCCTTCGATGCGCGAGGCCAGGGTCTGCGCCCATAGCCCCGCCGCATTCACAATCAGGCGGGCCTGGAGCGCGATCTGCGCTCTACCGCTTTCCACCGTCAGCGACCAGCCGCCGGCATTTTGGCGAATGGCGGTGACGTTGCTGCCGCGCACCACGGTGCGTTCGCCCAGCAAGGCCAACATATATTGATGACTGTCGATGATGCCGGTGGAGGGTGAAAACAGCGCGGCGGCGGCATGGACTTCGGGCTCCAGGCTTGCGCGTTCGCGCGCGCTCAGCGGCGCAAGGTCGTCCACGCCATTGTCACGCGCCGTCTGAGCGATGACCGCAAGCTGCGCGTCTTGGCCCTTCTGGCCGACGATCAATTTGCCCAGGCGCTTGTACGGCACGCCATGGGCGGCACAGAAATCGTACAACAGATGCTTGCCTTCGACGCAGAGCCGCGCCTTGAGCGAGGCTTGCGGGTAATAGAGGCCGGCATGGATCACCTCGCTGTTGCGGGCGCTGGTCTCCATACCGATATGATCGTTTTTTTCCAGAATGATGACGTCCAGCCCGCACCCAGCAAGTTGGCGCGCCACCGCCAGCCCGACCGCGCCCGCGCCGATCACCACCGCTTCGGATTCGAACTGTTCCATGGCGCTTCATGCCGCGAAAGCCTGCGTCCGGCAACCCGGCTTGCTTGCGCGGGGTTTTTGTGACGGTATCCCGCCATGTTCTTTGTCCTGTCCAAGATTTTCTGGATACTGGCCGCGCCCAGCCATTGGGTGGGACTTCTTATTGTGGCGACGGCGTTATTTTTGGTGTTGCGCCGGTATCTTTGGGCTCAGCTCTGCGCCTTCGGCGCGGTGGCGATCCTGTTGGTGGCTTGGCTGGCCGCCATCCCCTTGGTGCGCGCCTGGGAGGATCAGTATCCGCGTCAGGCCTGGCCGGCGCGTGTGGACGGTATTCTGGTTCTGGGTTCGGGTTTTGACAGTGCGCTGCTACGTGATCGCGGCGCGCCGCAAACCAATGGCGGTGCCTACCGGCTGGAACAAGGCGTGGCGGTGGCGCGTCGCTATCCGCAAGCACGGTTGGTGTTCAGCGGCGGCTCCGGGGCGCTTGGCGGCGCGCCGCTGTCGGAAGCGGAAACCGCGCGCCATGTTTTTGCAGAGTTGGGCATGGAGTCTTCCCGTGTGATCCTGGAAGGGAAGTCCCGCAACACCTATGAGAATATTCTTTTCTCCAAGGCGATGGTGAAGCCCAAGCCGGGCGAAGTCTGGCTGCTCACCACGTCCGCCATGCACATGCCGCGCGCGATGGCCATCACGCGCAAGCTGGGGTGGCCGATGACCCCTTGGCCCAGCGATTTCATTACCGGTCTCCGCAGCGGCAGCGACATCTGGGACATCACCGGCAATCTTTCTCTGCTCGATTATGTGGTGCATGAATGGATCGGGATGGTGGCCTACCGCTGGAGCGGCAAGGCTGCCTAATTCCTATTATCCGGTGCGCAAATAGCGAACCGCTTCATCGCGCTCAAAAAGATAAAGAAGAATCCGCAAGGCTTCGCCGCGGGATGACTTGAGATCGGGATCGCGGGCAAGGATCAGCCGCGCATCGTCATGCGCGACGGCCAGCAAGTCCGCGTGCGCGCAAGGATCGGCCATGCGGAATTCCTCCAGCCCGCTTTGGCGTTTCCCCAACACCTCACCGGGGCCACGCAGGCGCAAATCTTCTTCGGCGATGACAAAGCCGTCATCTGTGTCGCGCATGGTTTTCAACCGCGCCTTGGCGGTTTCGCCCAAAGGTTCATGCCACAGCAAGATACAGGAGGACTTCCCCGCGCCGCGGCCCACCCGGCCGCGCAACTGGTGCAATTGCGCCAGGCCGAAGCGTTCGGCATGTTCCACCACCATGATGGTGGCTTCGGGCACGTCCACACCCACCTCGATGACGGTGGTGGCGACCAGCAATTGGGTTTCGCCCGCCTTGAAACCCGCCATGGCGGCATCGCGGTCCGCTGCTTTCATCTTGCCGTGCACCAGGCCGACGTTCCGTCCCAGCGCTTGGCGCAGCATTACGGCCCGGTCTTGCGCGGCGGCCAGATCGATTTTCTCGGATTCTTCCACCAGCGGACAAACCCAATAGGCCCGCGCGCCCCGGTCCAGCGCCGTACGCAGATGGTTGATCAATTCGTCCAGCCGGTCGGCGCTCATCACCCGCGTCTCCACGGGTTTTCGCCCCGGCGGGCGGCCGGTGATCTTGGAGACATCCATGTCGCCATAGGCGGTCAGCGCCAGGGTGCGCGGAATGGGCGTCGCGGTCATCACAAACACGTCGGCGGGTCTGCCCTTGCTTTGCAATTGCATGCGCTGATGCACGCCAAAGCGGTGTTGCTCATCCACCACCGCAAGGCCCAGGTCTCTGAAGGTGACATCCTCGGAAAACAACGCATGGGTGCCGATCAGGATGTCGATCTCGCCCGCCGCCAGTTTCGCCAGTATGGTTTCCCTGCTGGCACCTTTTTCGCGCCCGGTAAGGCAAGCAAGCCGCACACCGGCCGCCCGTGCGTAAGGCTCCAGCGATACCAAATGCTGACGCACCAGCAATTCGGTGGGCGCCATCAGGGCGGCCTGCAATCCGGCTTCCACCGCGTCCAGCATCGCGAGCAAAGCCACAATGGTCTTGCCCGATCCCACATCGCCCTGCAGCAGCCGCAGCATGCGTTTTTCCGATGCCATGTCTGCTTCGATTTCGGCCAGCACCGCCAATTGCGGATCGGTCAGGGCAAAGGGCAGGGTGGCGATGGCTTTGGCTTTCAACCCACCGGTGCCGCGCACCACGCGGCCTTTCTTTCCATTGAGGCCGCCGCGCAGATGGGCGCGGATCAACAATAGGGCGAGCTGATTGGCAAGAAGTTCATCATAGGCCAAGCGCTGGCGCGCCGGCGTGGTTGGCGCCAGATCGCTGTCATGGGCGGGGGCATGCGCCGTTTCCAGCGCCGCGCCGAAATCGTCCCACTTGCGTTGTTTTACAAAAGCTGGGTCCTGCCATTCCGGCAGCGCGGGACGCTTTTCCAGTGCGCCGCGCACCGCCTTGACCATCGGGCGCAGGGTCAGGCCTTCCGTCAGGCCATAGACCGGTTCGTGCAGGGGAAAGGCCGCGCCCTCCTCCGGCGCCACCACATAGTCGGGATGGGGCATTTGCAACCGGTCTTTAAACCGTTCGATGCGTCCCGATACCAAGCGGCGCGCACCCACCGGCAAAAGTCCGGCCAGATAGTCGGCATGCGCCCGGAAGAACACCAGCTCCATCAGAGAGGTTTCGTCCGATACCATCACCTTATAAGGCTGCGCTTTGACCCGGTTGGGCCGGTGCTCCAGCACCATGACCTCCACCGTGGCGATTCTTCCTGCTTCGGCCGCACTAAGCTTGGGGCGATAGGAACGGTCCACCACCCCCACCGGAAGGTCGAAGATCAGGTCCACCAGCCGGGGGCCGGCCACTTTCTGGATCAATTTTTCCAGCTTGGGGCCCACCCCGGACAGGGTGCGGATTTCGGCGAAGAGGGGGAACAGAATCGCGGGCCGCATGGCGGCAAAGATAATAGCTGCCGCCCGTTGTTCTCAAACAGGCGTGAGGCTATATCCCGCCCTATGACGGACCTCGAACAGGGTGGCTCTTCGGAGAACCGCCGGAAACGGCTTTTGTTTCGCGCCCAAAGGCGCGGTTTCAAGGAAGTCGACCTGATCTTCGGCGCCTATGCGGAACGCCATCTGGCCGGACTGGATGAGGCGGGCTTGGACCAGTTCGAAGCGCTGCTCACCGCGCCCGACCAGGACGTCTATGCCTGGCTGCGCGGTGCCGAGCCTGTGCCGACCGCATATGACAATCCGGTTTTCACCGGGCTGAAGACGATGTGTGAACAACAGTCGCCGCGCTGGAAGAATTGAATTGGACCGCCTCGACTACATCGCCAAACAGCAAACCCGCCTGAGCGTTTCCGGCGCGCCGCAAGGCTATGACGCCTATGTGGCGGCCGAGGCGGCGCGGCGGCGGGGCGGGCCGGTCTTGTTCGTCGCGCTGGACGATGGAGAGGCCGATGCCGCGGAACGGGCGCTGCAATTCTTTGCACCATCGCTGACGGTGCTGTCCTTCCCTGCCTGGGACTGTCTGCCCTACGACCGGGTTTCGCCCAAGCCCGACATTGAAAGCCGCCGTCTGGCGACCTTGGCGGCGCTGGCGCGCGATGCAGGCAAGTCTGCCGTGATCGTCACTACCATCAATGCCGTGCTGCAGCGCGTGCCGCCCAAGGATGTCATCGCCGGCGCGAGCTTCGCCGCCAGGAATGGCGCGGAGGTGGACCGCGAGGCGCTGGTGGGCTTTTTGTCCGGCAATGGCTATGTCCGCGCTGGCACGGTGCGCGAGCCGGGCGATTTCGCTCTACGCGGCGGCATTGTCGATCTATGGCCGCCGGGCGAGGAACAGCCGCTGCGCTTAGATTTTTTCGGCTCGACCCTGGATGCCATCCGGCGTTTTGATGCGGAGACCCAGCTTTCCGATAAGTCGGCGGTGGCACAGATCGCGCTGTTGTCCGCCAGCGAAGCGCCGCTGAATGCCGGCGCCGTCAGCCGCTTCCGCACCGGCTATGTCGCGGCCTTTGGCGCCGCGGGCGATGACCCGCTTTATGAGAGTGTCAGCGCCGGGCGCAAGACCCAGGGCATGGAGCATTGGCTGCCGCTGTTCTATGAGCGGCTGGACACGCTGTTCGATTATCTGCCGCGTTGCCTGGTGATGCTGGGCCATCAGGCGGAGGAGGCCAAGGCGGCGCGGCTGGATCTGATTCAAGACTATTACGAGACCCGCGAACAATTCCGCCATGCCAAGGACGATAAAAATGCGATCAAGGGCCCGCCCTACAAGCCGCTAAAGCCCGCAACCCTGTATTTGACCGATGCTGATTGGAAAGCGGCGCTGGCCAAACAGATCGTGCGCGAGCTTTCGCCTTTCCAGGCACCGGAATCCACCAACAGCGTGGATGCGGGCGGCCGCCAGGGGCGCGACTTCGCGCCGGAACGCCAAAAAAATAGTCAAGGCGGCAATCTCAATGTCTTCCAGGCCGCCGCCGATCACCTGAAAGCGCTGCAGGCCGGCGGCAAGCGCGTCCTGGTCGCCAGTTGGACCGACGGTTCGGTGGAGCGCATGGGCGGGGTGATGTCGGACCATGGCGTCACGCCCATCCGCAGGATCGCGGACTGGCCGGAAGCCTTGAAGCTCGACGCGTCGGCTTTCGGGATCGCCTGCCTGGGAATCGAACGCGGCGTTGAGGGGCCGGATTTCGCTATCCTATCGGAACAGGATGTGCTGGGCGACCGCATGGTGCGTGCCGCAAGCCGCGCGCGCCGGGCGCAGAATTTCATCGCTGAGGCTTCGTCCCTGACGCCCGGCGATTTGATCACCCATATCGAACATGGCGTGGGTCGCTATCTGGGCCTGAAGGCGATAGACGCGTTGGGTGCGCCGCATGATTGCCTGGAATTGCAATATGACGGCGGCAAGCTGTTTCTGCCGGTGGAGAATATCGAGCTGTTGACCCGCTATGGCTCGGACGAGGGCGCTAGCCTCGACCGGCTGGGTGGCGCGGGCTGGCAGAAGCGCAAGGCCGAGATGAAGGAGCGGGTGCGCGCCATCGCCGCCGAGCTGATCAAGATCGCCGCCGCCCGCCAATTGAAATCCTTAGCCCCGGTCGAACCGCCCAGCGGCTTGTACGACGAATTCGCGGCGCGCTTTCCCTATCAGGAGACGGAAGACCAGGACAAAGCCATCACCGACACCATCGCCGACCTGGCGGCGGGCCGCCCGATGGACCGGCTGGTATGCGGCGATGTCGGCTTTGGGAAAACCGAAGTGGCGATGCGTGCCGCCTTTGTCGCCGCCATGGCGGGCGAGCAGGTGGCGGTGGTGGTGCCCACCACCTTGCTGGCGCGCCAGCACTATCGCGGTTTCGCCGAACGCTTCGCGGGCTTCCCGCTCAAGGTGCGGCAGCTGTCGCGCTTTGTGGATGCCAAGGACGCCAAGGAAACCAAGGAAGCGCTGGCCGAAGGCACGGTGGACATCGTGATCGGCACGCACGCGCTGCTGGCCGAAAGCATCGCCTTCAAGCGGCTGGGCCTGGTGATCGTAGACGAGGAGCAGCATTTCGGGGTGGTGCACAAGGAACGGCTGAAAAACCTCAAAGCCGATGTCCATGTGTTGACCCTGACGGCCACGCCGATCCCGCGCACCTTGCAGTTGGCGCTGTCGGGCGTGCGCGATCTTTCACTGATCACCACCCCGCCGATAGACCGGCTGGCGGTGCGCACCTTTGTGACGCCGTTCGATCCTTTGGTGGTGCGCGAGGCCCTGCTGCGCGAGCATTACCGCGGCGGACAAAGCTTCTTTGTCGCGCCGCGCATTGCCGATCTGCGCGAGGTCGAGACCTTCCTGAAGACGGTGGTTCCGGAAATCAAACCCGCTGTTGCCCACGGCCAGATGTCACCCAATCTGCTGGAAGAGGTGATGACGGCCTTTTACGAGCGCAAGGTGGATGTGCTGGTCTCCACCAATATCGTGGAATCCGGGCTGGACATTCCCACCGCCAACACCTTGATCATCCAGCGCGCCGACATGTTCGGCCTGTCGCAGCTTTATCAGTTGCGCGGCCGCATCGGTCGTTCCAAGCAGCGCGCCTATGCCTATCTGACCACGCCGCCCGACAAGAAACTGACCGAAACCGCGACCCGGCGGCTGGAAGTGTTGCAATCGCTGGACCAGTTGGGCGCGGGATTTAGTGTCGCCAGCCATGACATGGATATTCGTGGCGCCGGCAATCTTTTGGGCGAGGAACAGTCCGGCCATGTCCGCGAGGTGGGTATCGAGCTTTATCAGGAGATGCTGGAAGAAGCGGTGTCGGGCCTGAAGGAGGGCGGGGACGCCGAGACAGCCGATCAATGGTCGCCCACCATCAATCTGGGTGCCTCGGTGCTGATCCCGGAGGACTATGTCGCCGATCTCAATGTCCGCATGTCGCTCTACCGGCGGCTGGCGGGGATCGAAACGCGGGAAGATATCGACCGTTTCGCCGCCGAACTGATAGACCGTTTCGGGCCGCTGCCGGACGAAGTCAAGCATCTGTTCGAGATCGTCACCATCAAGCAGTTGGCCAAGCTGGCCGGGGTGGAAAAGATCGATGCCGGTCCCAAGGGCGGCACCATTGCCTTTAGGGGCAATTCTTTCGCCAATCCGCTGAAGCTGATCCAGTTCATCAATCAGCATAGCGGCACCATGAAAGTGCGGCCCGACCAGAAAATCGTGGTCACCCGCGACTGGCCGACGCCGGAAGACCGGCTCAATGGCGCCAAGGCGCTGCTGGGACAGTTGGCGAAGCTGGCGGTACCCTAATTGCCTATTTGGCGGCGGCGTCGCGTTGGTGCAGGCCGAAGATGTTCTTCTCGGTGTCGATCAGATAGGCCTGCCAGCCGACTCCCGGGATAGCCCATTTGGGCACGGCGATGATGGCGCCCGCATCAAGCGCTTTGCTGAGATAGGCATCCACCGAAGAAACCGACAGCGTCACCACATAGGCGTTGGGCGCCTGGCCGGGCGCACAGGTCCCCGGCCGCGCCAGCAGGCCGCCCATCATGGCGCCGGGCTCGTGGGTCTCGATGCGCCAATATTCGATGTCGCTGCCGTGAAATTCGGTAAAGCTCCAACCGAACACCGCGCCATAGAATTTGCGCGCGCGGGCAAGGTCGTCGGCATGAATCTCAAAATAACCGGGAGCGGGCATCGGGCCTCCTAATAGTGTAGGGTCAGTTTCTGGCCGCTGACGCCAAAGGATTTCAGGCGTCTGAGGAACGCCATGCCCAGCAGCGAGGATCCCATCCTGGCACTGTTGATGGAAACCTCGACATTGGTAAGTACGATGGGACCGACGGACAAATTTGCCACCGTTGTTCTTGCGCCATAGCCGATGCCGTTCGCCGAGCCGAAAGGCCGGTCGAATTTCAAATTGCTCAGATCGATGCCCGCCCGCTTGGCGTCCGCCGGGTCCAGCACAATGTCGGTGGCGCCGGTGTCAATCAGAAAGGCGATGCGTGTCCCGTTGACCGTGCCATAGACATTGTAGTGGCCGCCTTCGCCTTCGGACAGGGTGAGTTCGCGCAGTCCCGTTTCCACCGCATAACCGGGCATCAGGTTCGACCGCAGCCTAAGGCCGAAGGCGCGCAATTCCTCCTGAAAGGAAAAGCCGATGATCAGCACCGCGCCCACCGTACCCCAGGCCAAGACGTTGCGCGCGGTCTGCTTGAACTTAAATTCGCGCACGAACAACAGGCTGCTGGAAACCAGCGCCAGAATGGCCACCGTCTGCACCAGATAAGGATCGCCCCAGACCGTATCGCCGCCGGGAAACAAGCGGCTCATCACCACAATGCCGAGGCCCAGGGCCGCCAACGCGCCCAGCCAAAGGACAAGCCCCAGGCGCGAGGCTTTTGGCTTGGGCGGCTCACCCCAAGGGCTTGGACTGGACATGCTCAGCTATCCTTCGCCGTCCTGGCATCCCGGCGCTTCACTCCAGCTCCATGATGACGCCGCTGCCGGCCTGGATGCGTTCCAGCAGCATGGGGCATTCGGGCACCATCCGCTCCATCCAATAGCGGGCGCACATCAGCTTGTCCTTGTGGAATTTGCTGTCATTGCCTAGCGAGGCTTTCGCCATCATGCCCCACATCAGGGCCACCATGGTGATGCCCATCAGACGCAGATAGTCGGATGCGCCTGCGCCCGCATCGTTGGGATTTTTGAGGCCATTGGCGGCCAGCCACAGTGTGGCGGCCTGCAACGCCTCGGTGCCGCGTTTCACCCCCGCCACGAACGGCGTCATCGCTTGGTCTTTTTCCTGTTCGGCGATCCAGCCGGTCAGAAGCCCGAACAAGGCCATGGGCGCGGCGCCGCCGCCCCGGCCCAGCTTGCGGCCCACCAGATCCATGGCCTGCACGCCATTGGCGCCCTCATAGACTTGGTTGATGCGGGCATCGCGCACGAACTGCTCCACACCATTGTCGCGGATATAGCCATGGCCGCCATAGCATTGCATGCCCAGATTGGCGGCCTCGAAACCCATATCGGTGCCGAAGGACTTGATCACCGGCGTCATCAGATCTTCCAGCAGCCGCGCGGTTTGCGCGTCGGGGCGCGAGGACTGGGCGATGGAGAGGTTCAAGGTGGTCCAAGCCGCCAGCGCCCGCAGGCCTTCGGTGGCGGCGCGCGCCTGCAGCAGCATGCGCTTGACGTCGGGATGGACGATTTCCAGATCGGCTGGCTTGTCAGGCTCTTTCGCGCCCGTGAGCGCGCGTCCCACCCGGCGTTCATGGGCGTAAGCATAGCCGTTCTGATAGGCCACTTCGCCAAGGCCGATGCCCTGGATGCCCACGCCCAGCCGCGCCGCATTCATCATCCCGAACATGCCCGCCATCCCGGCGCTGGTGGACCGTTTTTCGCCGGGCTTGGGCGGGGTAGGTTTGGGCCCCAGCCGCCAGGCGATGGCGTCATCGAAATTCAGCACACAGGTGGCCTGGCCCTTGATGCCCATCTTGTGTTCGATGCTGCCGGTGTTGACGGGATTGCGCGCGCCCACTGCGCCGTCTTCTTTGACGATGAACTTGGGCACCATGAAAAAATTCACCGTCGAAAGATCGTCCTGAACCTGGCCGTTCTCGTCGGGAATCTTGGCGATCACCATATGGATGATGTTGTCGGTCAGGTCCTGATCGCCGCCGGAGATGAAAATCTTGGTGCCGGTCATTTTATAAGTGCCGTCGGGCTGCTCCACCGCCTTGGTCTTCATCAGCCGCAGGTCGGTGCCGCAGCCCGGTTCGGTCAGGCACATGGTGCCCGCCCATTCGCCCGACACCATCTTGGGGGCGATATGCTGCTTCATCCAGTCGGGGCCGGTGGCCAGCAGCGCGCCATAGGCGCCCGCCGTCAGCATGGGATACATGGCGAGCGACTGATTGGCGCTCATCCCCATTTCGCTCACCGCCATAGTAAGGATCGGCGGCATGCCGGCGCCGCCCGCGCTTTCCGGCGCGCCCAGCCCGCCCCAGCCGGCTTGGCTATAGGCTTTGTAGGCGTCCTTGAATCCCGCAGGCGTGCGTACCGTGCCATTCTCGAAATGGCAGCCTTCCTCGTCACCGGATTGATTCAGGGGCTGCAACACTTCTTCGCAGAATTTTCCCGCATTGGAGAGAATGTCGTCGATCAAGTCCGGCGACAGATCGGCGAAGCCGGGCAGGTCGCGGTGCTTTTCCAGCTCCAACACGTCATGAAAGAGAAAGCGGAAGTCTTCGACCGGCGCGCGATAGAGGGGCATGGGATGGTCCGTGCTGGGAACGCACGACTCTTACCCCGCGCCAGGATTCCTGGCCATAGGCCCTTCGCATCCCGAAAACGGACGGGAAACGGGCCTGCTCCTGAAGGTCCTGAAGGCTGGTCTTGCCCCCGCAAATGTTGCAAAACAGGCCCGTGACCCCGTAGCTCAGCAGGGTCCGAGGTGCATCCAAGCACCGAGGACGCGGCGGTTTCCTAGTAAAGTCCACCGCTGATGATTGTAGCGTCCAGATAACGACTCCGGGGCGAGGCGATCAACGGCAGCTTGATCGGCGCGCTTTGTCTGGCCCTTTGGCGAACTTGCGGTTGGCACTGGTCTTGGGACTCAAAATATTGCAAAAAGTTCCGGCGTGACCCCGTAGCTCAGCAGGATAGAGCGGCGGTTTCCTAAACCGTAGGCCGGTGGTTCGAGTCCCCCCGGGGTCACCATCCGATCGGCACTATGTTCTACATCAGCCGGCCGGGCGACTTCATATAGCGGTTGCGGATCGCTTCCGCCGCCCAGTAGGCCAGCGCGCCCACGGTGCCGGTGGGATTCTGGGCGGCGTTCTGCGGAAAAGCCGAAGCGCCCACCACAAACAGGTTCGAGACATCCCAGCTTTGCAGATATTTGTTCACGGCGCTGGTGGTAGGATCGGTGCCCATCACCGCGCCGCCGGTATTGTGGGTGCTCTGGTAAGGCACCGCATTCCAGTCCTTGCGCACGCTTGTCATGGTGAGAATCTTGGGATTGAGTACGCGCGCGACCTTCTCGACCTGTTTGCTGACCCATTGCTGCATGCGGATATCGTTGTCGGGAAAGTCGAAGGTGATGCGCAGCAATGGCCGGCCGTGCCGGTCGGTATAGGTTGGATCGAGATCCAGATAATTGCCGCGAATGGGATAGCTCGATCCCGATCCGCCCACGCCCATCACCCGGCCATAGGTTTCGGCGGTGGCTTTTTTCCATTGCGAACCCCAGCGCGGCGTTCCCGGTGGGGTGGGACGATTGCTGATCGGCCTGCCATTGCTTTGGCCGGTGCCGATGAGCGCGCCGCCCACGAAATCCAGATCGGAATGGTCGAAAGCGTCGGCGTTGAAATCGTGCACCGACATGTTGAGCGCCCCGGCGCCGACAAAGGGATTGAACCTTTTGTCGTCGAAGATCAGCTGGGCGCCGCCGCCGCCGGTCTGGTAGCAATAATTGCGCCCCACCGTGCCCTTGCCGGTCTTGGGATCGTACTGCATGCCGATCTTGGACAGCATCATCATGCGCACATTCATCAAGCCGTAGCCGCAGAGAAGGACGATATCCGCCGGCTGTTCATATTCGCCGCCCGCCGCATCGATATAGGTCAGGCCGCGGGCGGTTTTGCCGTCCCTGTGAAGATTGATATTCAGCACTTCGCATTGGGTGCGAACCTCGAAATTGGGATTCTTCATCAGCACCGGCAGGATGGTGGTTTGCGGACTGGCCTTGGAATAGTTGCCGCAGCCGAAACGCTCGCAAAAGCCGCAATAGGTGCATTCTCCCATCGCGATGCCCAAGGGATTAACATAGGCGCGGGAAAGATTGGACGAGGGCGCGGGGAAGGGGTGCAGCCCCAAACTCCGCGCCGCTTGCGCCATCAGGGTGGACGAATAAGGCATTCTGAGCGGCGGATTGGGATATTCGCGGCTGCGCGAGCCTTCGAAGGGATTGCCGCCGGGCTGGATCTGGCCCTTGATCACGCCCGCCTTGCCGGAAACACCGCAAAGATATTCGAAACGGTCGTAGCAATGCTCGATCTCGTCAAAGGTGACGCCCCAGTCCTGGAGCTGCAGATCGGCGATCTTCTTGGCGCCATAACGCTTGATATGATGGCTTTTGCATTCAAAATCGCTGGGATAGTAGCGCCAGGTGACGCCGTTCCAGTGCACACCCGCCCCACCCACGCCGTCGCCCGGCAGGAAGGAGCCGTAATCGCGCATCGGCAGCGCGGTCTGGGTGATGTCGTTGCGCATGGTCATGGCTTCGACGCTTGGCTTGAGGAACAAGTCCTTTCGGATGGCGTAGCGCAACTCGTCCTGCATATAGGCGATGTTGAAATCGGTGGCGGTGTCGCGCCAGGGGCCCCGCTCGATGGCCACAACGCGCAACCCCGCTTGGGTCAACTCCTGCGCCAGGATGGCGCCGGTCCAGCCCAGCCCCATAATGACAACGTCTTTTTTGGGAAGAATTTTTGCCATGGCTCCCTTGGTCTCGGTTCTTGCTTGAATCGCTCAGCAGGCCGGGTTCCCGCGATAAGACCGCTATTGCCGCGAAAATTCCAGCAAAATTGCCGCCAGCCTGGCGGTTCTTTTTGTTGCGGATGCGGCATGGCTCACTTTACCCAAAGCCAGCGGCTGGCATGGAATAGGCGGCTGTTGGGTACATAACCGCCCACCCGCGGGCCAACCGCCTCGGTTTGCGACAAAAACCGGATCGGCAACCAGGGCATGTCGGCCAGCGCGATGTTTTCCGCCGTCTGCAAAACACGTCTGCGCCGGGCGGGATCGGGCTCGCGATCCGCCGCCGTCATGGCCGCGTCGAATTTGGCGTTTTTGTAGCCCGCATAATTTCTGGGATTGTCCGACCGCAGCAGATCCAGGAAGGTGGTGGCGTCGCCATAGTCGGCCAGCCAAACGGCATAGCCCAATTGGTATTGGCCCTGACGCATGGCGCGCAGCAACAGCGGAAAATCCGACGTCACGATGTCCAGCTTGATGTGGATTTGCCGCGCCATGGCCTGAAACACCGCCGCCAGCCTTTTGCTGTCGGGAGCGCCGGTGGTGGCGTAGGTCAGAGTGAGTTTGTTGAAGGGGCCAAAACCCGCCTCCTGCATCAGCTTTTTGGCCTCCGTCAGCCGCGCCGGATAGGGCAAGGCTTTGAAATCTTGTTGCGGGCCGCTGCGATAGCTTTCCAGGGTGGGCGGCACATAGGAATAGGCAGGCGGTTCTCCCAGCTTCATCACTTTCTGCGCCACCGCCTCGCGGTCATAGACCAGATTGAGGGCGCGGCGCACTCTGGCGTCGGCCAGGACGGGATCGCGCAAATTCATCGGCACATAGGCCAGCGCGAGAGGCGGTGCGATATGCAGGCTTTTGGGCATATTGGCGCGCAACCAGGGCACCTGGGCGCTGGGCAGCGGGGTTTGCATATCCAATTGTCTGGCGCGCAATTGCCTGAGCGCCGCCTGGGCATCGGCGGTGGGGTAATAGGTGACCCTATCGATCTTCACCGACGCCGCATCATAAAAGGCGGGATTTTTCGTCAGGGTGATGTGGTCGTTGGGCTGCCAGCTTTTCAACAGATACGGTCCGTTGGACACATAGCGGCCTGGCGCGAAGACGGGATTGGGCGGCAAGGGCAGGGCGGCGGGATGCGCCAGCAATTCCGGCAGATAAGGCGCCGGATTTTCCAGGGTGATTTTCAAGGTGCGGGAATCAGGCGTGGCCACGCCCAAGGCCGTGACGGGCAGCTTTCCTGCGGTGATGGTGCGCGCATTCTTGATCACCCAAAGCATGTTGGCGCCGCGCGCCGCCGTCTTGGGGTCCATCAGCCGCCGCCAGGCAAAGCGGAAATTTTCCGCCGTCACCGGTTTTCCGTCGGACCAGCGCGCTTGGCGCAGATGAAAGGTCCAGGTCAGGCCGTCGGCGGAGATTTCCCAGCGCTGGGCGATGCCGGGCATGGGATGCGCCGCGGGGCCAAGCGTGGTGAGCCCCGCCATCATGTCGCCCAGAATGTTGGTTTCCGGGCCGCTGGTCACAAAGGCGGGGTCCAGGGATTCCGGTTCACCGCCATTGCCGCGATTGAGAATGGTTTCGGCCTCAGCCGGCTGCGCCGCCAACAGCAGGAACGCAAGCGCCAGCTTTTTCATGAAAACTGCTTAACGCGCGCCGCTTGGTCGATCCAAACCCAGCGAGAGGGGTGGAGGTCGGACGCATTGGGCATCCACCCTTTGACATAGGGCCAGACCAGATTGGGATTGGTCCAATACCAGAGCGGCATGGCCGCATGATCGCCAAGCGCGATGGTTTCCGCCGCCGCCAATTTTCGTCCGCGGCTGACAATATCCGCATCCGCCTGGGCCGCGTCCATCGCCGCGTCAAAAGCCGGGTTGCTATACTCGCCCCAATTGTTGCCGCTGCCGGTGCGAAACAGGTCCAGAAAATTGGAGGCATCGTTGAAGTCGGCCTGCCAGCCGGCCTGGGCAATGTCGAAGTCGTGCACTTGGATCGCCGGATAGAAGACGCGCATGTCGTTGGGCACAATGGTGATGTCCAAATAGACTTGTGCCAGCATTTGTTGGATCGCGGCCGCCACCGCGCGCTGATAGCCCGGTGTGGTGGCACGGATCATGTAAGTGGATTTTGCGCGATTTCGTTCGTCGAAGCCTGCCGCCCGCATCAAGGCGCGCGCCTTTTCGAGACGCTGCGGATAGGAAAGTGTCTGGAAAGCCAGACCGCCGCTGCCGGGATAGTTGGCGATGGTGGGCGGCACAAAGCTATAGGCCGGCATATCGCCAGCCCGCATGATCCGCTCAGTGATCGCCTCCCGGTTCAGCGCCAAATTGATGGCTTCGCGCACGCGGATATCGCCAAAAGGCGTACGGCGGTGATTGATGGTGATGATTTCGGTGACCAATATCGCAATAGGGCTGATGGTTTGCGGGATATTGGCGCGTATCCAGTCTATTCTTTGGACGGGAAATTTCAGTTGTGTGTCCAACTGTCCGGCGCGGAAGCGCTGCAGCGCCGCGCCGTAATCGTCGGTGGGATAGAAAAACACGCGGCGTAATTTGACATTGGCCGCGTCGTAGAAACGCGGATTCTTCTCCACCAACACATGATCGTTGGGAATCCAGCGCCGGAGCACAAAGGCGCCGTTGCCGACATGGTTTCCCGGCCTGGCCCAGTCCTTTCCTTTGACTGTCACCACATGGCGCGGCAGCGGCATCATGGTGTGATGGGTCAGCATTCCCGCAAAATAAGGGGCAGGATGATTCAGCTGGACTTCCAGCGTGCGGTCGCCCAGCACCCGCGCCCCCAAAGCCGTGCCCGGCATCTTACCGGCATTGATCTCGGCGGCATTTTTTATGATGTACAGAAAATAAGCATAGCTGGATGCTGTTGCCGGATCGAGAATCCGGCGCCAGGCAAAAACAAAATCCTCGGCCGTGACCGGCTGGCCGTCAGACCACAGCGCCTCGCGCAGATGAAAAGTCCAGGTCAAGCCGTCGGTGGAGGCTTGCCAGTGCGTCGCCATGCCGGGCACAGGTCTGGCTTCGGAATCCAATGTGGTAAGGCCGACCATCAGATCGTTGATGATTTGAGATTCCGGCACACCCGACGACATGGTGGGGTCCAGGGTTTGCGGCTCGGCGTAGTTGCCGCGCAAGAATGTGTGGGCCTCGGCAATCTTGGGATGAACGCCTTCCGATGGCTGGCGTAGCGCCCAGGCGCCCGCGCCCGCCAGCGCCGCGCCGCCGGCCAAAGCCAGCCGCCTGTTCCATGCCTTACCCGATGCCATAAAGACCTTTTGCCATGCGTGCCGACGACCATTTGCCGGCTTTGCGGCAAACAGTTCAATGAATTTTGCGTTGGGGGTTGTAGTGCGGAAGGCTTTTTGCAGCCGTGATCCTGGGCGATGCGCTGCTTCGATCTGGTGGTGAATGAAGAGAAACATCACCACAGGGTCACGCACCTTCGCTAAAAAGCGCGGCGGCGTTGGGCTTTAGAGGCGGCCCGTTAGAGACGCCCGTTGGAGACGATGGTGTGGGTCGTGGGATTCCAGGCCGTCTCATAAATATAAAAGCCCAGGCCCGCTATCACGATCGCGACCGCAATTCCCACAACGGTGCGGGATTTGATGTCCGGCGCTTCTTCGGTGTGATGGAATTCCTGCAGATTGTTCATGTGACCTCCTTGGGTTGCGGGTCTTGCGGCAATTTCTATAGCGTCTCCATGTTCAAAAGCTGCGCCTTCGGATGCACGGCGCATGGGTGTGTTTATAGCATATTTTCCGGGAGGCGGTTAGTCGTGCTCGGCCACATAATGGCCCGGTCCCACTTGTTCCAGTTTGGGCCGATAGCCGGGCACGCCCCGCTTGGATTTCAGGAAACTCAGATGGGCATCAGGGTCCAGGGGGGAGGGCAAATCGCCGCTCAAAAGCTCGTATTTCCTGGCGCGCTCGGCGCGGGGATCGGGGGTCAGCACCGCCGACAGCAAGGCGCGGGTATAGGGATGGCGCGGATCGGCATACAGATCGGCGCTGGGCGCGAGTTCCACCACCCGGCCCAGATACAGAACCATCACCCGGTGGGACAGGCGGCGTACCACCGACAGATCGTGGCTGATGAAGAGCAACGCCAGGCCGGTCTGTGCCTGCAGATCGCGGATCAAGGCCACGATCTGCGCCTGAATGGAGACGTCCAGCGCGCTGACGGCCTCATCGCACACCAACATTTTAGGACCCAGGATCATGGCGCGCGCCAATCCCACCCGTTGGTTCTGTCCGCCTGAGAGTTCATGGGGGTAGCGATTGATCCAGCCGGGGTCCAAGCCCACGCGCTCCAGGATGGCGCGCACCCGGCTCCGTACGGTTTCGCGCGAAAGCTGCGGCTCCAGCGCCTTGAGCGGCTCGGCGATGGAAACGCCAACCGGCATGCGCGGGTCCAGGCTGGCCAAGGGATCTTGGAACACGATTTGAAAATCCTTGCGCAGCGCGCGGATGCCGGCCTGGGTTGCGTCATCCAGATCGCGGCCCAGCCACACCACCCGGCCCGCGCTTTTGGGCAGCAATTGCAGGACGGCGCGCGCCAAGGTGGATTTGCCGCAGCCACTTTCGCCCACCACGCCCAAGGTTTCGCCCTGATTCAAGGTGAAGCTGACGCCGTCCACCGCGCGCAAAGGCCTGGTCGCGCCGAACAGGCCAAGAAAACCCGCGTCCTTGACCGGAAAGCTGACGTTCAAATCCTCCACCGTCAGCAGCGGCGCGCCAATGACGGTGACGGGCGGAGCGGTTTCGTTCGCCTTGGGGATCGCATCCAGCAGCATGCGTGTATAGGCGTGGGCAGGCGCATAGAATATTTCCTCCGCTGTGCCGCTTTCCACGATAGCGCCATGGCGCATCACCTGCACCCGGTCGGCAAGCCCGGCGATCACGCCCATATCGTGGCTGACCATCGCGATGGCGGTTTTCTTGTCGCTTTTCAAGGCGCGCAGGATTTCCAGGATTTGGGCTTGCACCGTCACGTCCAGCGCGGTGGTGGGCTCGTCGGCGACGATCAGGTCAGGGCCGGTGATGGTGGCCATGGCGATCATCACCCGCTGCCGTATGCCGCCGGAAAGCTCGTGCGGATATTGTTTCAAGCGCCGTCCGCTTTCCGGGATCCGGACATAGTCCAGCATTTCGCGCGCGCGCTTCTCGGCCTCGGCGCCAGAGACGTGGCGGTGCAACATCAAGGCTTCCGCGATCTGCGCGCCGACTTTCATGTGCGGCGTCAGGGAGGTCAGGGGGTCCTGGAAAATCATGGTGATGGCGCCGCCGCGCAGGGCGTTCAGCCGCTTGGGCGAGGCGCCCAGAATTTCTTCGCCGCGATAGGTCACGCTGCCGCTGGCCCTGCCATTGGCGGCCAAAAGACCGAACGCCGCCAGAAAGAGCTGGCTCTTGCCCGAACCGCTTTCGCCTACAATACCCAGACATTCGCCTTCCCGGATGGACAGGCTGGTGTCCTTGACCGCATGCACATCGCCGTCCGCCAGGGTGAAATGGACATTGAGATTGGTGATTTCCAGCAGCGCGCCCATTACCGGTCCCCCTTCATCTATCTTTTGGGTCCAGCGCGTCGCGCAAGCCGTCGCCGATGAAATTGAAGCAGAACAAGGTCACGGCCATCAACAGGGCCGGAAACAAGAGCATCCAGGGCGCGGTTTCCATCTGGTCGGCGCCATCGGAAATCAGCACGCCCCAGCTGGTCAAAGGTTCTTGAATGCCCAATCCCAGAAACGATAGAAAGCTTTCGGTCAGGATCACGCCCGGCACCGTCAAGGTGACATAGACCACCACCGGTCCGATCACATTGGGAATGATATGGCGGCCGATGATGGCCGCGGGGCCGACGCCGCCCGCGCGCGCCGCTTCGATGAATTCCTTTTGCTTGATGGACAGGGTCTGGCCGCGCACGATCCGCGCCATGGTGAGCCATTCCACCGCCCCGATCGCCACGAACAACAGGATGAAATTGCGGTCGAATATCACCATCAGGATGATGACAAAGAAGACGAAGGGCAGGGAATACAGAACATCCACGGCGCGCATCATCAAGGCGTCGATGCGTCCGCCCAGGTAACCGGCGGCCGCGCCATAGAGGACGCCGATCAGAAGCGAGACCAGCGTCGCCACCAGCCCCACCGCCAGCGAGACGCGCGCGCCAAACAAAACCCGCACGAACAGATCGCGCCCCACCGAGTCGGTACCGAAGATATGGCCGGGCGCGCGGCAGGAAATGTCCCCGGGCCACCAATTGGGCGCGCAGGCGATGATGTCGTAATTGACCTCGTCATAGGCGAAGGGCGACAGCCAAGGGGCCAACAGCGCCAAAAGCGCGATGGCGCCCAGAAGAAGAATGCTGGCCATGGCGGCGCGGTTTTGAAACAGGCGCCGGCGCGCATCCACCCACAGGCTGCGGCCTTTGACCTCCTCGGCCGATTTCAGGGTTTGGCCGGAGTTGCCCATCAAAGCCGCACTCTCGGATCCAAGAAAGCGAGCAACATGTCGGCCAAAAAATTCAGCAGGATGACGAGTGCGGCGTAACAGATCACCACCCCCATCACCAAGGTATAGTCGCGGTTCAACGCCCCTTGCACGAAATAGCGTCCGATCCCCGGCAGGCCGAAAATCTGCTCCACCACCAGCGAGCCGGTGAGAACCGCCGCCAGGGCCGGGCCCAGATAGGACACCAGCGGCAAGGCGGCGGCGCGCAAGGCATGGCCCAAGACGATGCGCGATACCGGCAGGCCCTTGGCGCGCGCGGTGCGGATATAGTTGGCGCGCAGCACTTCCACCATGGAGCCGCGCATCAGCCGCGCCACGATGGCGGTTTGGGGCAGGGCCAGAACGGCCACCGGCAGGACCATGTTGCGCCATGCCCCGCCATTCCAGCCGCCGACCGGCAAGGACAATTCCCAACCGAACAGAGAAACGCCATAGATGCCGAACAGCAGCGTCAGCAAAGGCGCGGTGACAAAGGTGGGGATGGTGATGCCCAGCATCGCCACGCCCATCACCGAATAATCCTGCCAATGATTTTGTTTCAGCGCCGCCGCCACGCCCAACGCGGTGCCGACAAGCAGCGCCAGCATCATGGCGGTCAAACCCAGCCGCGCGCTGACCGGCAATCCGGTGCCGATCAGTTGGGCGACAGTGAAGTCTTTGTTCTTATAGGACGGGCCCAGATCGCCTTGGACCAGCTTGCCGAGATAAATCAGATATTGTTCGGAAAGCGGCTTGTCGAGATTGTACGCTGCCTTGATGTTGCGTTCGACTTCGGGCGGCAACCGCCGCTCGCTGTCAAAGGGGCCGCCGGGCGCGATGCGCATCATGAAGAAAGCCAGCGTCACGATCACGAACAGCGTGGGGATCGCGCCCAACAGGCGGCGCAGCGCATAAGCCATCATCGCGAGACAAACTCCTGCCAGCGCGGCGCGATTCCCGCGCCATGCGTCAGCCACCAGCCGGCATCGATGGCAAAGGCGTTGCGGAAATTCTCCGGCGCGGTGGGCAGCAGGTGCCGCATGGGGCGTCCGGTTTCCGGATTGGTCTTGACCAAAGCAATGGCCGAGCGCCGCGCCGGGCCGAATGCCACCCAGTTGGCAGCGCCCGCCAAGGGGGCGCTGCCGGTGGCATAGGCGATGAAGTCCAAGGCGCGGGCCTTGTTGGGATTGCCGGCGGGAATGGCGAATACGTCCATTTCGTACAATTGACGGTCCCAGATCACGCCGGGCGTGAAGTCTTTTTGTCCCAGCGCATCGCCGTTCAGGGCCGCGGCCATGATCGCCTGGCCGTTTTTGACCCAATTCACCGCATCGGTGCTGTCATGCGCCCAGATCGGCCTGAGCGCCGAAAGTTTGGCAAAGGCGCGGTCCAGGCCTTCTGGCGTTTTCAGCGTTCGATACACATCGTTGGGTGCTACCCCGTCGGCCAACAGCGCCATTTCCAAATTGAACTTGGGGCCCGCCCGGTTGAGCGCCCGGCGGCCGGGAAATTTTCTGCGGTCGAAGAAATCCGCCAATGTCGCGGGCGCGCGCGCCAGCTTGGGCGAAAATATCATCACCTGGGAATAGACCATGCTGCCGACCCAGCAAGGACCGATGGCGCCAGCCACGAAATCCCGGGAGGCCGGCACACCATCCGCGCCGGGCGGCAGCAGGGCGGGATCGATTTTTTCCAGAAGCCCCCGCCGGCAGGCCGCCACCGCGCCGGGCAGCTCAAAGTCGATCACATCGGCCTTGAACTGGCGCTTTTCCACCATGGCGGCGATGTCGGCCAATTCGCCCTCCCAAAAAGCAGGCCGCACATCGACATTTTTCTCAGCCGCATAGGCGCGCATTTGCGCGGATGCCTGGGCCCGGCCATAGACCCCAGGCCAGGTCATGACCGTCAAAATCGGCGGCGGGCGGGTTTGAACATAGAGCAAGCCGATCAGGGCGATCAGCAACAGAGCCATCAGGGCGAGAACGCGGCGACGCAACGTCATGGGTCAAAGACTAGCGAAGCGGAAAGAAAGGTACAGGACTCTGGCGCCAAGGCCTTGGTCGGGTTGTGGAATAGTCTCTTTTGGGGCGTGACCCTGGCCTAAACCCTTGCTTTTGCTGTGGTCCAACCATAGAACGCCGGTCCTTGTGCGGCGTTGCGAACGCCGGACAAGGGGTCGAGAGTTGGTCGTGAGGCCGAGTGTGCAGTTGTAGCTCAGTTGGTTAGAGCGCCGGATTGTGGATCCGGAGGTCGGTGGTTCAAGCCCACCCAACTGTACCAATATACCGAAGCGGGCATTCCGCGCCGCCAATAGCGGACATCGTGGCTCTTCGTCCCACCGTCCTACCGCCGTGGACTACGCTAACGTCCTGAAGGATTTGGCTGACATCCACTTCGCAGGCGCCAGATTCGCACATCCGGCCCTGTAGCGGTATCCTAGCGGGATTCAAATGTCGGAAAAGAACCACTAGGAACGTGCTCTTTGAAAATCGAAAGCTCCATTTTAGGCCTCGTGGCTGTCATGTCGCTCCTTTTGACGGTCAATGCTTCCTTTTCGCAAACTCAATCCCAAAACAGCTCCGAAACTTTACGCGAAGCGGTCGAAGCGCTGCGTTCGGAGCACGCACGCACGCAATTGCGACTTGCAGCGCTAGAAAAGCAGAAAAAGAAAGGCGCGCCCCTTAATCCACCTGCCAAGACTTCTCGACCTACCTTTTCAATATCGGGTGATGCGCGCGTTCGTTACGAAACCAACTTCGACATGACCGGCCTCCGCGATCGTGATCGGGCTGTGCTTCGCGCCCGGCTTCGCTCTACTTACACTATAAATGACTGGCTGGCAGTGGGAGGGCAGCTGGCAACTGGCGATCCGGATGATCCTAATTCCACCGATATCACCCTATCCAATTTCGCAGACGATTTTCAGGTAAGCCTAGATCAAGCCTACATACGTATTGCGCCTGGCAATTTCCAAGTATTCCTGGGCAAGATTCCGCACCCCTTCGTACGCACCGAGCTACTTTGGGATGGCGACGTGTCGCCCCAAGGGGCTTCGGCAAGTTACGTCTTACCCGTCGGCGATGCAAAGTTCAAAGGCAGCGTTCTCTACTTCGCAATAGACGAGTCCGTTGCCGGACCGGACAGCCACATGGGCGGTGGCCAAATGTCCTTTGAAACGGCGCCGGGGGCCTTAATTGGTGAAGTCGCCGTTGGTTATCTCGACTACTCGTTACGCAGCCTCGGGGGCGGAGATCCAGGAGATTTTGGGACAAACCTCTTCACAGCGGGAAAATACAACTCCGATTTTAACTTAATGGATATCGTAGCGGCCGTAACTTGGAACGGGCTTGGACCGCAATGGCCTTTACGAGTGATCGGCAACTACGTACATAACTTCGGTGCTCCCGCTGGAACTAACACAGGTTTCGGGGTGGACTTGCTAGCTGGAAAAGCTGGACAGACGGGAGATTGGCGTTTTGTCTATGGTTATGCCGAAGTGGAATCAGATGCAGTGCTAGCGGCTTTCAGCCATGACAACACTATGTTGCCAACGAATTATCTGCAGCACACGCTGGCGGCTGACTATACATTATGGCAGAACCTGACGCTCAACCTTACCTATTATCGCTACCGTCAAAAGGATGCTGGACCCGGTTTGGGCACTTTTGATTGGCAAAACCGAATTCGCCTCAATCTGCTGGTCAGCTTTTAACGCTCGGGCTGCATGGCCTGTCCCTGGTTTTGAAGACACCGAGTTAGAGCATTTTGATTTGAATCTCATGCGTAGCCAGCGTTACGTAGATAGTTTGAGCATTCGTCTGGAGAGAAGGTGGCGAGGAGATCGCCAATTCTATCCCAAAGGGCAGGAACGGATCGTTCAGCGGCTTTTCGAAGGAGCGCCTTGAGTTTGGCAAAACCTGCTCGATGGGATTGAGATCGGGCGAGTATGGCGGCAGGTAAAGGAGAATCGCACCAGTTGCCTCAATGGAAGTGGCGCGCGAGGACGCGTTCCATCTGCGCGATCGAAATTCCGCGCGTTTCCGCGACGGCCGCCATCCGTCGAACTGGGTCTGAAGCGATCTGATCTATTTGAACAGGGCGCGTAGAAACTGCTGCAGGAAGGGCGGCAAAAACCGGTTGCCGATCAGGGGCAGGCCTTCCCCCGATCTCAGGCTGCGTCCGGCCGCCCCCGATTCCGAAATTCGCATGCCCCCGATTTTCTTGTTGCCGCTAGGATTGATCTTCCTTGCGATCACGTCAATATCGCGACAGGCGCGGCAAGCCCCTTAATCGTGAGAGGACGAACTATTCGCTTTCTGACATCTTGCTGACACTTTGGAGGCAGTCACATCCCCGCGCCCCCTTCGCAATAAGGGCTTCGGATTCGAGCCAAATCTTGCGAATCCGGCAGGTCGGTGGTTTTACGCTTGGCCGCGGGGCCGTCCTTCGGGCTTCGCCCCCACCCACCTACACCATTCTCTCAACCAATCGCGCCTGTTCCGAAAAATCCTTTCTCGGCGAGCATCCGGCCGCCAGACTTGATATCTTGGGGGCCGCCCACCAGCGCTGCAGCGATCGGTAGAAATGTTTTTGCGGAAATTACGAAATGGATTTGCCGGCGCCCTTTTGCTCTCGGCGCTGATAATGCCCGCCGCCGCCGCGGACATCGCTCCTGACGCAGCCGCCATCGCTGCTTTTGCAGACGGTCAAGTCCTGGATGCTGTCGCCATTTTGGAGAAAGCCATCGCAAGCGAGAAGGACTTGAAGGCACGATGGTCGCTTTCGAGTTTGCTGATGGACATTTGCGCCTATTCCTATCAATACCCGTGCATCGCCAGGAACGCGAAGGCCTTCGCGGAAACGGGAGGTGCGCTCCAAGATCCTCGGCTCACCGCAGCCCGGGTGGTCTTTGTCGGGATCTTTGAGCGTTATTTGGCCGGCGACACCAAGTTTATCCGGGAGAATTTCGGCGCCGGCTTTTCCATGAAGATTGCCAATCCTCTTCAGGATCCCGCCCTTGCCACTCGCTTTTTTCTGCTGAACGCGGCGGTGGAGCAGTATGACGGACACTATGACGAGGCGCGCAAATATATCAATCGCGCCTTCGCCAGCCTGCTGCGGGTGGATACTGATAAGAACCGCTACGAAGCCGCTGTCCTGCTGAAGGAGACGATTCTCAGCCTCTACACAAATCACGATTACGCCAGGGCCATGCAATGGCTGGCGGTGAGCGCCCCGTTTCTGAGCGCCACTCTGCCCCGGCAAGGCTTTGACAGCGCCGCGTTTCTGAACCTGGCCGCCACCGTGCAAACCACGGTCGGTAATTTTCCCTTGAGCGGGCAGGGATACGGATTGTTCCATGATGCGGTCGAACGGCTTCAGATCGATCCCGCGCACAAAGAGGCGCTGCTCGCCGAAGCTGTCATCGCGCAAGCCGCCACCATGGCGGCGCAGGGCGATTGGGTCGGGGCGCGGCGGACATTCGATGTCAACCCCATCCGGCTGAGACGGGGCGCCATTCTGGAGGCCGGCGCGTTCCAGGACTATTACGAGCTCTATTACGCGGCCGCCGAGGTGTTTTTCGATCACCTATCGGGCGCCGTTCCGGATCAGAAATGGAAGCCGCTTTTTCAGAAGGCCGGCAACTGGGAACTCAGCCGGGAGGCGCAAGCCGCCGCCGCCACCTATCGCGATACCGCGCTCGCGATCCTGGAATTCAGTATTGATCCCTCCAAAGCGCATCGGATGTTCAACGCCGCGGTTGCCGGCCGATTGCGTGCCTTTGAAGATCAGCGATCGGATACGGCTGCCTTTCCTTTGCCGTCGCTGCTGGATCGGCTGATTTTGGCGTTGGGCGCATCCTATTGGTCCGCGTCCAACGGCGAGGACGGCGATTTGATGATTGCCAGCATGGAGCTTTTGAACCGCAATGCGCGGTATATTGTGTCGGACACGCTGTCCACGTTTGTGGCGCAGAAAAGCGGCGATCAACGCCGCGCGGCGCGCGCTTTGCTGCGGTTGCGGGACAATCAGCAAAGCTGGGAACGAAGCCAGCTTCAGGCGCTGGTCGAGAGGGTTGCGGCGCGCCGCCCCTTTCCCGCAAAGGATTTTTCGGCCCAATTTGTCGCCAGGGACTATGATGACGCGATCCAGGCTTTGTCGCCGCACATCAATCGCCCGGAAACGAGATTGCCGACCAAGTCGCAGTTGCAGGCCGCGCTGGGGGAAAGCGAGGCCTTCATTGGTTATGTCGGCGGCATTCGGGTGTGTGTGCGGAAAGGCGGCATCTGGGGCGAACGGATTTTCGGCGCGGCGTCACGGGAGGCGCACGAACAGTTTCTGATCGACCGCAAAGTGCTGGTGAACGCTCTGACCGCCCAGAACGCGCCTTCCGACGTCCAGGATGCGCAATATCCGGTTGAGGCCGCCATCCGGCTGCAAAAGATATTGTTCGCAGGCTTCGACACATGTTTGGCGGGCGCCAAGCATGTGATCTTTTTTTCGCCCTCGGACGTCGCGGCCATCCCCCTGGGGGCCTTGTTGCGCGCCGCGCCCCCGCGATTGGGACCGGGTTACGATCTCTCCCAGGCGCATTGGCTGATATTCGACCATGCCTTTTCCAACGTCGTGTCCATTCGGGACTTTTTATCGTCCAGGGCGCTTTCGCGTAACGCGGGCGGCAATCGGCTGTTGGCGGGAATCGGCGATCCTCAGCTGGCAAACAGCGCCAACACCGCCCTCAAGGATTTGAAGGAGCTTCCGGAAACGGCCGAGGAATTGCAGGCCATTTCCGGCATAGTGGGCGGCCGTGCCACTCTTTTGGCGCGCGCCAAAGCCACCGAGGAGCAGTTTCGCGCCTTGCCTCTGGGCCGTTATGAAATTTTGCACTTTGCAACCCATGGCTTGGTGCGCGGCGAAATATCGGGATTGGACCAGGCGGCCCTGGTGTTGACGCCAAAAGATATGGCCAACGATCAAAATGACGGACTTTTGACCACATCGGAGATCGCGAATTTGGGGCTGTCGGCCCGGCTGGTGGTCTTGTCGGCCTGCAACACGGCCAACTTCGACCCAACCGCGTTCAATGCGCGGCTGCAAAGCTTTGCCAGCGCCTTTGCCATCGCGGGAGTGCCCGCCACTATGGCTTCACTGTGGTCGGTCGAAAGCCAGACAAGCATGCGCCTGATGCAGGCCTTCTACAAACATCTGATATCGCCCGCCGCGCCGCAGATCGCTGTCGCGCTGCAACGGGCCATCATCGATATCGCCCGTTCCCCGCCTTCGCGCGCTTTTCTCCACCCGCGATTCTGGGCGCCTTTCATTTTGACCGGCGACGGAGCGGCCCGTATCTCCGTGGCGAAACCGGATGCCGCGTATCAAGAGGCGGTTTCGGTGCGCGATGGCGGCGGCGACATTCTGGGCGCGGTCGAAGATGATGGTGTCTTGGTCACGTCCGAGATCGGGCCGGCGCGCAATGGTCAACATTCTTCTCTTGTCGTTGCCCATAACGCACAGGGCAAGATCTTATGGTCGGTGGAAGATCGTGAGATTGGCGCCGGCAAAATCGTTCGTTCCGGGCAGGGCTATGTCGTTGCGGGATACAGATGGTCAGGGCGCGCCATTCCTATTCTGCGAAGATTTTCCAGGACCGGGACGCTGGAATGGACGGTCGAACCGCGTTCCTCCGCCCCCAGCGCGGTGGTGGGAACCATTTCGGCATCGTCGAACGGCGTGTGGATCGTCCTACATCCGCTCGACCGGCCGCAAAAGGCATACGATATGGATGTCGTGCGGTACAGCATACAGGGAACTGAAAAGGACCGGCGGTCCATCCCGCAAACGCCGGATTCAAGCCCAAGCCGGACATTTGTTTCCACGGAGTTTGGCGGCAAGTTCTACCTTGCCATCAACAATCCCGCTACGTCGTTCGAAACGGTGCGCGACAGCTTTGGATTTGCCGCCATCTGCGGCAAGGGCGCATCGGTTTCCTTGTACGAGCTGGATGGGCGCAGCGATGCGGCTACGAAAGCCGCACGCTTTGCGAATCTGCAATTTTCCCAGCTCACAGCTTTGCGCGGTCAGTTGATCTATGCGGGGGCCACGTTGGGACTTTGCGCCAATGGGCGCAGGCATCCCGTTCTGGGCTCCATTTCCCCGGATCTCAAAATCGCAAAATTGTGGGAAGGCGGCACCGCTTTCTCAGGATCGCTGGTGGGCGTGGTGGAGGCTCCTTCGGGATATCTTGGCGTGGCGCAGTTTCTGGAGCGCATACGGTTTTCCCAGGACAAGGTTGACGAGAATGGCATGCGTATTGCGCCGCAAAACCCGTCATCCGGCGCCATCGTCAAGCATCTTGATTTCGAGAATGACCAGATTGCGGAGGCGGCCGCCCTTCAGTTCGACGGCCGTTTCGTCCTGCGGTCGACAAGCGACTTGGGAAGCGGTTTGGCGCAATATGCCGCCGGCCTGGTGCCGGGTGTGGATGGCGCCGTGGTGTACGGCACGTCCGGCTTCAATCCCTGGCTTGAGCGCGTGCCTTAAAGCGCAACCCGGAAAATCTTATTTTCCGTAGCGCACTTTCCAGGCGGCATAGCTCATATACGAGCTTGGGTCCGGTTCCCCATCGGCATGAAAGCCGACCAGGTCTACGGTGCCGTCCTTCTTGCTTTCCCAAAAGGAAAGATCCCATTTGCCGTTTCTGTCATAGTCGTAGATCCAGGCGTCGGGCCGGGAATCGTCATTCTGATCCAGGATCGCTTGGATGGGCTTTGCCCTGTCATCGGGCCGGACAAATAGAAGATTGATCTTGCCGCTGCAGGATATGTCGTAAGCTTGGTAGTCCCCGCTACCGTCCTTCAGCCGGCCCTGCTCCAGCAATCTGGATTCGCATTCCCGCGCGGAAGCTTGCGCTTGCTTTTGTGGCGCGCTGGTCGTCAACCGGCTGACGGACCGGGCCAAGAAGGCGTTGATATCGCCGATTGCGATCGCGAAGTGCAAGCCTTCCCCGTCGCCGCCGAAACTGTTCACGCCCACAAGCGCACCGCCCGCGCTCAGCAAGGGGCCGCCGGAATTGCCGGGATTGATGGGCGTCTGTGTCTGAATCACATCCGCCTTGTGCTGGCTTCGATCTTTATAGGTCCATTCAAAACCCTTGCGATATTGGCTGATGACGCCCTGGGTGTAGGTCCAATCATTGCCCTGCGGATGTCCGATGGCGAAGACATCGAGCCCGACATTGATGTCATTCTGATTGCCCAGCTTGATGGGGGTGCGTCCGGCCGGAACGGCGGTAACTCTGACAAGCGCCAGATCGGCGACCTCATCGACCCGTTCGACATGGCCGCGCACGATATCTTTTTCCGTCGGCGGCTGGCCCTCAACCGCGGGTTTGAAAATCACCGCGACATCGGTGTGTCCCTTTACGACATGCCAATTGGTGAGAATGTCGCCCGAAGCGTTGAGGAGCGATCCGGTTCCCATTCCAGTTTCTTTGCCGTTCTGAACCAGGATCAGCACGACGGACGGCGAAAGCTGCTTGTAAAGTGCGGCTTCCTTGGCGCCGCGCGTGTTAAGCGCACGCTCCTTGTAGGGCTGGTTGGCGATTTTGGACACCGAATCCAGGACCGGGCCTAGATCGTCATGCCGCTCAAATCTCAGCGCCGCGGGTACGCGGCCGGGAAGCGCCTTGCCGCGTTGGCCCAATTGCGGGAAGGATTGGCCGGGCACCGGTTGGCCCCAGCAGATCTGCCCTCCGGCAACAAGCAGCGCGAACGCCAGCGAAGCAAGACGCTTGATCATATCGATCTCCAGCAGAACGAAACAAAAGGCGGTAAATCCCCATCGGACCCGAAACGAATGGCGGGTTTTGGGCTATTGAAGCATAGGGAACCAATGGAGAACAATAGTTCTCATCAGAAAGAGATTTTGAGGCCTTTTGCTGCCAATGTGTTTCGGGTTCGCGACCGACAAGACAAAATATATTACGATAAACAATGGCTTATAAAACAACGCCGGATTGTGGATCGGAAGGCCGGTGGTTCAAGCCCACCCAACTGTACCCACTCTTCAAACATTTTGGTGTGGGGCGGATCGTCTTTCTTTCAGGCAAGCGATTTGCGCGGAACGCGAAGCAGCCAGCGAAAGAATGACCGCCATAGCTCCTTTTGACGCTCGGATACCATCCCGAAGCACCAGCAGGAAAAGGCTACCAGACAGGCAAGGAACATCACGCTGGTGGCCGAACTTGGGTTGTGTTCGATCAGGTAGGCCCAGAAGTTCATGAGCGGCCTGTGCCCAAGGTAAATTGCGAAGGTGAATGAGGCAAGATAGACGATCACTTTGCGGATCTGTTGCCCCGACAGGAAACGCAGCTTGCAATATCGCACGAAGAAGATGTGCGCCGCTGCCAATGGGCCCGCGATGTAATGTGATGGAAAGTTCATCGAATTGTGGAGGTTCTGTCGCGGCCAGTCATTCAGAGCCGAGTTCACGGTGTTGTCCGCAAGATCATATGCGCCCGTTACCTGCAGGCCGACCAGAATAATCGCAGTCCCGATGGCGCCGATCGCCGCCAGGCGCGGACCGACCATGACATGCTGATGTGCCTTATAGATGCAGGCTCCCAGCAGCCAAATCGGAAAATATAGGAGAGGTGGTATTCCCAGGATAGTCAGCGCTGCGATGCCGGCGAGTATTCGCGCGATGCCGCGCAGATAGAAAAACGCCGCAAAAGAGACGTAGTACCAAACTTCATAGGACAGGGACCAGAAAACACCATTGCCAAAAACTGGCGCATGAAATCCGGCGATCTCTGAGCCGAAAATAAGGAAAACCGGCAGATACTTCCACAGGCTTCGATATTCGTAGAGCGGCAAATTGTGCCCGGCTCCATGACGCATCAGATAGAAATCGATCATGAGCGTGAGAATTATGGCCGGGAGAGCGACGGAATAGACCCGGGCAAGCCGGCTCACCGCAAACTGCTTGAGGGTGTGCTCCTTTTCATCGGCGACATAGGTGATCACATAGCCTGAAAGCACAAAGAAGATGGTGACAGCAATTCCGGCGGTCGCGCCCTGGTAAGGAACGCCAGCGATGAACTGTGGAAAGGTAAAGCGCGCGCTCACCACCGTTGCGGCGGCCGCGAATCTCACCACGTCGAGGTAGGTCGAAAATTCTTTCTGCATGGTTATCCTTCAGGCTGCAAACTATGCGCTTGGCAGCAAGTCAGGCAAGGGACCGTGTGCGATACGGCTGCCGCATAACGGATCGGTCTGTTTCCGGCCTAACTGGCAGGCATACGGGGCGGGCAGCCGGCAAAGCGCCATTTCAAGTTTATTTTATCCGGAGGATGCATTTCGCTATCAGGGGGGCGAACGGTATTTCCTCATATGTTTTTGTTGTCATCGCCTCGATTGCAAGCGGCTGCACGCTTCATCAATTTGTCGAGCGCTCGTTGCAGGGGGCGATTCGAAAATTAGGACCGCTGCGCCGGTAGTTTCGAAGCAGATTGCCGCCATGCCTTTACTTGAAAAAGGTACGAAAGAGGCGCTGCAAAAGCGGCGGCATGAATTGATTGCCGATCATCGGGGCAAGTCCGTCTTCTTTTCTCAGGCTGCGTCCGGCCGCCCCCATCAGGTCGGAGAGCTTGCCGCCGAACAGCAGGAAACCCACGACCAACAGAATGACAATATGCCAGGTGCTGAGACCGAACATGAAACCGCCTTTGTCTTTGGCGGACCGTAGCGGAAAAGCCGGCCAGGGCAAAAGCAGACAGGCTTTGGACCAAAATGGCTTGCGGCAGTGCAGCAGAGGGATTGTGCCGCTAGTGTCCCGATTCCGAAATTCGCATGATCACGATATCGGGTTCTAGCGAATTTCGGAATCGTAAGGACACTAGCCACCTTAATTGATTCCTAGTGTCGTTTTGGAAGTTCGCCAAGAGCCTGATATCGATGATATGGCGAACTTCGAAACCACGACACTAGCTCCTGCGGTGCCCATCGGCTATAGAAGAGAAAAAGCGGGGCGGGGCATTGCAAAAACTTGTCCTGCCGCTGATCGAAAACCCCAGGATTGATCAAAACAAAGGAAACAGGGATGCGTAAACTCACGATTTTGCTGGCCGCGGTGCTGGCGCCTGGAATGATTGTCGGCGCGGCTTTGGCGGCCGAGGCGATCAAAAAGGATCAAAGCATCCTGGACCGGCTCTATGCCAATACCGGTGTCCACAACAAGGCCGCCACCGGCGTGACGCCCAATTTCGTCGTCGATGCCGGCTGGCCCCAGCCCTTGCCGAACAACTGGCTGATGGATCAGGTCGCCGGGCTTTATGTGGATCGGCACGATCATATCTGGATCGTCCACCGTCCCCGCGCCATGACCAATGCGGAAGCCGCGCTGGAAACCAGTGGCGGCTCCGACGGCAAGAACGGCCTGGGCTTTGACCGTCCCAACGGCCCGATCGCGGACTGCTGCAATGCCGCCCCCGCGGTGATGGCGTTCGATTCAAGCGGAAAATTGCTGCGCGCCTGGGGCGGCCCCACCGATCCGGGCTGGATGGAAAGCCATTGCAAGGCGGCGGACGGTTGCATCTGGCCCAATCGCGAGCACGGCATGTATGTCGATCATAACGACAATGTCTGGATCGCGGGCAACGGCGCGACCCCCCTCGATCCGAATTCGGCCTGGACCACCCATAGGGACGGCGGCGACGGTTTTATCCTGAAGTTCGATCGGGACGGCAATTTCAAGATGCGTATCGGCGGCACGCCCACCGGTCCCGCCAGCAATGACACCAATGGCGGCATCAACGGCACACCCTTGATGTACCTGCCCGCCGAAATGGTGGTGGATCCCAAGACCAACCGGCTTTATATCGCCGACGGTTACGGCAATCGCCGGGTGCTTATCGTGGATGCCGATACCGGCAAATATATCGGCCATTTCGGCGCCTATGGCGGAAATCCCGTGGACGATGCCGCTGCTAAGGCGGCGGGGCCCTGGCTTCAAGATGCGAGGAAAGGCAACAAGCGTCCGGCCTTCTTCCGCACACCGGTCCATTGCATAAGGATCGCCGACGATGGGAAAATCTATGTCTGTGATCGCGGCAATAACCGCATCCAGGTGTTCGACAAGAACGATCCGGCGCTGGGCAAGCCTTGCAGCAACCCGAATGGCGAGGTGGGCAAGTGCGGCTATGTCACGGAACAATGGATCAGCGCCAAGACCGAGACCCATCCCGTCTTGCCGGGCACCGCGGTGTCGCTGAACTTCTCCCGGGACAAGACGCAGAGCTGTCTCTATGTCGGCGACAATACCAACACGACCATCTATCTGATCAATCGCAGCAATCTGCAGGAGCTGGGCCGGTTGGGACGCTCGGGCCGCAATGCCGGCCAATTCCATTGGCTGCATCAGGTCAGCCCGGACAGCAAGGGCAACATCTATACGGGGGAAGTCGACAACGGCAAGCGCATCCAGAAATTCGTCCGCTATGGTGCGGCGGGATGTAGCGGCACGGGTTCGGCGACGGTCGGCGGTGCGCTGGTGAAATAGCGGTTCGCGAATGGCGGCGCCCGGCAAGCAATGCGGGGATTGTTCACTCTGCTGCAAGACCATGGTGATCCCGGAACTGGGCAAGCCGAAGGATGTCTGGTGTCCCCACTTTGCGCGCGGGCAGGGGTGCGGCATCTATCCTGACCGGCCGCAGTCCTGCCGCGACTTCTCCT
>DATFDR010000043.1:0-16808 GCA_035251935.1 Rhizomicrobium sp. | reverse complement strand
AATTTAACTTCTTTGGCAGACATAATGATCTCCGTTTTCAACTGATCAGATCCCCAAGGCCGCGCGAGTGGGCGGTGTCTTAAGGAATAAGATTTGGATTGCGGGCCTTATCCTTCGAGACGCCGGCTGCGCCGGCTCCTCTGGGTTAGGAAATAATGGCTGTGACTATGCGACCTTCTTCTTGGCGGCGGGCAGATCGGTGAGAACGCCCATAATGTCGCTTTCCTTCATGATCAGTAATTCCTGACCATCGAGCTTGACCTCGGTGCCGGACCATTTGCCGAACAGCACATGGTCGCCGGCCTTCACGGTGGTGGGGACCAGCTTGCCGTTATTGTCGGGGGCGCCGGGACCGACCGAGATGACTTCGCCTTCCTGGGGCTTTTCCGCGACGGTGTCGGGAATAATGATGCCGCCAGCGGTCTTCTGATCTTCCTTGATGCGGCGCACCACGACGCGGTCGCCAAGCGGACGGAATTTCATGAGAATCCTCTTTCGTAGGTTTTTGGAACTATTGGATTTTTACAGGCTGCAGCACTCACCCTGGGTGAGTGCCAAAGCCTGCGCCCGGTATGTAGGCAGGCCCCAAGGCAGGGTCAAGGCATCTTTGGCGAAAAAGGGGCCGGTTTGGCCTTGAACCTGAACAGCCGGTCAGCTTCTGGGCCTTTTGGGGGTATTTGCGGGTTTGGCGCAACGGCTTGAACCGCTTGCCGTTTTGTTCATGTGCGGTTCAGCCGGTCCCTCTCAAGCTCGTGTCAGAGGCGAGGGGGAGAGCCGAAATAGAAGGAGACCAGACATGAACAAATTCGCGAAAATCGTTCTCGGCGCGTTGATGGTGGCCGGCGCCGCCACCGCCACCTCTGTCGCAACCGCAACACCGGCCGAGGCGCGCGTTTCGGTCGGCTTCGACTTCGGCCCGGTTTATTACGGGGACTATTATGGCCCGCGCTATTACGACCCCTATTATGCGCCCGCCTATTACGATCCCTATTATCGTCCCTATTACCGGCCGTACTATCGTTCTTATTATCGTGGCCATCATCGCGGGCATCACCGCGGCTGGCACCGCGGACATCACCGCTGGTAGGCAAGCGTACTGATCGAAAGAACGGCTCCGGATTTCCGGGGCCGTTTCTTTACCACGATGCTTCGGGTTGGGTTCGGAGCAAATTGGGGTATAGTTCCTGATACAAGCCGCCGCGTTAATCGCTTCTTAACCGGCAAAGCCCGGACAGAGCGGCGTTTCCACGGTTAACACATTGGAAACGCGCGCCGCCCGATAGTGCCGGCATGACGGACCGAATCTCGACCCTCACCAAAGCCTTGCTGACGCTCAGCCTGTTCTTTGTCTGCGCCACACTGGGCGCGGCCTTGGCTTTGTTTACCGGCTGGCCGGTGGCGATTCTGTCGGGGATCGTGGGCTTTGTCTGCGTGCAGCAGATCATCCATGGGATCGCGCGCCGCCACGACAAGCGCGCGCTGGCCAAGGAAATGGCGCATTTGCGCAAAAGCCATCTGGAATTCGAAACGGCGCTGCATGACACGCGCGCGCGGTTGGGCGACATGAGCGCCCAGATCGAGCAGCGCGCGGGCGCCCAGGAAAAAAAGATCGTCGCCGAACTGAAGGTTCTGGAAACATTGATGCGGGATTTCGCCGGGAAAATTTCCCGCCGCGCCGCCGCCGTGCCGCAGGAGCCGCAAAAGCCCCAACGCGGGCCGGCCGGCGCCTATCTGGGCACGCTGGGGGACCGGGGTGAATTGCTGGAGACTATTCGCTCCAGTCTGGAAGAAAACCGCGTCGATCTGTATTTGCAGCCGATGGTCAGCCTGCCGCAGCGCAAGCTGCGCTATTACGAAGCGCTGTCGCGCCTGCGCGACCAGAGCGGCCAGGTCATCATGCCGGCCCAGTATATCCAGGTGGCGGGCCAGGCTGGCCTGATGAGCGTGGTGGACAATCTGCTTCTGTTCCGCTGCGTGCAAATCGTGCGCCGCCTGACGCAAAAGAACCGCGACATCGGAATCTTCTGCAACATTTCCGGCGACACTCTGGCGGACAAGGAGTTCTTCCCGCAGTTCCTGGACTATATGCGCGTCAACCGCGACCTGGCGGGCCAGATCATTTTCGAGTTCAGCCAGCAGGCGGTGTTGAAAGCAGGCGTGGAAGGCGAAAAGAATCTCGCGGCCTTGGCGACCATGGGTTTCTCGCTTTCCATGGACCATGTCGAAAGCCTGGCGTTGGATTTTCTGCGCCTCAAGGCGATCGGCTTCCGTCATCTGAAAGTGCGGGCTTCCACCCTGATGCGCGGCATGAGCGGCGCGGGCGCGCCGGTCGCGGCGGAAGACTTCAAGAAGCTTTTGTCCCGTCACGGACTGAACCTGATCGCCGAGCGGGTCGAGGACGAAAAGACCGTGGTGCAATTGCTGGACTATGCGGTGGACTATGCCCAGGGCTATCTGTTCGGCGAGCCGCGCGCGGTGCGTGAAGATTCCTTGAAACCGGTCAGCACGGTGGAACCGGCTCCGGTCATTCCCTTCAAAAGGGCCGGATAACGCCTTTGCGGCATTGACGGCGGGCGGCGCGGTATGCGACCGCTTCGCCCGTTTTTCCGCTTTTCAAGAGGCCGTGCCTTGCCGCCCCGTCCGATTTCCGGTCCCAAGCTTATCGACGGATTGCGCGAAATCGCCGCCGGTTATGACGCCCTGATCTGCGATGTCTGGGGCGTGGTGCATGACGGCCAACGCCATCACCCCGAGGCCGCCGAGGCGCTGTACCGCTTCAAGGACAAGCATGGACCGGTGGTGCTGCTGACCAATGCGCCGCGGGTCCCTGCCGAAGTGGCGATCCAATGCGCCAGTTATGGCCTTCCCAGCGATTGCTATGACGCCATCGTCAGCTCCGGCGGGGTGGCGCGCGAGGCGCTTGCCCGGCGCAGCGCGAATGAAAAAGGCCATACTGTGCCGCTTTATTATCTGGGTCCCGACCGCGACCTGGCGATGATCCAGGGGCTGAATGTCCGCCGCACGGCCATCGCCGAAGCCGAGGTGGTGCTGGCCATCGGCATGCGCGACGATCTGAACGAAGTCCCCGCCGACTATGCCGATGAACTGGCGGCGATGCGGGCGCGCGGTTTGACCATGCTATGCGCCAATCCGGATCTGGTGGTGCATCGCGGGGAGAGGCTGCTCTATTGCGCGGGGTCTTTGGCGCAAGCCTATGAGGCCCTGGGGGGAAGCGTGATCTATTATGGCAAGCCGCATCTGCCGGTGTACGAATCGGTTCTCGCCACATTGGAAGGCTTGCTGGGGCATCCTCCCAAGCGGCCCTTGGCGGTGGGGGACGGTCTTTTGACCGATATCAAGGGGGCCAATCGCGCAAATATCGAAGCCCTGTTCATCGCCGACGGGGTTCATGGCGAGGACATCGGGCCTTATACTGAGGACCATCTTGCAGCTTTGTTCACCCGCTTTGGGGCGGCGGCGGGCAGCGCAGCCCGCAAACTGATTTGGTAAGGGGCCTGGTAAAGCGATGACCAGCGTTTTTCTCGACGAGCTTGAGCCCGGCATGTCCGCCACGATCGAGCACACCATCAGCGAACGCGACATTCAGTTGTTCGGTGAGGCGACCGGCGACATGAATCCTGTGCATTTCGACGAGGACTATGCCCGCAAGACCGTGTTTCGCGGCCGGGTGGCGCATGGGGCGCTGAGCATCGGCTTTATTTCCGCTCTGCTGGGCACCAAGCTGCCCGGCGACGGTTCGATTTTTCTCTCCGCCAGCATCGTGTTCAAATTGCCGGTCCGGATCGGCGACACGGTGGTGACCACGGCCACGGTGCGCGAAATCAATGGCCGCGCCGTGGTGATGGATTGCGTCTGCACGGTGGATGGCCGCCAGGTGCTGGAATCCGAAGCCCATGTGCTGGCGCCGCGCCGGCCGGTGGCAGACACGCCCGTACCCGGTGCCAAGGATTAGCATTGAGAATTTTCCGCCATTTCGATGACGCACCGCCGGCCCTTCGGGGCGCGGTGGTGGCCATCGGCAATTTCGACGGCGTGCATCGTGGCCATCGGGCCTTGATCGCGGAGGCCAAGATTCAAGCAGAGGCGCGCCGCAGCTCCCTGGCGGTGCTCAGCTTCGAGCCGCATCCGCAGGAATTCTTCCGGCCGTCGCCGGAAAGTTTTCGCCTCACACCACTGCGCGCCAAGGCGCGGCTGCTCGCGGATCTGGGCGTGGATGCGCTGTTCGCCCTGCCGTTCGACGCCGAAATGGCGCGGCGCAGTCCGCAGGATTTTGTGCTCCATGTTTTGCTCGCCGGGCTGGGCATCAGCGGCGTGGTGGTGGGGCATGACTTTGAATTCGGCCAGAAGCGCGCCGGCAATCTGGCGGTGCTCTCTTATATGGGCGAGATGGAAGGCTTCAGCGTCACCGCCTTCGACACGGTGACGGCCCATTCTTCTCAGGAAAAAAGCGGCGATGAAAAGATTTCGTCCAGCCTGATCCGCCAGCTGCTGAAACAGGCCAGGCCCGAAGACGCCGCGCGGCTGTTGGGGCGTCCCTGGGCGGTGGAAGCCCGCGTCGAGCATGGCGATGCGCGCGGCCGCAAGATGGGCTTTCCCACCGCCAATATGCATCTGGGTCACTGCCTGGCGCCCGCTTTCGGGGTCTATGCGGTGCGGGTCAATATCCTGGAAGGCGACCGCGCGGTGGCGCGCCATGACGGTGTCGCCAATTTCGGCATCCGGCCCATGTACCAGGTGGATGTGCCGCTGCTGGAAACCCATCTGTTCGATTTCGACGGCGATCTCTACGGCAAATATCTGTCGGTGGAGCTGATCCGCTATATCCGCCCGGAAGGCAAATTCCCCAGCCAGGATGCGTTGATCGCCCAGATCGCCGCCGATGCCGGCAAGGCGCGGGAAATCCTGGCAAAAACGCCTTAGCTGGACGGGTTGGGAGGCCCCTGTTAGAAGCGTCCACCCATGTCCGAAAAGCCCGAAAAACCCGCCGAAACCCCGGATTACCGGGCGACCCTGTTCCTGCCCGCCACCGATTTCCCCATGAAGGCGGGGCTGCCGGAGGCCGAGCCCAAATGGCTGGCCCATTGGGCGGCGATGGACCTGTACGCACGCTTGCGCGCGCGCGCCAAGGGGCGGCCCTTGTTCATCCTGCATGACGGCCCGATCTATGCGAATGGCGACATTCATTCGGGCACCGGCCTCAACCACATCCTGAAGGATTTCGTGGTGCGCAGCCAAGGCATGCTGGGCAAGGACGCGCCCTATGTGCCGGGCTGGGACTGCCACGGCCTTCCCATCGAATGGAAGGTGGAAGAAAAATTCCGCGCCGAGGGCAAAGCCAAGGACGACATCCCCAAGGATGTGCTGCGCACCGAATGCCGCAAATTCGCCGGTCATTGGTTGAACGTGCAGCGCGAGCAGATCAAGCGGCTGGGCCAGATCGGCGATTTCGCACGTCCCTACACCACCATGAACTTCAAGGCGGAAGCCGTGATCGCGCGCGAGGCGATGAAGTTCGTGGAGAATGGTCTTCTGTATCGCGGCTTCCGTCCGGTGATGTGGTCGCCGGTGGAAAAGACCGCGCTGGCCGATGCCGAGGTCGAATATCACGAGAAACAATCGCCCACCATCTATGTCAAATTCCCGCTGGTGAAGTCGTCGCCAGAATTGGCGCACACTTTCATCGTGATCTGGACCACCACGCCCTGGACCATTCCGGGCAACCGCGCCATCGCTTTCTCGCCGGAAATTTCCTACGGCCTCTATCAAGTGGCGGATGCCACCGACGGATCGCTCGCCCGCGCCAGCGAGCAATTGCTGTTGGCCGACACTTTGGCCGAGCAAGTGGCCAAGCACGCCAAGATGATGCTGTCGCGGGTGCGTACAGTTTCCGCCGACGAACTCAAGTCGCTGGTGGCGGCGCATCCACTGCGCAGCCTGGGCTACACCTTCGAAGTGCCGGTGTTGCCGGCCGCGTTTGTCACCGCCGATACCGGCACCGGCTTTGTCCACAACGCGCCCGGGCATGGCGAGGACGATTTTGAATTGATGCTGAGCCTGGACCGCGACTATCCCGCCAAGAATCCCGACGCTTTCAGCCTGGTGCTGCCGGATGGCTCTTACGCGCCGCATGTGCCGGCCTTGGCGGGCAAGCGCATCCTGACACCGGAAGGCAAGGACGGTGACGCCAATGGCGCGGTGATCAAGGAGTTGATCGCCCATGGCAAGCTTCTGGCAAAAGGCGCCTTGCGCCATTCCTATCCGCACAGCTGGCGCTCCAAGGCGCCGGTGATCTTCCGCGCCACGCCGCAATGGTTTGTTGCTATCGATAAGCCGTTCCTGGGTGGCAAGACGCTGCGTCAGCTGGCGATGACGGCGATCGGTGAAACCCAATGGTATCCGCCGCGCGGGGCAAACCGTATCGGGTCCATGGTGGAGGGGCGTCCCGACTGGGTTCTTTCGCGCCAACGCGCCTGGGGCGTGCCGCTGGCGATTTTCGTCGAGAAGAAGACCGGTCAGGTGTTGAACGACAAGGACGTGTTCCGCCGGATTGAACAAGCCTTCGAAGCCGAAGGCGCCGACGCCTGGTTCACATCGCGCCCCGAGCGCTTCTTGGGCGAAGGGCGCAACCCGGAGGATTTCGAGCAGGTCACCGACATTCTGGATGTGTGGTTCGATTCCGGCTCCACCCATGTCTTTGTCGTCGAGCAGCCGATTGATTCCAATTGGCCCAAGGCCGAGCGGGCCGATCTCTATCTGGAAGGCTCCGACCAGCATCGCGGCTGGTTCCAGTCCTCGCTGCTGGAAAGCGTGGGTACGCGCGGGCACGCGCCGTATCGCGGCGTCTTGACCCATGGCTTTGTCTTGGATGAGCAGGGCCGCAAAATGTCCAAGTCGCTGGGCAATACGCTGGCGCCGCAGGTGATCGCCGAAAAGAACGGCGCGGAGATTTTGCGCCTCTGGGCGGCATCCTCGGATTTCACGGAAGATTTGCGCATCGGCCAGGACATCATCAAGGCCAATGTCGAAGCCTATCGCCGCCTGCGCAACACCATCCGCTTCATGCTGGCCAATCTTTCGGGCTTCAGCGAGAAAGAGCGCATCGACTATTCCAAGATGCCGGAGTTGGAGCGCTATATGCTGGCGCGTCTGGCCGAGTTGGATACCATTGTCCGCAAAGCCTATGAGGGATTCGATTTCGGGCTGGTCAACACTACGCTTTTCAATTTCTGCACCAACGAGCTGTCGGCCTTCTATTTCGACATTCGCAAGGACGCGCTCTATTGCGATTCCGCGGGCAGCACGCGGCGGCGCAGCGTCCGCACCGTCACCGATGAAATCTTCCGCCGCATCGTCACCTGGTTCGCGCCCATTCTCTGTTTCACCATGGAGGAAGCTTGGACCATGCGCTTCGGCATGGACCAGAGCGTGCATCTCAACGATTTCTTCCCGACGCCTGCAGAGTGGACCGATGCGGAGTTGATCTCGAAATGGGGTCGCATTCGCCAGATTCGCAGGGTTGTTACGGGTGCGCTCGAGATCGCGCGTGCGGAGAAGAAAATTGGTTCCAGTCTTGAAGCCACGGTTGTTGTGCGGCTGAAGAAAATGTCCGATGCCGCCTTGGTCAGGGACATCCCTTTCGAGGAAATCGCCATCACCTCTTGGGCTGCAATCGAAATGGCAGATGAATTTGGTGTTGATGATTTCGGTCTGCCAGATGTGCCCGATGTGGTAGCACGCTTTGCCCACGCAATCGGCGAGAAATGCGCCCGCTGCTGGCGCGTCCTGGAAGAAACCCGTCCTGACACCCATCTCTGCAACCGTTGCACCGAAGCCGTCGCTGTCCTGGAGCCGGCATGACCAAGTTGCAGCCGCGTGAAGTGGGGCTGATCGCGGCCGCCTTGGCGCTGATCGCCGACCAGGGCTCCAAACTGTTCATGCTCTATGGCGCGGGGTTCGTTCATATGCCGCCGGGGGCGTCGGTTCCTGTCTTGCCGTTCTTTAATCTTGTGATGGTGTGGAATCCGGGCATTTCCTACGGCCTGTTTCCGGCGTCCAGCGCCCTGGGCACTGCGGTCCTGGTGGGGATCAGCCTGGTGGCGGTGGCGGGCTTGACCTGGTGGCTTTGGGGGGCGACCAGCCGGGCGCTGACGGCCGGATTCGGCCTGATTATCGGCGGCGCCCTGGGAAACCTGATCGACCGGCTGATCTACGGCAAGGTGGCGGATTTTTTCCACTTTTACGGCTTCGGGTATGACTGGTATGTCTTCAATATCGCCGACTTGGCGATCACCCTGGGGGCCGTGGCCATCCTCTATGATGTGCTCAAGCCTTCGGAAACGGCGCGGGATTCTGGCCATGAGGTTTGAAATGAAGCGATTGGTGGCGGTGATGGGGCTCTGCCTGTGCGCGGTGGTGCTCACGGGATGCGAGTCCTTTCGCAAGGCGGCGGGCCTGGAAAAAAGATCGCCCGACGAATTCGCCGTCACCACCAAGGCGCCTTTGGTCATTCCGCCGGATTTCAATCTGCGTCCGCCGATGCCGGGCGCGCCGCCCTCCAACACCCGCGATCCCGCCACCAATGCGGAAACCGCCTTGTTCTCCAATCGCGATCCGCAAGTGGTGGCCAATAGCTTGCCGGGCACTTTCACGCCGGGGGAAAGACTGTTCCTGGCCAATGCCAAGGTGCAGAACAGCGACCCGGCCATTCGCGCCCGCCTCAATGCCGATCAGCGCGCGGCGGTGCAGAATGCCGACCGCAGTTTCACCGACCGCATCCTGAACACCCGGCCCACGCCCGATACCGGACGGCCGGTGAATGCCGATGCCGAAATCGCCAAGGGCAAGCGGACCGCGGCGCCGAAAAGAAAAGAGAGCGGCGGCTGGTTTGACTGGTTCTAAACCTGTTTTGCTGCGCGCGGTCTGGATTATCGCGGCGCTGTGTGCCGGGATCCCGGCCAGCGCGCAAATCAGCGATACCGCCGCCAATCGCGCCAAGCTGTCTCAGCCCGCCCCGGTCAATCCGCGCCAAACCGGCAACAACACCTTTCAGTTCGCGCTTGCGAACGGTATGCAGGTGCTGGTGATCCCCGATCACCGCGCCCCAGTCGTCACGCAGATGCTGTGGTTCCGGGTGGGCGCGGTGGACGATCCGCCGGGCATTTCCGGTTTGGCGCATTTCTTCGAGCATATGATGTTCCGGGGCACCAAGACGAATCCGGACGATGCCTTTTCCCAGACCATTGCCAAGAATGGCGGCGAGACCAACGCCTTCACCAGCCACGACTATACCGCTTTCTATGAGCGGATCGCCAAGGACCGGCTGCCGCTGGCGATGCGGCTCGAGGCGGACCGTCTCGCCAATCTGGACCTGTCCGATACCCATGTTGTGCCGGAACGCGATGTGGTGTTGGAAGAACGCCGCATGCGGGTGGAGAATGAACCCCAGGCGCTGATGGGCGAACAGATGCGCGCCGCGCTGCATCTGTCCCATCCGTATGGACGGCCGGTGATCGGCTGGTCCGAGGAGTTGCGCCGCATCGACCGCACCTCGGCGCAGGATTTCTATGACCGCCACTATGGTCCCAACAACGCCATTCTGGTGATCGCGGGCGATGTCACGCCTGAGGATGTGCGCAAGATGGCGCAGGAAGCTTACGGCAAGGTGCCGGCGCGCGAGCTTGAGCCGCGCGCCGAATTCAGCGAGCCGCCGCGAATGGCGGAAACCCGCATGAGCATCACCCGCGCCGACGCACGGGTGCCGATCTTCAGCCGCCTCTATCGCGTGCCGTCCTATGCGCAGGGGCGGCCCGGGCAGGCGGAAGGGTTGGAAACCTATGCCCAACTGTTGGGCGGCGATCAAACCTCTATGCTTTATCGCGTGCTGGTCGAACAGAAGAAATTGGCCACCGATGCCGGCGCCAGCTATGATGGCTTCGCCCGCGACAGCGGCGAATTCTCCGTCTATGCCGTGCCGCGCCCCGGCGTGAAGTTGGAAGCGCTGGAAAAAGCGATCGATCAAGTGCTGGGCGTCGCCGCTTTGGCTTTGCCGCGCGACAATGATCTGAGCCGCGCCAAAACCCAGCTGGTCGCCAGCGTCACCTATCGCCGTGACAGTCAATTCGCTTTGGCCAGTGCCTATGGCCAAGCACTGACCATCGGTTTGACGGTGGACGACGTCAATGAATGGCCCGCGCGCATTCGCGCGGTGAACGCGGAAAGCGTGCGCCGCGCCGCGCAATCCTTGTCCAAGCGGCAGGCGGTGACGGGCTATTTGATCCCCGGAGGTGCGAAGTGAGGCGGCTCCTGACGGCCTTGACTCTTATGTTGTTGGCGGCGGTTCCGGTGCGAGCCGCCACGATCCAGAACATCGACCTGGGCAAGCGGGCGCAAGTCTGGTTCGCCGAGGATCACACCGTCCCCATTGTCGCGTTCAACATCTCCTTGCCCGCCGGCTCGGCTTACGATCTTCCCGGTAAGGCGGGTCTGGCCGCCTTTGCCGGTGCCATGCTGGACGAGGGGGCAGGCGATCTGGATTCCAAGTCGTTCCACGAAGCCCTGGCCAATCGCGCCATCGCCTTCAGCGCCCGGGCCGAGCGCGACTATCTGGTGATTTCTATCTCCACCCTGAAAGAGCATGCGCCCGAAGCGATGCGGCTGTTGCGGATGGCGCTCACCCGTCCGCGTTTTGAGGCTGCGCCGCTGCAGCGGGTGCGCACCCAGATCATCCAATCGCTGCAGCAGGACCAGGTTGAGCCGCAACGCGTCGCCGCCCGCGGCTTCGCGCGTCAATTTTTCGGCGGCCATGCCTATGCCCATCCCATCGCCGGCGAGATCGCCAGCATTTCTTCCATCACCGCCGCCGATTTGCGCGCCTTTGCCCGCAGCCATTGGGTGAAGAGCGGCTTGAAAGTCGCGGTCGCGGGCGACATCACCCCGGCCGCGCTGACCAAATTGCTCAGCGCCACGTTCAAACCGGTGTCGGGCGCCAATCCGCCGCCCTTGCCCAATATCGGACGGTTGGGCGCCCCCGGTGTGCATGTCATTGCGCTGCCGGTGCCTCAGCCGACGGCGGCGTTCGGATTGCCGGGCATCATGCGCCATGATCCGGATTTCATTCCCGGCTATGTCGCCAATCATATTCTGGGCGGCGGCGGGTTTTCGTCCCGCCTGACCCAGGAAATACGGGTCAAGCGCGGCTTGACCTATGGCATTTCCACCTCGCTGACCGCCTACAACAAGGCCAGCGTGATGCAAGGCTCGGTGGCGACCCGCGCCAACGCCATCCGCCAGACAGTGCAGGTGGTGCGCCAAACTTTGGGTGCGTTCGCCGCCGATGGTCCCACCCAGCAGGAATTGGACGACGCCAAGACGTATCTTACCGGCAGTTTCCCGCTGGCCTTCGCCTCCAACAGCGGCACGGCGGCGCAGCTGGGCACTTTCCAGCGCCAGAATCTGGACATCGGCTATGTCGCCCGCCGCAATTCCCTGATTCAGGCGGTGACTTTGGCCGATGTGCGCCGGGTGGCCAAACGGCTGTTCGATCCTTCGCATCTGACGGTGGTGATCGGCGGCACCCCCGCCGATGGCCGCCGGCCTGCGCCGCAAGTCCGCCGCCCGCCGCCACCGCCCGGCGCCCAGCTTCCCGAACAGGTTCCCGTCACACCGGCGTCAAAACCCGCCGCTAAGCCGCTGGACGGCCAACCGGCCAGTCCGCAGGCGGTCCAAAGGCCCTGAGAGTTGTTGATGGTTGGGCTTTTGCGGCGGTATCCGAAACCCTTTTGGTAGAGTGACTCATGGTTCAGCCCTTCACCGTCAATCTTGAACTCGCTTTGACCGGCAAAGGCGCGCCGCCGCGCGCCGCCTATGAGCAGGCACTGAGCAACAGCGCCGCGGCGCTGGATTGGCTGCGCCGGCAGCATGCCGACAAAAGTCTGGAGCTTTTGGGCATCCCCAAGCGCAGCGATGATTTGCGTGCGGCGTCCAAACAGGCGGCCGCCCTGAAAGGGTTCGCCACGGTGGTGGTGCTCGGCATCGGCGGCTCCAGCCTGGGCGGGCAGGCGCTGACGGCGCTGCGCAAAGTGTCAAAACCCTTTGTGGAATTCCACGACAATCCCGATCCTTTCAGCTGGGCCAAGGCGCTGGGGCGCTTCGATCTCAAGAAGACGCATTTCATTGCCATCTCCAAATCCGGCGGCACCGCCGAAACCCTGATGCAGGTACTGACCGCGGCGGACGCGCTGGAGAAGCTGGGCGTCAAGTCGCTGAAAAAGCATTTCACCATCGTCACCGAGCCGCACCCAAGCGCGCTCGCAGATTTTGCCGACAATATCGGCGCGGTGAAACTGGATCATCCCTTGGGTGTGGGCGGGCGCTATTCGGTGCTCAGCATGGTGGGGGCGCTGCCCGGCCTGACGATGGGGCTGAATTTCAAGCAGCTGCGCGCGGGCGCGCAGGCCGCTCTGGAAGAAGTGCTGAATGCCAAGTCGCCGGCCGATGCGCCCGCCGCTTGCGGGGCGGCGCTGCATTATGCGCTCAGCCAACAGGGCAAGCTCGCCACCACGGTGTTGTGGCCCTATGTCGATGCTCTGAATGTGTTCGGCGGCTGGTGGCGTCAGCTCTGGGCCGAAAGCCTGGGCAAGGACGGCCAAGGTTCGACGCCGGTTTCGGTGCTGGGTCCGGTGGATCAGCACAGCCAGCTGCAACTGTTCCGCGATGGTCCCGATACCGCTTTGTTCACGCTGATGACGGTGGACACCAAGGGCAAGGGGCCCGCCGCGCCGCGCGCGCGCGCCAATGCCCTGGGCCTGAAATATCTGGCGGGCAAGAAGCTGGGCGACCTGGTGGATGCGGAAGCACGCGCCACGGCGCAAACCCTGTTCAAGAATGCAAAGCCGGTCCGCCAGATTCATCTTCCCAAAGTGGACGAATTTCACATGGGCGCGCTGATGATGCACTTCATGCTGGAGACCATCATCATGGGCAAGTTGATGAAGGTTGATCCGTTTGACCAGCCCGGCGTCGAGGAAGGCAAGATTTTGGCCCGCCAGTATTTGGCAGAGGACTGATGACGATACGGCGGCTTTCAGAAGGCACCGTCAATCGGATCGCCGCTGGCGAAGTCGTCGAGCGTCCCGCCGCTGCGATCAAGGAACTGATCGAGAATGCCATGGATGCAGGCGCCACCCGCATCGATATCGCCGCTTCCCATGGCGGCGCCGATCTGCTGTTGGTGGAGGATGACGGCACTGGCATGTCGGCCGATGATCTGAGCCTGGCGATCGAACGCCACGCCACCTCCAAGCTGCCTTTGGCCGATGGCGAAGACGATCTTTCGCACATCGTCACCATGGGGTTTCGTGGCGAGGCGCTGCCCTCCATCGGAGCGGTGGCGCGGCTCTCTTTGGCCAGCCGCACGCGCGACGGTGAAGCGGCGGAAATCAAAGTGGATGGCGGCAGGATCGAAGGGCCCAAACCGGCCGCCTTCCGCGCCCGCGGTCAGCATGGCACCCGGGCCGAGGTGCGCGAGCTGTTTTACGCCACGCCGGCGCGGCTGAAATTTCTCAAATCCACCCGTTCGGAAGACTTGGCGATCACCGACACGGTCAAGCGTTTGGCGATGGCGCGTCCCGATATCGGTTTCACGCTGACTCTGGACGGGCGCAAGACCCTGGATCTGCCGTCTGAACCTGATCTGATGGACGGACGCCTGCCGCGTCTGGCCAAGATCATGGGCCGCGATTTCGGCGACAATGCCGCGGCGGTCGAAGCGTCGCGCGAAGGTGTGCGTTTGAGCGGTTATGCCGGGCTTCCCACCTACAACCGCGCCAATGCCGCGATGCAGTTTCTGTTCGTCAATGGGCGGCCGGTGCGCGACAAGCTCTTGGTGGGGGCGGTGCGCGGCGCCTATGCCGATTTTCTGGCGCGCGACCGCCATCCGGCCCTGGCGCTATTTCTGGATTGTGATCCGAGTTTTGTGGATGTGAACGTCCATCCCGCCAAGACGGAAGTGCGTTTCCGCGATGCCGGGCTGGTGCGCGGGCTGATTGTTGGCGCCCTGAAACACGCTCTGAGCGAGGCGGGCCATCGCGCCTCCACCACCGTGGCCGGCGCTGCCATGGCCGCCTTTCAGCGCCAGGCGCCGGGCTTTGCGCCATCCTTTGCCAGGGGTTTCAGCGAGCCTGCGCCCGCCATGTTCCACGCCCCCATGTCGGCCAAGGTGGAAGAGGCGCCGTTGCAGCCGGCGCCCGATGTGTCCCAGGAACATTATCAACTCGGTGTCGCCCGCGCCCAGTTGCATGAAACCTATGTCGTGGCCCAGACCCAAGACGGCATTGTGATCGTGGACCAGCATGCCGCGCATGAGCGTCTGGTCTATGAGCGGATGAAGAAGGCGCTGGCCAATGGCGGTGTGGCGCGCCAGCCTTTGTTGATTCCGGAAGTGGTGGAGATGGACCCATCGGAGGTGACGCGGGTGATGGGCCGCGCCGCCGAACTGGTGGAATTGGGTCTGGTGATCGAGGAATTCGGACCTGACGCGGTGGTGGTGCGCGAAGTGCCGGCCCTGCTGGGCAAGCTGGATGTCAAAGGCTTGATGCGCGATCTGGCGGACGAGATCGCGGAAACCGGCAACGCACTATCCTTGAAGGAGCGGCTGGAGGAAGTGTCGGGCACTTTGGCCTGTCATATGAGCGTGCGCGCCGGACGGCGGCTGAACGCCGAGGAGATGAATGCATTGCTGCGGGAAATGGAAGCTACGCCCCATTCCGGCCAGTGCAATCACGGCCGCCCGACCTATGTCGAACTGAAGCTGGCGGATATCGAGAAACTGTTCGGGCGGCGATGAACGTTTTGTCATTCCCGCGGAAGCGGGAATCCATGCCAGCAGCAAGAAAGATGGATGCCCGCTTTCGCGGGCATGACAAATTTAAATGGGTGTCAAAAACCGCACCCGGGTTTCGCCATAATCGCGGTCGTCCAGCAGGGTGAAACCAGACAGATCGATCTCTTCTCCAGCCTCCGTTTCTGCCACCAGCAGCGCCTTGTCCTTGAGCCAGCCGCCGTCCTTCAGACTTTTCAGCGCGGGCGGGATCAGATTCTGGCGATAGGGCGGATCCAGAAACACCAGATCGAACGGCCCGCCCGCCGAGGGTCCCAACGGGCCCAGGTCTGTCGCATCGCGCCGCCAGATGCGGGTGGCGCCCGTCAGGCCCAAGGCTTCGACATTCTCGCGCTGCAGGGCGCGGCTGTCGGCGCTGTCATCCACCAGCAGGCACCAGCGCGCGCCCTGGCTGATGGCCTCGATCCCCAAGGCGCCGGTGCCGGCGAACAGGTCCAACACCGCCGCGCCTTCCAGCACAAAGCCGATGCCGAAGTCCTTGTGCCGCAGGATGTTGAAAATCGCCTGGCGGGTGCGGTCGGACGTAGGGCGCACGCGGGCATCGTCCGGCGCAACCAGTCTGCGTCCCCCCAATTTTCCGCCCGTAATCCGCATTCTGATCCCGATTTGGCCGCAAAAGACGGTAACTGCCGTCCTGAACTGGCGAATAGCATGGTGAGGGTTTATAGGGCAGGGCCATGAGGCATCTTCTTCTTTTTCTGGCCTGGTTGATCGTCGCTCCGGCTTTGGCGCCCGAAGCCAAAGCGCAAGACACAGGTCCCAAGGTTCACGCCCGGCTGGTGGCTGAGGATAAAGCGGTAGCGCCTGGCGGCTCCATCACCATCGCGCTGGAAGAAAAGATCGCGCCCGGCTGGCACACCTATTGGAAATACCCTGGCGATGCCGGCGCGCCCACCGAAATCCGATGGACCCTGCCGCCGGGCTGGAAGGCCGAAGCCATTCAATGGCCGCGCCCCAAACGCTTGGCCGTAGGCCCGCTGATGGACTATGGCTATGAAGGCACGCTGTGGCTGTTGACCAAGATCACCGCGCCCGCCGACGCCAAAGGCCCCGTGACCATCCGGGCGCAAGCAAACTGGCTGGTTTGCGAGCGCATCTGCGTGCCGGAAGAAGCCGCCTTGATCTTGACCGTGGCGGTGGGCGAGTCCGAGTCCGATCCGGCGGTGGCAAGAGATTTCGCGGCGGCGCGCGCGCTGCTTCCCATCGCCTCGCCATGGAAGATCGCCTATGCGCTGGGGGAAAATCTCGATCTCTATATCGCAGCGCCCTCCTTGGTTGCCGCCCGCTCGACGGTGGTGGATTTCTTTCCCGCCCGGGCCGGCTTGATCAAGAACGCCGCGCCCCAGCGCGTCGGCTATGCGGCGGATGGCTTGGTGTTGCGGCTGGCGCCGGGCAACAAGGTCTTGGGCCCGTTGGAAGGCCTGTTGGTGCTGACCTCGCAGGACGGATCGGTGCAAGCCTTGGACATCAGCGCACCGCCGGGCCCGGTGCCGCGCGCAAGCTTCGATGCCGCGCGCGGTGAGCTCAATCTTGGGCTGGCGATCCTGTTCGCGCTGATCGGCGGGGTGATCCTCAATGTGATGCCTTGCGTGCTGCCCATCCTGGCGATGAAAGCTTTGTCGGTGGCAAGCCATGGCGCAGCGGGACGCCACGAAAGCTTCGCCTATGTCGCGGGCGCGGTTCTGTCCTTTGCGGCTTTGGGTCTTGCGATCGTGGCGTTGCGCGCGGCCGGCCAAAGCGTGGGCTGGGGTTTTCAGTTGCAGTCGCCCATGGTGGTGGCGGGTTTCGCGCTGCTGGTGTTCGCGGTGGCGCTCAATCTGTCCGGCCTGTTCGAGGTGGGCAGTGTCACGGCCGGCGAGGGACTGGCCAGCCGTGGCGGACGGGTAGGGGC
>DATFDR010000042.1:0-62114 GCA_035251935.1 Rhizomicrobium sp. | reverse complement strand
AGGATGGCCAAAGCCGGGCTTGGCTCTATCTCAAGCAAAACGGCCAGGTCGGCAAACGTCCCGATTTCGACGCCGATGTACCGGTGCTGGCAGGCTTCAAGAAGGCCGTTGGATTCGTGTTCTAGCCCCAAAGCACAGCCTCTCCCCCTTCAGCGCGGCAAGGGGGAGATGCCCGTGCCCGCGAGAGCGGCAAAGGGTGAGGTTGGCGGCCAAGCCAACCGAACGCCGAGCATCGTCAGATACGATGGCCGGACCAGAGGGGGGTGGGTATTCTTCTCCCCCTTCGCGCGTAGCGCGGCAAGGGGGAGATGCCCGTGCCCGCGAGAGCGGGCAAAGGGCAGAGGGGGTTGGGTATTAACTTATTCTTTGCCGTAAGGGCGGCACTGTCCTAGGCTGAAATCCCGCCGGAACCCTTTGGCGGTCCTTCGGAGCTGCCGATGTCGAACCCCCAGCATGAGCCGACCATGGAGGAGATTCTTGCCTCCATCCGCAAGATCATCTCCGAGGATGCCCCGGAAGGCGCCACTCCGGCCCCGGAACCCACCGCTGCCGCCCCGGCGCCCGTCCCGGCTGCCGCACCGGCCCCAGCACCCTTCATGCAAGAGGATGTGTTGGAACTAACCCAGGAGATCGAGGCAGCCCCCGCCCCGGTCCCAGTCGAAGACATCGCGTTCGAGACCGTAGCGCCGGCGGATTCCTCCGACATTTTTTCCGATCACACCCGCAAGGCGATGGAAGACACCTTCAACGCGATTCCCGAAGAACCCGCGCCGGTGCGCCATGCTCCGGCCGCTGCTTTTGGGCCGGTGGATGGCGCCACGGTGGAAAGCGTGTTCGAGCGGGCGGTGCGCGAAAGTTTCGAACCGGTGCTGCAAAAATATCTCAGCGACAATTCGGGCGCCATGATCGAACGCATCAAGCCGGTGATCCGCGAATGGATGGACGAGCATTTCCCGGCCCTGTTGGAAGGCGCCGTGCGTGCGGAAGTGGAACGGGTCGTCAAGGCCCGCAGCGCTCGGCGTTAAGCGCGTCCGTTAATTCCGAAATTCTCATACCTTAGAGCCCCGGACTTGACCTGATCAGTCTTGACCTGATCGGCAAAAAGCCCGAAAGCGTGGGCGCGTTCGCAACGCGCGTGCTTCTAGTATTTCCGGTCCTTTCATGCTCGACAAAACCTTCAATCCCCAGGACGTGGAAACGCGCATTGCCGCGCAATGGGCGGCGTCCGGCGCTTTTCAATGCGGCAACCGCCCCGGCGCGGAAACCTTCTCCATTGTCATTCCTCCGCCCAATGTGACGGGCCGGCTGCATATCGGGCACGCCCTCAACAACACGTTGCAGGATATTTTGGCGCGCTTCGAGCGTATGCGGGGCAAGGATGTGCTGTGGCAGCCGGGCACCGACCATGCCGGCATCGCCACCCAGTTGATCGTCGAGCGTCAGCTGGCGGAGCGGCAAATGTCGCGCCTCGCTTTGGGGCGCGAAAAATTTCTGGAAGCAGTGTGGCAGTGGAAGGGCGAATCCGGCGGCGCGATTGTCGAGCAACAGCACCGGCTGGGCGCGTCCGCGGACTGGAGCCGCGAACGCTTTACCATGGACGAGGGGCTGTCACGTGCCGTCACCAAGGTGTTCGTCGAGCTTTATAAGCAAGGCCTGATCTACAAGGACAAACGGCTGGTCAACTGGGACCCGCGCTTGCAGACGGCGGTGTCGGACCTGGAAGTCGAGAATATCGAGATCAAAGGCACGCTCTGGCATGTCAGATATCCCATCGAGGATAGCGGCCAGTTCATCACCGTGGCGACCACAAGGCCCGAAACCATGCTGGGCGACACGGCGGTGGCGGTGCATCCCGACGATGAACGCTACAAGACGCTGGTGGGCAGGACGGTGGCGCTGCCCCTGACCGGGCGGCTGATCCCCATTATCGCCGATGACTATTCCGATCCGGAAAAAGGCACCGGCGCGGTCAAGATCACGCCGGGACATGACTTCAACGACTTCGAAGTCGGCAAGCGCCACACGCTGCCGCTGATCAATATTCTGAACAAGGACGGCACGCTGAACAATGACGTGCCGGCGCCTTATCGCGGGTTGTCGCGCGAAGCAGCACGCAAGAAAATCGTCGCCGATCTGGAGGCGGGCGGCCTTTTGGAAAAAAGCGAGCCCATCACCCATGCGGTGCCGCATGACGAAAAGACCAAGACCGTGGTGTTGGAGCCGTTTCTCACCGAGCAATGGTATCTGAACGTACAGCCTTTGGCCGACAAGGCGATCACCGCCGTCGAGAGCGGCGAGACCAAGTTTGTGCCCGAGAACTGGACCAATGTGTTCTTCGGCTGGATGCGCAATATCCGGCCCTGGTGCATTTCGCGCCAGCTCTGGTGGGGACACCAGATTCCGGTTTGGTATGATAAGGACGGCAAGGTTTATTGCGCTGAAACTGAAGCCGAGGCGGTGAAGCAGGCAGGCGGCAAAGCCCTGACCCGCGACGAGGACGTGCTGGATACCTGGTTCTCCAGCGCGCTGTGGCCCTTCTCGACCCTGGGCTGGCCGGACAAAACCGTCGAGCTGGAACGCTACTATCCCACCAGCGTACTGGTGACGGCGTTCGACATTATTTTCTTCTGGGTCGCCCGCATGATGATGATGGGCACCCATTTCATGGGCCAAGTTCCGTTCAAGACGGTGCTGATTCACAATCGCGTGCTGGACGAGCAAGGCGCAAAAATGTCCAAGACCAAGGGCAATGTGGTGGATCCGCTAACCTTGATCGATGAATTCGGCGCCGATGCCTTGCGCTTCACCCTGGCGCTGGCGGCGGGCCAGAACCGCGATATGCGGGTGGGGCCCACCCGGGTGGAGTCGGGGCGTAACTTCGCCACCAAGCTGTGGAACACGTCGCGTTTTTGCGAAATGAACGGTTGCGTCACGCTGCCCAATTTCGATCCGTCCGGCGTGGCCCAGACGGTCAATCAATGGATCGTGGCTGAGACCGCCGCGGCGATAGCCCAAGTCACCGCCGCCATCGAAGCCTTGCGTTTCAACGATGCCGCCGGCGCGGCCTATCATTTCGTCTATGATATTTTCTGCGACTGGTATGTGGAAATCACCAAGCCGATTTTTCAATCCGGCAATGCCGCGGTACAGGCCGAGACCCGCGCCACCACCGCCTGGGCGCGCGACCAGATTTTAAAGCTGTTGCATCCCTTCATGCCCTTCATCACCGAGGAATTGTGGGCGGCGACCGCGCCGACCCCGCGTGACAGTCTGCTGGTGGTGGCGGAGTGGCCGGAAAGCCTCGCGCCGGACGACGCGGCTGCCGCCAGCGCCGAGATGAACTGGGTGATCGACCTGATCAAGGGCATACGTTCGGTGCGTGCCGAGATGAATGTGCCGGCGGGCGCCAAGATCACTATGTTACTGACCGGCGCGGACGCGGTCGCCAAGGAGCGTCTGGCGCGCAACGCGGATGTGATCATGACCCTGGCGCGTCTGACCAGCGCCGGGGCCGCCGATGCGATTCCCAAGGGCTCGGCCCAGTTCGTGCTGGGCGAGGCGGTGGTGGCGCTGCCTTTGGGCGATGTGATCGATTTCGCCAAGGAACGGGCGCGGCTGGAAAAGGACCTCAAAAAGGTTCAGGACGAAATCGCCCGCTTCGACGCCAAGCTGGACAATGCGCAATTCGTCTCCAAGGCACCGGAAGAAGTTCTGACCGAACAGCGCGAAAAGCGCGCCGAGGCCGCCGTTTTGGCGGCGCGGCTGACCGACGCGATTGGGCGGCTGCAAAGTTAAACGCTTGCGACGTTTTCCATACCGACGATTCGGCACTGCCTTGATAATGCCTTGATGGGAAGGGAACTTCCCTTGTCAGCATACGTTTTGTTCCTGCAACGGGGATTGGCTTTGCGGCATTCCCTTGAACGAGGAGATTTCAGATGAATCGTTTGGCAAAAATCGCCGCCGCCTCTGTCATTGCGCTGGGCGCGGGTACCGTGTCCGCCACTGCCGCCTGCAACAATGACGCCACCACGGAAACGGTGTTGGGCGCAGGCGCGGGCGCGCTGGTTGGCGGTCTGGCTTCCGACAGCATCGTCGGTGCGGCGATCGGAGGCGTGGGCGGCGGCCTGATCGGCAACACCATCGGCCACAGCAACAACCGCGCCGATTGCCGCCGCGCCGCGGCGGCCAAAGCCCGCGCCGCGCAGCGTGAACGCGACTACTACATCGACCGCGACGGCCGCCGGCATTATTACTGATCGCCGCGAGAGCGGATTGGCGAAAACCCCGGGCCCTTGGCCCGGGGTTTTTTCATGTCTGGCAGGTGCGGGACGGGGCTTGAAAGGCGCGGGTGGCAAGGGCCATAGTCCGCCGCTTTTCATAGGTTCTCTCATGCCGAAATTTGATAAGTCCAAGCTGCCCTCCCGCCATGTCACCGAAGGGCCGGAGCGCGCGCCGCACCGCTCCTTCTATTACGCCATGGGGCTGACGGAAGGCGAAATCCACCAGCCTTTTGTGGGCGTGGCCAGCTGCTGGAACGAGGCCGCGCCCTGCAACATCGCGCTGATGCGCCAGGCCCAGTCCACCAAAAAGGGCGTCAAGGCAGCAGGGGGCACGCCGCGCGAATTCTGCACCATCACCGTCACCGACGGCATCGCCATGGGCCATGAAGGCATGCGCTCCTCGCTGGTGTCGCGCGAGGTGATCGCGGACTCGGTCGAACTGACCGTGCGCGGCCATTGCTATGACGCGCTGGTCGGGTTGGCGGGCTGCGACAAGTCGCTGCCGGGCATGATGATGGCGATGCTACGCCTCAACGTGCCGTCGGTGTTCCTCTATGGCGGCTCGATCATGCCGGGGAAATTCCACGGCCAGGACGTCACCGTGGTGGATGTATTCGAAGGCGTGGGCCAGCATAGCGCCGGCAAGATGCCGTCAAACGAGCTGGCCCTTCTGGAAAAAGTCGCCTGTCCGGGCGCCGGCGCCTGCGGCGGGCAGTTTACCGCCAACACCATGGCCTGCGTCGCCGAGGCCATCGGCTTGGCGCTGCCATATTCTAGCGGCCCCCCCGCCGAAATTCTCCGCCGCGATGATTTTGCGCTCAAAGCGGGCGAGACGGTGATGGATTTGCTGGCCAGAAATTTGCGTCCGCGCGCTATCGCGACCCGCAAGGCGTTCGAGAATGCGGCGATGGTCGTGGCGGCCACGGGCGGTTCGACCAATGCGGCGCTGCATCTGCCTGCCATGGCCAATGAAGCGGGCATCAAGTTCGATCTGTTCGATGTGGCGGAGATTTTCAAGAAGACGCCCTATGTGGCCTCGCTCAAGCCGGGCGGAAAATATGTCGCCAAGGATATGTGGGAAGCCGGCGGCGTGCCCATGCTGATGCGCATCCTGCTGGATGCGGGCCTGTTGCACGGCGACTGCATCACCGTGACCGGCAAGACGGTGGCGGAGAATCTCAAGGACGTGAAATTCAATCCCGATCAAAAGGTCATGGTCGAGGTGAAGAATGCGTTGACCCCGACCGGCGGCGTGGTGGGATTGCGCGGCAATCTGGCGCCCGACGGCGCCATCGTGAAAATCGCGGGCCTCAAGCATATCAAGCATCGCGGCCCGGCGCGGGTGTTCGATTGCGAGGAGGATTGCTTCGCGGCGGTGGAGCGGCGCGATTATAAGGAAGGCGATGTGCTGGTGATCCGCTGGGAAGGCCCCAAGGGCGGTCCGGGCATGCGCGAAATGCTTTCGACGACAGCGGCGCTGTACGGGCAGGGGGTGGAGAATATCGCCTTGGTCACCGACGGACGTTTCTCGGGCGCGACACGCGGTCTTTGCGTCGGCCATGTCGGACCGGAAGCCGCCGATGCCGGTCCCATCGGCCTGATCCAGGATGGCGACATCATCACCATCGACGCCGAAAAAGGCACCATGGATGTCGAACTGACGGAGGCCGAACTGGCGGAACGCAAAAAGGTGTTCAAGCCCAAGCCGCCGGGCTTCAAAACCGGCGCGCTGGCGCGCTATGCCAAGAATGTGGGACCGGCGCGCGATGGGGCTTTGACCACGCCTGGCGCGGATCAAGAAGTGCGCTGCTACGCGGATATTTGAAAAATTCCTCATGCTGAGCCTGTCGAAGCATCCGGCTTACTTCCTTCTCCCCTTGTGGGAGAAGGTGTTCGCCGTCGCATCTTGCGACGGCGAACGGATGAGGGGTTAGGGCGGCAATCCCAAAGCAACGGCGATTCCCGTCAGCACGCCGTCGAAATTCTTGTTCAGTTCGTGGTTGGGAAATCGCAGGACACGAAACCCGTCGGCTGCGAGTCTTTCGGTGCGTACTGCGTCATATACCTGTCCTTGCATTGATCCGTGCTGATCGCCGTCGAGTTCGACGATAAGACCGGCCTCAAAGCAAACGAAGTCCGCGATGTAGGGGCCAACGGGCTGCTGCCGACGAAATTTGAATTTGTGAAACCTGCGGCCGCGTAGGGCCAGCCATAGCTTGCGTTCAACCCCGGTCTGTTCGCGGCGAAGCTTTCTGGCCAGATCGTGCTTCACGATACCCCTCACCCGTCGTGGGCTATCGCCCACGCCACCCTCTCCCACAAGGGGAGAGGGATATTATCGCCATCCATTGCGAAAGCGTCATCCCCGCCTGGGTCGTGGAAAGCGTCAAATCCAGGGGGTATGCATGGGGCCGCCAGATTGCACCGCGTTAACGGCCGGCAGACACAAAATCGCCGCAGCCTGCGTTCACCGTCGCGGCAAGACAAACAATAAGGAGGAAGCGCATGACCGTTCGCACCTTGTTTTTGGCCGTGGCCTTGAGCGGGCTGATGCCGCTTTCGGCGCTCGGCGCCGATGCCAAGTTGACCGCCGCGGTGGCCTCGCCCGCCCGCGCCAGTGAGAATTCCGCCCGCGACGGCGCCCGCCATCCTGCCGCCAGCCTGGAATTCTGGGGCCTCAAGCCTGGAGCGGCCGTGATCGAGATTTCGCCCGGCGGCGGCTATTGGGCTGAGATCCTGGCCCCCTATGCCAAGGAAACCGGCGGACGCTACATCGCCGCGTTCGGCCGTCCCGATCAGAAACTGCCCGCCAAATTCGAGAACGCCGCCACCTACGGCACCGTCCAATACACACTATTCAACAAGGACTCCGGCCCTCTGGCGCCTGCCGGCAGCGCCGATATGGTGCTCACCGCGCGCAGTATTCACAATTGGATGGGGACGCCGGGCATGGCGGACAAGGCCATGGGTGATTTCTATGCCGCGCTCAAGCCAGGTGGCGTCCTGGCGATCGAGGAGCATCGCGCCGATCCCAAGCCGATGGTGCACGAGGCCCGCAACGGTTATGTCTCCACCGATCATGTGATCGCGCTGGCGCAAAAGGCGGGTTTCAAGCTGGAATCGCGCTCGGAAATCAATGCCAATGCCAAGGACACCAAGGACCATCCCTTCGGCGTCTGGACCTTGCCGCCGGTGCGCCGCAGCGCCGAGAAGGGCCAGCCCAGTCCGGCCGGCTTTGATCGCGCCAAATATGACGCCATCGGTGAAAGCGACCGTATGACCTTGCGCTTCCGCAAGCCCGGCTAGTGTCGTAGTTTCGAAGTTCGCCACATAATTGATATCGGGCTCCGTGCGAACTTCGAAACCAAAACGACACTAGAATAAATAATTTGCTAGTATCCCTCGATTCCGAAATTCGCCCAGAGCCCGATATAGAGGTCAAGCGAATTTCGGAATCGGGACACTAGACCGTCGCTCGCCTGGGCGGTCATAAAGGGGTGTGAACGGAGCCGGATTCATTTGTGCCGTGGTCGCCGCCATCCTTTTCGGGGTGGGGGGCACTTTCGCGCAATTTTTGTTCCAACAGCGGGGCGTCAGCATCGATTGGCTGGTGACCATGCGGCTGTTATGCGCTGGCTCGGTCCTGGTCTTGGTTGCGGTGCTCCGCCAGGGGCGCGAAGTGCTGACGATCTGGCGCAGCGATGCGCTCAGCCTGATCCTGTTCGGGATCGCGGGCATGCTGGCGGTCCAATACACGTATATGGCGGCGATCGACGCTTCCAACACTGCCACCGCGACCGTTCTGCAATTCACCGCCCCGGCCATGATTGCGCTGTGGCTGGCGCTGGTGGGCCGCCGCCTTCCCGCCAGGCGTGAGCTGGGCGCCATCGCGCTCGCCATGCTAGGGACTTTCTTTTTGGTGACCCATGGCAAATGGGGCGCGCTTTCCATTTCGCCATTGGCGCTGTTCTGGGGCTTGGCCTCGGCGGTGGCGGCCGCGTTCAATTCCATCCAGCCGGCGCAATTGCTGCGCCGCCATGGCGCCTCCGTGGTGGCGGGATGGGGCATGATGGTGGGCGGCGTGGCCTTGTCTTTCGTGCATCCGCCCTGGCGGGTCATGGGCGTGTGGGACACAACCAGCTATGTCTTCACCGCTTTCATTCTTCTGTTCGGCACGCTTGCGGCTTTCTATCTCTATGCCAAGGCGCTCAAGCTGATCGGAGCGCAAAGGTCCAGCGTCTTGACGTCGGCAGAACCGCTTTCGGCAGCGGTGCTGGCGGTGGCATGGCTGGGCGTGTCCTGGGGCGGGATGGATTGGCTGGGCACGGCTTGCATCCTGGTCACCATCGCGCTTTTGGCCAAGGAACAATCGGAAGAAACCCAATCCGAAAAACTCACTTGATGCGGGAATACAGGCCTTGAACCATCCGCTTCAACGCCTTCGCGAAATGTCTGCCTTATCAGGACAACTGGCCTTCACCACGCGCGCCGCCAATCATGCCGTGCGGCTGGCGAAAGCGGGCGCGCTTTAAAAGTCTTCGATGATGCGGCCCGAGCCCAGGATCGAACGTTCGATCCGAGCCGGACGGGTGGTCAGGCGCACATTGCCGGACCCCATGATCGTGGCTCGTAGTTCCTCACTGGGCGCGATGGTGGCCGAGCCGCTGCCCGCGACCATCACCTGCACCCGCCGCGCCATCAGCTTACCCAACCACGCCTGACCGGAGCCAAGCACCTGTAATTTCAGCGTGTCCACCTTGCCTTCGGCCGTCAGCGAGCCGGAGGCCGTGATGGTAACGTTCAAACTCTCCTGCTCGATGCGGCCCAGATCCATATTGCTGCGGGTGGTCACTGTCACGTTGTTGCCAACGCTTTGCGCGCTTGCGGTTTGTGGAACGGGTGGTGGCGTAGGTGGTAAGGGCGGTTCCGCTCTTTCCGGTGGGGGAGGCGGGTTGCTGATCTGGCGCACATCGCCATTGCCCAGGATGGTTTGGCGCAAATGCGCGGGCCGGGTCATGAGGTCGAGCGTGCCATTGCCCGCAATGAACAGTTGCACATCGCCATGTGGCGACAGCGCCGCTGTTCCATTACCCAAGATGGATATCTTGGCATCGCCCGTGGAAAGGCGGCCCAGTTCTGCCCGCCCCGGTCCAGCAATCACCAGACTGAGGCGTCCCAGCCTGCCTTCGCCCTTCACGGTGCCGCTCCCGTTGATGTGCAGATTCAAGTCCTGTTGATCGATCCGGCCCAGGTCGAGATTTTCACCACTATTGATCACGAATTTGCGGATTTCCACGCCGCTCACCACCGCATCGAGCTTTTTTCCGCCGCGGCGCATCGCCCCGGCATCAGCGCCAATGCGGCCATCGCCTACCCGCACATGCTTGAGAAGTTCCTCAGGGCCTGTCACCGAGACCTGCGGCGGGCCGTTGGGCTGGTAGCGGATATTGATCGGCGCATCCAAGGCCAGCGTGTCGCCGCCGTCCCAGCGCCAAGTCTTATGGGTGGCCAGATCGAGCAAAGGCTTTACACCTTGGAGCGTGCGCGCGTCGTGAAAAATATCGTCGCCGCCGATCATGATTGCCAAGCCGAAAGACGCGGCGCATAGCGTCAATGCCGTGGCGGTGGTGACAATGAGTTTCCTGGACATGGGTTACTCCTCGTCCGCATCGCCCGGCTTGAACAGGCGATAGTTGAGACGCATATAACGGCCCAGCAGCCGCAATCCGGCATTGAGCAGCAAGGCCAGCGCACCGCCCATGCCGATCACGCCACTGATCAGGCCCACCCCCACCAGGCCCGGCACCAGCCAATTGCCGCCGCCCGACGCAAGATCGGCTAAGAGATGAAAGCCGGTGCTGCCCACCACATACAGGACATAGACGGCAACGACGGCGCAGAACAAAAGCCCCATCAGCACCGGCAGCAGAATGAAAATATTGAAGGCCTGTAGGCCGATCAGGCCCAGGCCGGCGCTGATAAAATTGCGCGGGCTGCGCCGTTCCTCCCAGCGCCGCAATTTGGTTTCGGCGCGATGTTCGTTCCCCAGCCGCAAGCCGTCGCCCAGGGATGCCGATACATCGGATTCGCTACGGCCCGCCGCCAGCGCGTCGTGAAAATGGGCGTCATAGTCCATCACGATCTCGTCGATCTCCGCGGGCGAAAGACCCTTCAAGCCTTGGCGGAGCCGCGCCAGGAACAAGCTGCGGCTCATGGATCCCCCAGCATTTTTTCCACCGCCGTGATGAAAGCTTTCCATTCGCCGCGCTGGGCCACCAGGGTGGCGCGGCCGGTTTGCGTCAGGCGGTAATATTTGCGCGGCGGTCCGCCAGGCGCCTCGACCAGGTAGGTGCTGACCCAGCCATCCTCCTGCATGCGGCGCATCAGGGGATAGATGGTGCCTTCACCCATGCCGACATCCTGCATCAGCCGGCTCGCAATTTCGTAGCCGTAAGCATCGGCGCGTGACAAAAGAGTGAGGACGCACAATTCCAGAACGCCTTTTCTGAGTTGTGTCTGAATGCTTTCCGCCAAACCGATATCTTCCAATGCAAGGAGAGGCCGCGCGCCTTGAGGCAAGCTAGCGTCGGGTGGATGCGCCCGCAATGCGCGATCCTCTCCCGAACAGTGCGACTCAATTTTCCGCGATCTGGATGCCGCCGGACCCGACGATGAATTGATTGACGCGCGCCGGACGCGCCGCCATGCGGATATTGCCCGAACCGGCGATACGCACATTGGCCTCGTCGCGGGGCGTGACGCTGACATCGCCGCTACCGGCGATATGGATATCGGCTCGCCGCACGGACGCTTCGGCCATGCGCACATTGCCGGACCCGGAAATGGAAAGCTCCAGCCGGTCGATTCGGCCCGCCGCGCTCACCGCGCCGGCGCCTGCAATGGCAAGATTGAGGCGATTCTGATTCAAGCGGCCCAGCAGGATTTCGCCGCCGCCGCCGGAGAGCGCCACATTGCGCAGCGCCACGCCGCTGACGGTGATGCTGAGACGGCCGTGCGGCCGGCAGCTGTCGCACAAACGGATCTGACCTTGGCCGACCCGCAGCTGTTCCAGCATCTCGTCGGGTCCGTTGATGACAATGCGGGCAGGGCCATCGGCGACATAACGCACCGTGGCCGGTACACTCACCGCCAAACCATCCTCGCCGTCCCATGTCCATTCCCAATGACCCGATTGTCTTAGCGATGGCTCGCGTGGCTCAAAATCGCTCCTGTTGCGCGCCAGAATGGGCGAAGCCAGCGCGAGGGAAACAAGACAAAGAGCCAGTCCTGCTTTCACAAACTTCGTCATTTCGATCTCCCAACAGAAATCCGCTCCAACGGCGCACAACCGGTATAGACAATAGTACCATGTTATGCAAGGTATAATGTTGTACATGTTATACGGTTATGCAAGGAACAGGAGCAAATCGGTGAAAAAGGCGGCAATTCTCTGGCTTTTTCTCTGGAGCAGTCCGGTCTGGGCTCAGCCGGAGCAGGGAATCTCGGTCTACCCCGCCAGCTTTTTCAGCGAGGCAAGGCCCGCCACCGCCTATGACATGGTGGCGCGCTTGCCGGGCTTTAGCTTGGATCGGGGCGAATCGACGGTGCGGGGTTTTGCCGGCACCGCCGGCAATGTGCTGGTGGATGGTGCCCGTCCCACCGCCAAGAATGACGAGCTGAACAGCATCCTGGCGCGCATTCCCGCCACCAGTGTCGAGCGCATCGAAGTGATCCGCGGCGGTGCGCCGGGCATCGACATGCAAGGCAAGTCCGTGGTCGCCAATATCGTGCGCCGCAAGGAGAGCTTGGAGCAAACCATCCTCTCCGCCACTCTGCATTATCTGGGATCGGGCCAATGGGTGCCGGTGGGGGGCATCGAGTATCACGGCCAGAGCGGCGCCATCAGCTATGAGGTCTCGCTGGCGCGCACGGCGCAGATGTGGGACGACGCGCCGGGCAATGGCTATCGGGTGCGGATCGCACCGGGCGGCACACCGCAATATGACCGCTCGGTCCGCACCGGGATCATGCGCTTGGGCTACAGCGCGCATGGCGAATTGACCATGCCGCTATGGGGTGGGGCGTGGAACAACAATTTCACCCTACAGACCAGCGATTTTCCCAGCAGTGTGCGCTATGAGGGCGATGGCGGCTCGCGTTTCGATTTCATCTCCCGCAAGCGCAATGGCGAATTCGGCAGTCATTGGCAGGGGCTTGTGGGTGCGGTGACTCTGGAAACCCTGCTGCTGCAGCGGCTGGGCCATGAAGAGACCAGCAACACGAGCGCCGCGCTGACCGGCAGCGCGGCCTTCCTATCGGAAAATGACACCGGCGAAAGCATTGCCCGCGTCACGGCGCGCTACAATATTCTGCCCACCTTGGGCCTGGAGGCGGGCGGGGAGGCGGTCTATAATTTTCTGGACGGTCATTCGACCTTCGTCTCCAATGGCACGGCGGTCGCGCTTCCCAATGCCAATCTGTCGGTGAATGAGCGCCGCGGCGAGATCTTCGCCAGCGCGAGTTGGAAGATCGTCCCCAGCCTTTCGCTGGAAGTGGGCATGCGGATGGAATTTTCCGAAATCCGCTCCAGCGGCGATACCAAAAACGAGCGCAGCTTCTCCTATCCCAAGCCGCGCGCGCTGCTGGCCTGGGCGCTGGATGACAAAAGCCAAGTGCGTCTGCGGGTGGAAAAGGTTTTGGGTCAGTTGAATTTTGCTGACTTCGTGGCGTCTTCCAATCTGTCGGGCTTTGGCGTGGCGGCGGGCAATGCGAATTTGCGTCCCGAACAGCGCTGGCAATTCGAGGCCGCGATCGAGCGCCATTTCTGGGAGAAAGGCGCGCTGGTCGTCACTGCCCTGCATGAGGAAATCACCGATCTGCGGGATTTCGTGCCGGTCGGCGGCGGACTGGATGCGCCGGGCAATGTGGCGCATGCCACCAGCGACAAGCTGGCGGTCACTGGCACCATTCCCTTGGATTTTCTGGGCATCAAGAACGGCTTGCTCAAGCCCAATGTCTATTGGACCACGAGCAGCCTGATCGATCCGGTGACAGGCGAGCGGCGGCGTATCTCCAACCAGCGCAACATCAATTCTTATTACGAGTTCACCCAGGATTTGGAGGAATGGAAATCCACTTGGGGCCTGGTGGTGGGCACCAGCTTCAGCCGCAAGACCTGGCGGATCGCGCAAGTGAGCCGGACCGCTCTTCACAACGGTCCGTACTTGGAAGCGTTTTATTCCTACAAGCCCAGGCCCGACCTCAAGATCACCTTGGGCGCGAATAATTTCCTGCCCTATCGCTTTGAGTTGGAGCAATTCAACTATTCCGGGCCGCGCAATGTCGCGTCTGCTCCTTCTTATCAAAACTCCTTCAGCCGCACCCAGCCGCGTTTTTATCTTGAGTTGCGCCAGACCTTCTGACGCCCGGCAGCAAACCGTTAACCCATTGTCGCAGGCAGCACTTAGTGTGCCTATTCCATGTGCTACCCTGCGTTTCGCACGTGCAACAAAACCCCCGGCAAAGTCCGGTTGTACTTGTCGGACAAATGGGGAATAAAGGAAGCAGGCTTGGACTCATCGATCGCAAAAATCGCCGCGTCATTAGGGAGTTGGGCGTAAGATGTCGCCGCTAGTCAGGCGCAGGGGACTTGCTGCGGGCGCCGCCGCACTCGCAGTTTTTTTCGCTTTTGAAGCATCGAAAAGCGCCGTGGCCGAGGCCGCACCGCCGGCCAAACTGGCCTTGAACACGCCTTTGAGCAATGCCTCGGCACCTGTGTCCGTATCCAACGCGGACCGCAAAAAGATGCTGATGCAATATTGTACGGCGTGCCACAATGACCGGCTCAAGACCGCGGGCATGACGGTGGTGCCGCTGGACGCCGATAACCTGCAGGCCAACCAGGCCATCTGGGAAAAAATCCTGCGCCGCGTCAGCCTGGGCGAGATGCCGTTGCGCGGCGCGCCGCGTCCGCCCAAGGAGCAGCTTAACGATTTCACCGCATGGCTTGCCAAGTCGCTGGACCGGCAGGCTGCCGCCAAACCCGATCCCGGCCGTGCCACCATCCGGCGCATGAACCGCACCGAATATGCCAATGCGGTGCGCGATCTTCTGGCGCTGGACGTGGATTTCGCCAAGGAAATGCCGGCCGACGATACCGGCTATGGATTCGATAATATTGCCGATGTTCTGACCGTCTCGCCCACCTTGATGGACCGCTACATCACCGTCGCCGGAAAGATCAGCCGCATGGCGACTGGGCAGGCGTCGCGCAAGGTCATTACCACGGACTATAAGGTCCCCAAGGACTTGTTCACAAACGGCTTCGGCGTGCCTTCGTATAACGAACGCGCCAGTGACGATCTTCCGCTGGATTCGCGCGGCGGCGGCGCTTTCAAATTCTATGCGCCCTATGACGCGACCTACACGATCCAAGTTTTCCTGAATGCCAACACTTCCGAAGAAGCGGAAATCGACGTTCGTAACCGCTTTGAGGTGAAGGTGCCGCTCAAGGCGGGGCTGCGCACCATCGGGGCTTCCTTCCCCCGGAATTTGGCGCTGGACGAACTTGTGGTCCCCAAGTCGCTTTTGGGCGCGCGCGAACCAGCCGCCGCGCCGGTGCCGATCCCGTTGGACGTCCAGGTAGATGGCGTACGGGTGCAGCGGCTGACCGTGCCGTCGGTTGCGGCCGGCCCCGCCGTTTCGCAATCTTTTTATCTGCGCGATGTGATGCAGATTTCCGTGGTCGGCCCCTATGACATCAAGGGGGCGGGCGATACCGCCAGCCGCCGCAAGATTTTCATCTGCCGTCCCTTGGCGGTGCTTGCCGAAGCGGATTGCGCCCGCAAAATTCTCGCCAATCTGGCGCATCGCGCCTATCGCCGGCCGGTGACGCAGGCGGACATCGCGCCGCTGATGAAAATCTATGATCAGGGCCGCAAGGGCGCCGACTTCGATCACGGCATCGAGGCCGGGCTGGAAGCTGTGCTGGTCTCGCCCAGCTTCCTATTCATGCGCGAGCAGGATCCGGCCAAAGCTGCGCCGGGCACGGTTCACCGCATCAGCGATCTGGAACTGGCGACGCGCCTATCCTTCTTCCTGTGGAGCAGTATTCCGGACGATGCGCTTTTGTCCGTTGCGCAGAAGAATCTGTTGCACAAGCCGGCGGTGCTGAGGGCCCAGGTCACGCGCATGCTGGCCGATCCGCGCTCCAAGGCGCTGACCGAAAATTTCGCTGGCCAGTGGCTGTATCTGCGCCGGCTGGAATATCAAAAGCCCGACCGGCGGGCCCATCCCGACTTCGACAGGCGGCTGCGCGCGGCGATGCAGACCGAGACCGAAATGTTCTTCGACGGGGTGGTGCGCGAGAACCGCAGCGCGCTGGATTTCCTGGATTCCAACTACACCTATGTCAACCAGCGCCTGGCGGAGCATTACGGCATTCCTGGCGTCTATGGCACCACCTTCCGCAAGGTTCAGCTTGACCCGTCGCTGCATCGCGGTGGGTTGCTGGGGCAGGGCTCTATATTGACCGTGACCTCCTACAACAATCGCACCTCGGTGGTGCTGCGCGGCAAGTGGATCCTGGACAATATCCTGGCCGCGCCACCGCCGCCGCCGCCGCCGAACGTGGCGACCTTGAACGAAGGCAAGAATGGCAAGACGCTTACCATCCGCCAGCAGATGGATGCGCACCGCGCCAATCCGGTCTGTGCCTCCTGCCACACCAAGATGGATCCCTTGGGCTTCAGCCTGGAAAATTATGACGCGGTGGGCAAATGGCGCACCGGTTATGCCGGCCAACTGGTGGACGCCTCGGCCGTGCTCCCGGACGGCACCAAGTTCGACGGTCCGTCCGGCCTGCGGGGCATTTTGCTGTCGCGCAAGGATCAGTTCGTCGAAGCCCTGACCGAGCGGCTGATGACCTACGCCCTGGGGCGCGGACTGGAATCCTATGACATGCCGGCCGTGCGTGCTGTACGCTATAAGGCCGTCAACGACGATTACCGCATGCAATCCATCATCCTGGGCATTGTTCAAAGCGTGCCTTTTTCCATGAGAAAGACTCCGCAAACATGATGATCACCCGCGAAGCGATGGGCCGCCGCACCCTGTTACGCGGCATGGGCACCGCGATGGCGCTGCCCCTGCTGGAAGCCATGATCCCCGGCGCCAGGGCGGCGGAAGAAGCGGCCGCGGTGCGCAAGCGCCTGCAGGTTATCTACGTCCCCAACGGCATGATGATGGAGAACTGGACGCCTGCCACGGCGGGCGAAGGCTATGCTTTGTCGCCGACCCTCAAGCCGCTGGAGCCCTATCGCGAGAAATTCGCGGTCTTTTCGGGCCTGTCGCATATCCAGTCCGAGGCGCTGGGCGACGGCGCGGGCGATCATGGCCGCTGCTGCGGCGGTTATCTGACCGCCACCCATGTCAAGAAAACCGAAGGCCCCGATATCACCGCCGGCGTTTCGATGGACCAGCTGGTGGCCAAGAGATTCGGCGAACAGACGCAAATCCCCTCCCTGGAGGTGGGGCTGGAGCCTCCTAGCCTGGTGGGAAGCTGCGACAGCGGATACAGCTGCGCCTATACCAACACCCTGTCCTGGAGCAGCGCCACCACCCCGTTGCCTGTCACCATCAATCCGCGCGAAGTGTTCGAACGGCTGTTCGGCGACGGCGACAGCCTGGACGCCAAGAGCCGGCTGGCGCAATTGCGCCGCCAAGCCTCCATCCTGGATTTCGTGGCCCAGGACGCCAAGCGCCTGTCGCGCAACATCGGCGCCGGCGACAAGCACAAGCTCGACGAGTATCTGCAATCGGTGCGCGATATCGAAAAGCGTATCCAGAAAGTGGAGCAGGGCGGCACGAGCGCCACGGCGCTTCCGGCCTATGCCCGCCCGTCCGGCATTCCGGATAGTTTCGAGGATCATTCGCACATGATGATCGATTTGCAGGTCCTGGCCATGCAGGCGGACATCACCCGGGTTTCCAGCTTCATGATCGGCCGCGAAGTCTCGGGCCGTTCCTATCCGGAAATCGGCGTGCCCGATGCGCACCATCCGCTCAGCCATCACGGCCGCGATCCCGAAAAGATCGCCAAGTTGACCAAGATCAATGTGCTGCATATGGAACAGGTCGCCTGTTACCTGAAGCGCATGAGCGAGACCAAGGAAGGCGAAGGCAATTTGTTGGACCATACGCTGGTCTTGGCCGGCGCCAGCCTGTCGGATCCCAACGATCACGATCATCGCGGTCTGCCGACCATCGTGGCTGGCGGCCTGATCAAGGGCAACCGCCACGTCATCGCGGACAAGGACACGCCCATGGCCAACATGATGCTGTCCCTGATGGATCGGCTAGGCGTGCATGAGGACAGTATCGGTGACAGCACCGGCCGCCTGCCCGGTTTCGCCGCTTAGTTGGCAGGACGATGAGAAAACTGCTGGGACTTGGTTTTGGCGTGCTGGGATTTTTCCTGCTGGGTGCGCTGCCGGCATTCGCCGGCGGTGCGGACAACCGGCTGGCGCAGGCCGTACGCGGCAATGATCACGCCGCCATCAAGCGCCTGCTGGCGGCGCACGCCGATGTGAATGCGCCGCTGGCCGACAAGTCCACGGTGCTGGCCTGGGCGGTGGACCGCCAGAATGTGGAATCCGTCCATATGCTGCTGGCAGCGGGCGCCAAGCCCAACGTCATCGACATAGGAGGCGCATCCCCCCTGACTTTGGCCTGCGAGCTGGGCAATGCCGAGATCGTCACCAGCCTGCTGCGCGCGGGCGCCAATCCCAATGCTGCGCGTCACGATGGGATCGCGGCGCTGGCGATGTGCGCCGGAAGTTCCACGCCGCAGGCGCTGGATGCGCTGATCGCCAAGGGCGCCAAGGTTGAGGCGGTCAATCCGCAAGGCCAGACTGCCCTGATGTGGGCGGCGGCCAGGGGCCGAACCGAAAACATGATGTTCCTCTTGGCGCATGGCGCCAATGTGAATGCGGTATCGCAGGGTGGATTTACGCCGCTGTTCTTTGCGCTGCGCAGCAAGCAGCCATCGGCGCCGCTGGCCCTGCTGGATGCGGGCGCCAACAGCCAAAGCGTGCTGCCGGATGGCACCTCGGTGGTCGCGGCCTCACTGGCCAATGACAATCTGTCTTTCGCGATGACCGTGGTGGCGCGCGGAGCCGATTTGGCGCAACGGGACTCGCGGGGTCGGCAGTTGCTGCATGTTGCGGCCGCCAGCGGCCAGGCCGACCTGGTCGAGCTGGTGTTATCCAAGGGTGTTGATGCCAACGCCATGAGCGAGCCGCCGGTGCAGCAAGTGGCAGGCGGTACAAAGCCGCCGCCGCGTCCCGTTTCCAAACCGCCGCTGATATTCGCGGCGGAAGCCGGTTCCGCACCTGCCATGAAGGCGCTGGTGAATGCCGGGGCCAAGGTCAGCGTCAAGGCGCAGGACGGCACCACGGTGGCGCTAGCCGCAGCCGGCAGCGGGAATTTGGATGCGGTGAAATATGCGCTGCAGCTCGATCCCGATCTTACGGCCATCGGTTCGGGCCATCGCAGCATCATGCATTATGCCATCGCCAACAAGAATCCCGACCTGGCCATTCCGGTGCTGCAGTATCTCGCGGACAAGGGCGCCAAGCTGGACGTAGTGAATGAGAAAGGCGATACGCCGGCGGACTTCATCAACCGGGGCGGGCAGCAGGACATCCGAATCTTCTATGTCCAGCTGCTCAAGGACAAAGGTGTCGCCGCCAGCCTCAACCATTAGCGTCTTGTTGCGTTCTTTGGCCGTCATGCTGCACAAGCGTAAGGATGCGCCGATCCAAGACGCTAAAAATCCTTCCCAACGCGGATTTTGCTGAACCCGGATATTGGCGCGCCGGGCAAACCTGTGTAGCCTCCCGCGCGGAAAGAGGAGGGCCATCACACAATGCCCTCCCATGCAGGGGAATTCACAGTCATGAAGAATCTTGTCCGTTCTCGAAATATCCTGATGGGGTCAACCTTTGCCGCGGTCCTGGCCGGATTTGCCGCCGCGCCATCCCTGCTGGATCGCGGTGGCGCAGCCCAGGCGCAGCCGCCGGCGGGCGATGTCATGGTCCCCTGGTTCGAGGTGGATCCCTATTGGCCAAAGCCTTTGCCCAATCGCTGGGTCCTGGCCGCGACCATCGGCGTGGACGTGGACAAGAAAGACAATGTCTGGATCTTCCACCGGCCCCAGACTCTGGAGATGAAGGAATCCTATGCCACCCGCAACGAAACGGATTGCTGCACGGCGGCGCCCGATGTCCTGGCTTTCGATCCCGCCGGCAATCTGATCAAGTATTGGGGCCGCGACCAGGTCAAGGGCAAAGGCCATGACTGGCCCAGCTCCAACCACGGCCTCGCCGTCGGGCCGGACGGCAATATCTGGCTGGGCGGCAATGGCGCCTATCAGCCCATACCGCCGCCGGGCACCAAGGAACAGTTCGCGGAATCCGCGTCATTGGTGGCGCGCGGAATCGGGGCATATGCCGGCCCTGTCGCGCAATATCACGACAGCTTCATCGTGAAATTCACGCCGGACGGCAAATATCTGGGCCAGATCGGCAAGGCCAATGCCAGCAAGGGCAGCCTGGACACGGAAAATGTGCGCGGCGTCGCCCAGATCCGGTTCATTCCCCAGGCCAACGAAATGGTGCTGGCGGATGGCTATGGCAACAAGCGCATTTCGGTGTGGGATGCCACCAGCTTGAAGTTCAAGCGCATGTGGGGCGCCTATGGCAATAAACCCGATGACACGCCCATCCCGCATTATGACGTGAACTCGCCGCAGTTCGGCAATCCGATGCATTGTGCCCAGCCGTCGAATGACGGGCTGATCTATGCCTGCGACCGTACCAACAACCGCATCCAGGTGTTCAAGACCGATGGCACCTATCTGCGCCAGTACGCCGTCAAGCCCAGCACCAGGGGCGACGGCGCGGTGTGGGAGATCGCGTTATCGCGCGATCCGCAGCAGAAATTCCTGTACATCTCCGACGGCGCCAATATGAACGTCCATGTCTATGACCGCGCAAGCATGAAGGAGCTCTACTGGTTCGGCGGCGGCGGCCGCCAGCCGGGGCAGTTCTATGCGGTGCACAGCATCGCCACCAACTCCAAGGGCGATATCTTCACCACCGAGACCTATCGCGGTCAGCGGGTGCAGAAGTTCACCTATAAGGGGCTGATCAAGCTCAGCGAGCTGATCAAGAAGGGTGTGGTCGGCGGCAGCCGCATCAATCCCTAAGGCGCGGCAACGCAAAGGCCCGGGCGGACATGCTGAAGAAGATCGGGATCGGAACGGTTTTTCTTGCGGCGGTCGCCGGGGCCGGAGCGTTGCTTGTCGCGCAAGCCGCACCTAAGCCGGGTGCGGCGACGGCCCCGGTCCTGCTGGACGAAGGCACGCCCTTTGGCCGGATCTGCAAGACAACGCCGATCGCGGAGGCCCGTCCCGATCCGGCCTGGATGGGCGCGAGCTTCGCGGGCGACAATTGCGTGGCGCCCAAGATGCCCGCACCGATCGATGGCTACACCGCCAGCCGCGAGCAGGTGGTGGCGGGGATGGAAGCGGCAAAAAACTATGCCGCCGCATCGGACGCCTTTCAAAGATGCATTCTGGATGTTGTCGCCGCCCGGAAAGCGCAGTCCGGCAAGGACGGAAAGCCCATCAGCCCGTCGTTTGTACTCCTTGAGAACTATCGGGTCGCCGCCAGCGAAAAGAACAAGAAGCGGGTCGATGACCGGACCAAAATGGCCATTATCGCCTTCAATGAATATGGCAGCGGGTGCCCGCCGCATTAAATCGGTGGCACCCCTTAGCCCGCGGCGGCGCATGCCAATCGAATTCAGCAGAGAGATCGCTAACAAATCCATCTGATTCAGGCGAGCCTTTTGTCTGAGATGTGACTGGATCGGACCAGGGCGATGCCATAGCATTCGCGCCGCATACAAAATAAGCGCCTTAGGGTCTCATGCTTCAGGAAACCACCGCGTCACAAACAGCCGCGCCATTCGAACCGGACGTGGTGGTTGTGGGATCGGGCGCGGGCGGCGGCATGGCGGCCTATGCCTTGACCCGCGCCGGGGTCAAGGTTTTGATCCTGGAAGCAGGGCGCGATTACGATCCGGTCGCGGAAACGGCGATGTTCCAGTGGAACCATGAAGCGCCATTGCGCGCCTCATCCACCACCGACAAGCATTTCGGTTTCTACGACGCCACCGCCAATGGCGGCTGGGAGGTGCCGGGCGAGCCCTATACCAATGCGCCGGGTTCCACCTTCCGCTGGTGGCGCTCGCGCATGCTAGGCGGGCGCACCAATCATTGGGCCCGGCATGTGCCGCGTTTCGGGCCCTATGATTTCAGGCCCAAAAGCCGCGACGGACTGGGCATGGACTGGCCGATCTCCTACGAAGATGTCGCGCCTTATTACGACCGCACCGAAAAGCTGATCGGGGTTTTTGGCGCCAATGCGGGCCTTGAGAACCATCCCGATTCCTCGCCGGGGGTGCTGCAGCCGCCTCCCAAGCCGCGTATCAACGAGCTGATGATCAAGGCCGGCGCCAATGCGCTGGGCATTCCCTGCGTGCCGGCGCGCCAAGCGATCTTGACCAAGCCGATCGATCATCCGCATGCGCCGCGCCAGGCCTGTTTCTATGCCACGCCCTGCGGCCGTGGCTGTTCCATCGGCGCCGCCTTTCAATCCACCACCTCGCTGCTGCCCATGGCGATGGGCACCGGCAAGGCGCGGATCACTACCAATGCCATGGTATCGCGCATCGTGACGGGTGCGAACGGCAGGGCCACGGGCGTGGAATATCTTGACAAGAAGGGCGCCAGCCATTTCGTCAAGGCGCGCGCGGTGGTGCTGGCCGCCAGCGCCTGTGAGACCGCACGGCTGTTGCTCAACTCCAAGGATGGTGGCTTGGCCAATGGCAGCGGGCAGGTGGGCCGCAATCTGATGGACACCACCGGAACCAATGTCCGCGGACATATTCCGGCGCTGGAAAATCGCCCCCGCTATAACGAGGATGGGGCGGAAGTGGGCCATCTCTATATTCCTTGGTGGCTCTACAAGGAACAGGCGGCAGGCAAGCTCGATTTCCCGCGTGGCTATCATTTTGAGATCGGCGGACGCTTTGGCGCGCCGGGTGCGGGCGCGCCCACCCGCGATATGGAGGACGGCTATGGCGTGTCGCTCAAGCAGGATGCGCGGCGCTATTACGGCGCGCAGATTTCCTTCACGGTGCGCGGCGAAATGATTCCCAATTCCGATTCCTATTGCGAGTTGGATCCAAGCGTGAAGGACAAGTTCGGGATCCCGGTGCTGCGTTTCCACTGGAAATGGTCGGATTACGAAACCCGCCAGATCGCTCACGGCATGCAGACCGCCAAGGAGATTATCGAAAGGCTTGGCGGTAAGGTGACGACGCCGATGCGGCCGCCGGAGCAGGCCATCGACGTCGGCGGCTGGATCATTCACGAGGTCGGCACCACCCGCATGGGAACCAGCGCTTCGGATTCGGTCACCGACGGTTTCGGCAAGGCCTGGGAGGTGGACAATCTGGTGGTGGCGGATGGCGGGGTCTTTACCTCAAACCCACACAAGAATCCCACCCTGACCATCATGGCGCTGGCCTGGCGCAATATGGACAAATTGGCGGACCGGATGCGGAAGGGGGACGTATGAGCACAGAAGTCTCCCGCCGCGTGACTCTGGCCTGGGTTGCGGCCGCCTCAGCCAGCCCCTGGGCTGTGACGCAAAGCGAGCCGGCGCAAGCACAAACCTCCGCGAGCCTCTGGCAAGAACTTTCGCTGACGGCCATCACCGGACCCGGCTATGGCCAGGATCCCAATCTGATGAAGCCGTCGGTGCCTTGGCCGCTGACCCTGACGCCGGATCAGCGCGCCGTGTTGCGCGTTGCCGCCGGGCTTATCCTGCCTGCCGATGCCCATTCGCCATCGGGCGCAAGTTTGCATCTCGACGCCTTTATCGACGAATGGGTGAGCGCGCCTTATCCGCAGCAGCAGCGTGACCGGGTGTTGATCCTGTCCGGCCTGGCTTGGCTGGATGCGGAAAGCACCGCGCGCTTCGGAAAAAATTTCGCCCAGGCCAGCGACACGGAACGGTGCTCCATCTTCGACAGCATCGCCTTCAGGGCCAAGGTGCAGCCCGGTTACGAACGCCCGGCGCAGTTTTTCGCCCGGCTGCGGGGACTATTGATGGGCGGCTTCTATTCCTTGCCGCAAGGCATGAAGGACATCGGCTATACGGGCAATGCGCCGGTCATGGGCGATTATCCCGGCCCTACGCCGCAGGCGATGGCGCATCTGAATGCCGCGCTCACCAAGCTCGGTATCAAGCCGGTTTAGGAATCTGGGTAGCAGAATCAAATCGCGCTTCTGATGGGAATCGCAATGTTCAGACTGGGCGATATCCGGCAGGCCTGCAATTCGGCCGGCGTGTTGATATTGGCGAGGGTTTCGCTGGGAAAATCCGCATAGGCGATACGGAACCCGCCGATCCATTCATGCACCGAACGGATAGGGGTCTCCATCAAGTCATGCTCCAGCCGTTCCGCCAAATCCACCGGCCACAGCCCGATAATGGGATGGGTTGTTTTGCAACAGCGCGCGATGGCGAGGTCGGCATTCTGGTCCACCAGGCTTTGCGACAGCCGCGTCACCAGATCGCGCGGCAGGAACGGTACGTCGCTGGCCACGCTGAGCAGATGGACTTGGCGCGGATGACGCCGGCGCGACCACAGCATGCCGGTCAAAAGTCCCGCCAGCGGTCCCTGAAAACCGGCAATGACGTCGGGCAAGACCGGCAGGCCGAATTTCAGGAAGGGCGCGGGATCGCTGTTGGTGTTGATCAGCACATCGCTGGTCTGGGGCGTCACCGCCGCCAGAATATGCGCGATCAGGCTTTTGCCGTTCACCGGCAACAGGCACTTGTCACCGCCGCCCATGCGTGAGGAGCGTCCACCCGCCAGGACCACCGCCGGAGGTCTCATGCGCGCACCTTCCAGGATTCGCAAATGGCATTGACCATCGGCTTGAGGTGAAAGCTGGCGCTCGGCCGGATGGCGCTGGAGAGGCCGTGCGCGGCCAGCGCGCTTTCCATCACCGGGCCAATGGCGGCAATCTGAGTGCGGGCCAGGCCTTGCGTCAGCTCCAGCACCAAGCCGAATTCCCGCGCCACGGCAAACAGTCGTTCGATCTGGGGCGAAGAGGTGAAAGCGATCATGCCGATGCGTCCTGCCGCCAGATCCTTGATGGCGGCGGCGACTTTTTCGGACTCGGTCTGGGTGATGTAGCGGTAGGGTGTGACAGGAGACACCTGCGCACCGCGGGCCTTCAGCGAATCCACCAGGGGCAGGGCGCCATCGCCGGGATACAGTTGTACCCCGATACGGCGGCCCTTCACGTCTTCCTTTTCCAGGGCCTCCAGAACGCCTTGGGAGGTGGGAACCGAAGCCGCCAGGCCGGGATTGAGTCCGATCTCGCGCAAGGCCCGCGCCGGCTTGGGCCCGCGCGTGACGGTGCGGGTCTGGTGCAGCGCCGCGATGAAAGCGTCGCGGCGCGCACCGCTGAGGGTAAGGAGCTTACGCAAGCCCTCGCCGGTCAACAGCACGGTATCGGCAAAGGGCTCGGCGATCATTTGCGACAGCCAGGTTTGCGCCTCGCCGTCATCGTCCAGGTCGGCGATCTGCACCAAGGGACAGCGCAGAGCCTTGGCACCTTGCGCCTCCAGCATGCCGGCGAATAGGTCTAGCTCCCGGCTTTCCGGCACCAAAATTGTGAGCCCGTTCAGCGCGCCCATGATCTATTCCGCCGCATTCAAGGCCGGGATGGCCCGGAGCAGCTTTTTAAGCTCTGGAATGCAGGAACCGCAATTGGTGCCTGCCTTCAGCCGTGCGCCGATCTGTGCCGGGGTGGTCAGGCCTTCGGATTGGATGGCGGCCAGAATGCTTTCCTCGCTGATGGAGAAGCAGGAACAAATGGTCTTGGCAGCTATTTTTGCGCCGTTTCCCGCAATGCCCGCCAGCAGCGCGATACGCTCCATCGGCGATATGTCCTTGCCCAAAAGCGCCTTGGCCTGGTCTACCCCGGCGAAATCCGCGCCGGGCGGCCCGAAGAAAATACAGGCGGCGAGCTGACCCTGCAAAATCCCGGCATAGCGGAACATGGCTTTGCGGGGATCGGAATAGGAGACCAATTCGGCATCGGCGGGAATCATCAGCAGCCGCCGCAGCACGCCTTCGGAATGAACTTCGTGCCGTAAGGGGTTCCAGCCGGCCAGCTCAAAGGAAAAACCATTGGCGATTTGCGCCTTGGACCACCACAAGGCCTCGCTGAGTTCGGGCTCGCCCCCGGTCCTGCGAAACAGATGCCCGCGCCAGGATTCTTCCACGGCGCTGACCGCAACCTTGGTGCCCTTGAGGTCGGGCTGGCCCGAGACCGGATCGGTGACGGCATGCACCAGCCGGTCGATAGGACCGGATGACGTGAACTGGTCGGTCCAATGCATGGCGCCGAAGACATCGCCCATACGCACAGCTTCGTCGAGCGAGACCCGCATCACGATGGATCCGTGCTCATTCTCGATGCGCGCCAGGCCGCGCTCGGCGATGCCGCGTATCGCGGCGTCGCGCGGATGCAGCGACAGGCTGGGTGCGGAGGTATGCGTCATCAGATGCGCCACCCGTCCGGTGCGGGTCATGGTGTGCCATTGGTCGCGCACACGGCCGGTATTGAGGGTGAGAAAATCCCCGGCCGCTTCTTCTTGGGGGCGCAGTTTGAGCGGCACCATGCGGGCTTTGCGGTCGGGTGTGGAAAAGCCGCCGCGCGCGAACAGGCGCGGGCCGGTGACGCCGTTGCCGGGCCGGGGCAGGGGCCATTGCATGGGCGGCAGCGCGTCATAAGCGGCATCGCTGATCTCGGCGATACCGCCCAGATTGAAGGCGCGCGCGCCGTTGTTCTCGAACGCGGAAAGCGCGGCATGCTCGCGGAACACTTCCGCCGGTCCTTGCCAGGAAAATTCCTTGTCCCATCCCATGCGCCGGCCCACTTCGGCGAACATCCACCAATCGGGCCGCGCCTGTCCTGGGGCGGCGCGAAAAGCGCGCTGACGGGAGATGCAGCGTTCCGAATTGGTGACGGTGCCGTCTTTTTCGGCCCAGCTGGCGGCGGGAAGAACGATATGGGCCAGCGCCGTGGTGTCGGTGGGCCAGGCATCGGCCACAATCACCAGCGGGCATTTTTTCAAGGCTTCGCGCACGGCGCCCGCCCGCGGCATGGAATCCGCCGGATTGGTGGCGGCGATCCACACCGCCTTGACGCGTCCATCGCCCACCGCTTCGAACAGATCGACGGCTTTCAAGCCCGGGGCGGATGCCATCTTGGGCGATTGCCAGAAGCGGCCGACCCGATCCACATCCGCAGGCGCAAAGGCCATATGGGCGGCCAATTGATTGGCCAGTCCGCCGACCTCGCGCCCGCCCATGGCATTGGGCTGGCCGGTAAGCGAGAAGGGGCCCATGCCCGGGCGGCCGATCCGCGCCGTGGCCAGGTGGCAGTTGAGAATGGCGTTGACCTTGTCGGTGCCGCTGGAAGACTGGTTGACGCCCTGGGAATAGAGCGTGACCACGCGCTCGGTGGCGGTGAACATCTCATAGAAGGCGCGGACGTCTTCCACCTTCAGGTCGGCGGCGGCGGCGGTGACGGCGATCGAGGGCGCCATCGCGCGCGCCGCTTCCAGGCATTCGTCAAAGCCGGACACATGCTGCGCGATCCAGTCGCCATCCAGCGCACCGTGATTGGCGAGATAGGCCAGAAGACCGCTCCACAGCATCACGTCGGCGCCGGGCGCCAATGCCAGATGCAGGTCGGCGGTTTCCGCTGTCGACGTACGCCGTGGATCGATGCAGATGATTTTTGTGCCGCGTTTTTCGCGGGCGGCCATCAGGCGCTGGTACAACACCGGATGACACCAGGCCATGTTGCTGCCCACCTGGATGACCAGATCGGCTTCCTCCAGATCGTCATAGCAACCCGGCACCACATCCTCGCCAAAGGCGCGCACATGTCCGGCCACGGACGAGGACATGCACAGACGGGAATTGGTGTCGATATTGCCGGAGCCGATGAAGCCCTTCATCAGCTTGTTGGCGACATAATAGTCTTCGGTGAGGAACTGGCCAGAAACATAGAACGCGATGGCGTCGGGCCCATGCTCGGCACGAATGCGGGAAAATTCCGCCGCGATATGGCCCAAGGCTTCGTCCCAGCTGGCTTCACGCCCGTGCATCATCGGCACGCCAAGACGGTCCGGCAAAGCCAGCGTGTCTTTCAGCGCCGCGCCCTTGGAACACAGAAGGCCGAAATTGGCGGGATGAGCGGTATCGCCTTTCGGCACACCGTCTATCACCGCAATCCCGCAGCCCACGCCGCAATAGGGACATGTGGTGCGTGTCACAGCTGGTGTCCCGATTCCAAAACTCGTATCATCCTCATATCCAGCTTCCAGCGAATTTTGGAATCGAAGGACACCAGCAATTTAATAATCCTAGTGTCGATCGGCTTCGAAGTTCGCCTTGAGCCCGATATCCATGGTATGGCGAACTTCGAAGCCACGACACTAGGCCGCCCGTTCCACTTCGAGGCCGATGTAAAGCTCGCCATTCTCCAGCTTGATGGGAATGGTCTGGGTGCGGCCTTCGTCGGGCTCCGCTGCAAGGCCGGTATCCAGGCCGATCACCCAATTGTGCAAGGGGCAGGTGACGCTGTTGCCGGAGACGATGCCTTCCGAAAGCGGGCCTTTCTTGTGCGGACATTCGTCCACCAGGGCGAAAAACTTATCTTCGCCGGTGCGGAAAACGGCGATGGGTTTTCCGCCCGCGCCAAAGCAAAGCCGCCGGGACCCGCGCACCGGAATATTGGAGGCCGGTCCGATTTTTTTCCAAACCAAGGCGTCAAGCATCCGCCAGCTCCGGCAGTTTGGTGAATTCGTGGCTGTCCAATCCGGCGGCGCGTTCCGCCCAGGGATCGTCCTGCGCGAATTTCTGGGAATAGAGGAAGCGGGCATACAGCGCGCGGCGGCCCTCAGGATCCTCCACCACGCGCTTTTTCACATAGTCGATACCGACACGGGCGACCCAGGGCGCGGTACGTTCCAGATAATGGGCTTCCTCGCGATAGACCTGCATGAAGGCGCCGGAATATTCCAGCACATCCTCTTCGGTGGGAACCCGCACCAAGGGGTCGGTGACCCGCACATCCACGCCGCCATTGCCGCCGACCACAATGTCATAGCCGGCCTCGACGCAGACCACGCCGATGTCCTTGATGGTGGCCTCGGCGCAATTGCGCGGACAGCCCGACACCGCCAGTTTGACTTTGTGCGGTGTCCAGGAACCCCACATCATCTTTTCCAGCTTGATTCCTAAGCCGGTGGAGTCCTGGGTGCCGAAGCGGCACCATTCGCTGCCCACACAAGTCTTCACCGTGCGCAGGCCCTTGGCATAAGCATGACCGGAGACCAGCCCGGCTTTGTTGAGATCGCCCCACACGGCGGGCAGGTCTTCCTTTTTGACGCCCAGCAGATCGATGCGCTGACCGCCGGTGACCTTGACAGAGGGAATGTTGAATTTTTCAGCGACTTCCGCGATGGCCCGCAATTCGGTCGGTGTGGTGACGCCGCCCCACATGCGCGGCACCACGCTGTAGGTACCGTCCTTCTGGATGTTGGCGTGCACCCGCTCATTGACAAAGCGCGAGCGGGAATCGTCTACATATTCGCCAGGCCAAGCGCAGAGCAGATAATAGTTCAGCGCCGGGCGGCATTTGTGGCAGCCGTCCGGTTTTTTCCAGCGGTAGGCGGCGCGCACCGCGCCCACGGTTTTAAGGCCTTGCGTCAGAATGGCCTGGCGCACTTCGTCATGGCTGGCATCCGTGCAATCGCAGATCGACGGCGCTTTCTTTTCCACCGCGCCGCCCAGCGTGTCCGCCAGAATGGCTTCGACCAGCCCGGTGCATTGGCCGCAAGAGGCCGACGCCTTGGTGTGGGCGCGCACTTGCGAAAGCGAGGCCAGCCCCTTGTCCTTGATGGCGCAGACAATCGAGCCCTTGGAAACGCCATTGCAACCGCAAATCTGCAGATCGTCCGCCATGGCGGCAACATCAATGCCGGTTTTTCCGGCGGGCAGATTTTCCGCAAAGGCACGGCCGAACACCAGCCGGTCGCGCATCTCCGAAACATCGGTCTTTTCGCGCATCAGGCTCAGATACCATTGGCCGTCCGCGACATCGCCATAAAGCACTGCGCCCACCAGCTTGCCGTCGCGCACCACGATCTTTTTGTAGAGGCCGCGATTGTCGTCGCGCAGGGTGATCTCGTCGTCATTATCGCCCTCGGCCATCAAGGCGCCTGCCGAGAACACATCCACGCCGGTGATCTTCAGGCTGGTCGCCAGCGCCTTGCTGGTGAACAGCGCATGGTCCTCACCCGCCAGGTGCGAGGCGCAGACCTTGGCTTGGTCCCAGATCGGCGCCACCAGCCCGAATACCGCGCCGCGATGTTCGATGCATTCGCCCACCGCGAAAATGTCGGGATCGCTGGTGCGCATGTCGTCGGTGACCACGATGCCGCGATTGACTTCCAGATCGGCTGCCCTTGCCAGGTCGATGTTGGGGCGGATGCCGATGGCCAGCACCACCAGATCGGCCGGAATAAAGCGGCCATCGGCCAGTTGCACGCCTTCGGCATGATCGGTGCCCACGATTTCTTCGGTCTGGCCGTCGGTGAAGAAGGCGATGCCGCGGCGATCCAGGTCCCGTTGCAGGAGCTGGCCCGCCGCGGCATCCAGCTGGCGCTCCATCAGCGTCGGCATCAAATGCACCAGCGCGACCGACATGCCGCGCTGCTTCAAACCCCAGGCGGCTTCCAGGCCCAGCAATCCGCCGCCGATCACCACGGCGCGCTTATGGATCTTGGCGGCCGCCAGCATCTTGTCGACATCGGCGATATCGCGGAAGGCGCAGGTGCCCGGAAGACCCAGCCCGGGAATGGGCGGCGCCAGCGGGCGCGACCCGGTGGCGATCAGGATTTTATCGTAACGCACCGTCACCCCCGCCGCTGAGGTCACCGTGCGGGCTTCGCGGTCGATTTTCTTTACCGCGTCGCCGGTGATCAGGGTGATATCGTTTTGGTCGTACCATTCGCGGCTGTTGATGACGATCTCGTCCACGCTTTTGTCGCCCGCCAGCACGCTGGAGAGCATGATGCGGTTGTAATTGACGTGCGGTTCGGCGCCGAAAACCGTGATGCGGTAACGCTTTGCATTCGGCAGTTTCAGTATTTCCTCAACCGTGCGCATGCCGGCCATGCCATTGCCGATCACCACCAGATGCTCACGAGGATCCGACATCATGTTCATGCAAAATCCTCTTCAGATGCGCGCCGTCGCCAGTTCGGCGCTTTCGCGCCGCCAGCGTGGCCTGACCGACATGATCCCAACGAATGCCACCAGCGCCATGCCGGCGAAGATCGAGAAGCCGAAGGCGTAGCTGTTGGTATATTGCTGGGCGTAACCCAGGCTGGCGGCGAGATAGAAGCCGCCGACGCCGCCGGTCATGCCCACCAAGCCGGTCATCAGGCCGACATCGCGGCTGAAGCGCTGCGGCACCAGCTGGAACACCGCGCCATTGCCCATGCCCAAAACCGACATGCCGATGATGAAAATCACCAGCGTCTCGGTGACCGACAAGGTGCCGCGCGCCACCGTGAACAAGATGGCCGCCACCAACAGATAGACAAAGGCCAGCGAGCGGGTGCCGCCGATTCTGTCGGCCAGCGCGCCGCCAAAGGGCCGTGCGAAGGAGCCCGCGAAAACACAGGCGGCGGTGAAGTAACCGGCCTTGATGGCGGGCAGGCCGAATTGATCGTGGAAATAGATCGGCAGGAAGGAGGACAGGCCGACGAACCCGCCGAAGCTGACGCTATAGAAGAACATCAGGAGCCAGGCGTCTTTGGCCTTCAAGATGCGGGCATAGTCGCCGAGACTTTTGGGCGGGGGGCATTGGGGGCTGTTCTTGGCGGTGAAGAAGAACAAGACGAACACCAGCACCAGCGGTATCGCCGCAAGACCCAGCACATTCTGCCAGCCGAACGCCACGGCCAGGGTCGGCACGAACAGCGAGGCCAGCACGGTGCCGGAATTGCCCGCGCCTGCCAGGCCCAACGCCATGCCCTGATGCTCGGGCGGATACCAGTAGGATACCATGGGCAGCGCGATGGCGAAGGATGCGCCCGCCACGCCCAGGATCAGGCCCAGGATCAAAACCTGCTCGAAACTATGAACGCCCATCAGCCAGGCGCCGACCAGGCCGGCCATCACGATCAACTGCATGATGAGACCGGTCAGACGCGGATGAAGCTGACCGACCAGGACGCCATTGACGATACGCAGCAGTGCACCCGCCAACACCGGCACGGCGACCATCAGGCCTTTTTGCCCGGCATTGAGATTGAGGTCCTGGGCGATCAAGACCGCCATGGGCCCCAAAAGCACCCAGACCATGAAGCTGAGATCGAAATAGAGGAAGCAGGCGATCAGGGTAGGAAGGTGACCGGCTTTCAGAAACGCGCTTTTCATCCATGGCTCGCTGTGGCGCTCGGGCGCCGCATGCGAACCGCCATTGGCCCGCGAGTGATCAATCTAGCTCCCGGGCAGCATCCGCCATTGAACGCAACCAGACCGGACGCCCTGTCCGACGTTTATCCTTTCGCAAGAGTTGGGCCAGTTATTTGCGGTCGCAAAATGGCGGAAAACCAAGGGATTTCAAACGAATCACTTGGGCTCCATGCCCAAACAGAGGGCCAATAGGTCAAAAATTGTGCAGTGCACTTTGGCTGCCTAAAGATTAGGCCAGGGCAGGGGAAGCTTCGAAAACCGCGCCGTCACAGAAGCTGTCCGGCCCCATGGTGATGGGGCTGGGACTGGCTTGAAGTTGCCAAGGCGCGGCATGGGCGCCTTCGCTTTTGCTATCCGCGAAAGGCACGCTGACGCCCAAGGGCGCGACCGCCGCGCGGTAGAGATCGGGGCGATAGACTTGCGCCGCCAAGGCGGGCCGGTCCACGGTTCCGATCAGGTCCCAGCGTGCCATTTGATTCAAGAACCACAAAGCGTGGCTGCGCCAGGGAAAGGTTGCGGCGCCGCGCCAGAAGCGCGAGACATTGTCCGGCGATATGGCGCCGCCTGGCAGAGAAGACAAAATCGCATGGCTATCCACGCCCAGATATTTTTGCCGTGACAACAATGCGCCGGTATAGGAAGCATTTTCCGGCGCATCGCAAAACTGTGCCGCGCGCACCAAAGCGCGCACCGCGCCTTTCAGGCTTTCGGGGTGTTCCTCGGCCCAATGGCCACGAACGGCAAAGGCCTTTTCGGGGGCCGCGCGCCAGATATCGTCGGACGATGCCACATTGAGGCCCGCGCCGGCCCGGGCCGCGATTTCGCCCCAGGGCGCGCCGGCGCAGAAGCCGGAGATTTGTCCCGATTGCAGGGCCTCGACCGCGCGCGCCGGCGGCACCACGCTCAAGCGCACATCGCGTCCGGCTTGCAGCCCGCCGGTGGCCAGCCAATAGCGCAGCAACAGATTGTGGGTGGAATGGGCATGCACAATGCCCAGCGGCAAGGGCTGGCCGTTGCCTGCCAGGCATTGCGCCAGTGCCTTGGGAAGCGAAAGCTTGTGCTGGTCCGCGATCGCCCGCACGCGCAACGCCAGATCGCGCGCCAGGGTGATGGTGTTGCCGCCCAAGCTGAGATTGCAGGGAATGATCAATTTCTGGCTGATGCCGCGCAGGCCCAGCGCGATGGCAAAGGCCAGCGGCGGGACGATCACCGCGGCATCCAGAAAACCATAGGCCAGCTTGTCCGCGATATTGGCCCAGGACGGCTCTTCCAAAAGCTCGGCATCCACGCCTTCCTCGGCGAAATAGCCGAATTCCTGCGCCACGATCGCCGGCGCGGAATCGGTCAGGCGTAAAAAGCCGATCCGCAGCTTGGTGCCGGAGCGCGGGTTCTTCAGGGAGACGACTTGGCTCATGGCTTACTCCCCCGCTCGGCCTGCTCGTCTTCGGCTACGAAATCCGCCACCACCTGCGCCAGCTTGCGGCTTTCGTTCATGGCTTTCTTTTGCAGCCAGCGATAAGCTTCAGGCTCCGTCATCTGGCGGTTTTTCATCAGAATGGCCTTGGCGCGCTCGATCAGGCGGCGCTCATTGAGCAAGGCCTTGGCCTGGGCCAGTTCCGTTTCAACATGCCGGTAGCGCTGAAACAGCGCGATAGCGGAGGCCATGATCGGGCGCACATCCTGGAGTGCCACGCCGGATAGATTGTAGGAACATACACCGGCCGCGATGGCTTCCTGGGCGAAAGCCGGATCGTCGGTCCCTGCGAACATTACCACCGGACTTTCGGCGGACACTATGCGGATATCCTCCAGCGCGTCGCGATCCGGCAAGGCCATGTCGATGATGACCAGATCGGGTTTGGCCCGTTCCACCTCTGTGGCCAGATCGGGGCCTTGGGCCCGCACAATCCGCGCAAAGCCGGATTCGGACAGCTTGTCCTCCAAGGCGTGGGCCCGGTTTTCGTCGGTGTCGATCAAAAGAATGGTTAGCGGCATTGCGTCAGTATAGCGGTTTTCCGTGCTTTTTTCGCCGGGCGCGTTGGCTTATGGTTAGGCATGTCCCTGGACACAGACAATAAACGCCTGATCGATCCGTTTGGAAGGACCGTGGACTATGTGCGGATGTCGGTCACCGACCGCTGCAATCTGCGCTGCACCTATTGCATGTCCGAGCATATGGAATTTCTGCCCAAGGCCGATCTGTTGACCCTGGAGGAGATCGACCGGCTCTGCACAGTCTTTGTGCAGCGGGGTGTGCGGCATTTGCGCCTGACCGGGGGCGAGCCTTTGATGCGGCGGGGAATCCTCGGGTTGGTGGAGGGCCTTTCGCGTCATCTCAAAAGCGGCGCGCTGGACGAACTGACGCTGACAACCAATGGCGTGCGGTTGCGCGCATTCGCCAAGGGGCTGGCGGCGGCGGGCATGAAGCGGATCAATGTCTCCCTGGACAGTCTGGACCGCGCCACCTTTGCCCGCATCGCGCGCGGCGACAATCTGTATCAAGTGCTGGACGGCATCGCTGCCGCGCAGGACGCGGGCCTCAGGGTCAAGATCAACACCGTGGCGCTGGCCTGCGACAATGCCAAGGAATTGCCTCGTATTATTCAATGGGCGCATGACGGCGGCATGGACATCACCTTGATCGAGACCATGCCCTTGGGCGTGGTGGATGAAGACCGCACCGATCAGTTTCTGTCCTTGAGTAAGGTGCGCCGCGAGCTGCAATCCTATTGGACCTTGACCGAACTTCCCGAACGCAGCGGCGGACCCGCGCGTTATGTCTATATTGCGGAGACGCGCGGCAAGCTGGGCTTCATCACGCCGCTGACCGATAATTTCTGCGAAAGCTGCCGCCGGGTGCGTGTTACCTGCACCGGCACCTTATATATGTGTCTGGGTCAGGAAGGTTGGGTGGATCTGCGCGAGCCGCTGCGCGCGGGCACCGACGACCGGCTGCTCTATGCCGCGATGGATCGTGCGATGGCGGCCAAGCCCAAGTCGCATGATTTCCTGCTTCCGGTCCGGGGCGCTGGGCCCGCGCTGGCCCGGCATATGTCCATGACGGGTGGTTAAGTGATCCGCCTGGTGTTTCTGGGCAAGTTCGGCGAGGCGGCGCCGGCGCACCTTGCCGAAATTTCCTTGCCCGGCGACGTGCGGACCTTGGGCGATCTGCAAGCCTGGCTGGCACGTCAGCAGCCCTTGCTGGGCCAGGCGATGGCCGCGACCCGAACCAAGCTGATCGTCAATCAATGCGTGGCGCACGATCTGTCCTGCCCGGTTGCGGACGGCGATGAGATCGCGTTTTTGCCGCCGATGAGCGGGGGTTAAGATGCACGTCCGCCTCACAGATCAAGTCTTCGATCCGCAAGCCGAGACAGAAGCCTTCGCCGCCGGGCGCGACGATGCCGGGGCCCTGGTCAGTTTTGTGGGTACGTGCCGCGCGGCGACGGATGGCGGCGCAGTCGAGGAACTGCGCATCGACCACTATCCCGGTTTTACGGAAAAAGAGATCACGCGCCTGACACAAGAAACCAGCCGCCGCTTCGATTGTCCCGATCTGTTGGTGGTGCACCGGGTGGGAAGGATCCGTCCCGGCGAAGCCATTGTGCTGGTGGCGGCGTTGAGCGTCCATCGCGCCAAGGCCTTCGAGGCGGTCAAGGTGCTGATAGATTATTTGAAAACCGATGCCCCTTTGTGGAAAAAGGAAAGCGGGCCGGGCGGCGCGCGCTGGATCGAACCTAGGGCCGAGGACCATGTGCGGCGCATCGCGGCAGAAAAGGGATGGGTATGAGCGAAGGTCCTCAGCCGCCGGGCGGCGGACGTCTGGATGGCGATATTGCGTTTCGTCCCCTGCGGGTGGCGGTGCTGACCATTTCCGACACCCGGGATGAGGAAAGCGACACCTCGGGCAAATTGCTGGCGGACCGGGTGACACGCGACGGCCATGTGCTGGCGGCGCGCAGCATGGTCAAGGATGATGTGGGCGAAATTCGCAGCCAGGTCAGAAGCTGGATCGAGAATCCCCAAGTGGACGTGGTGATTTCCACCGGCGGCACCGGTCTCACGGGCCGCGATGTCACGCCGGAAGCCATTCAACCGCTTTTCGACAAAGCTATCGAGGGCTTCGAGACAGTCTGGCATATGACCAGTTTTCAAACGGTGGGGCTTTCCACCATGCAAAGCCGCGCCTGCGCCGGTCTGGCCAAGAGTACGTTGATCTTCGCCCTGCCGGGATCCAACGGGGCCTGCAAGGACGGCTGGGACAGGCTGATCCGCTGGCAGTTGGACAGCCGCCACCGGCCTTGTAATTTGGCGGAACTGATTGTCCGCTTCACGGAGAAATAAGTGACGGACGATCTCACCCATCTGGACCAAAGCGGCCAGGCGCGCATGGTGGATGTCGGCGCCAAGCCGGTAACGGCGCGCGAGGCGGTGGCTCAGGGCCGGGTGCGCATGGCGGCGGAAAGTTTGCGTAAGGCGCTGGACGGCGACTCCAAAAAGGGCAGCGTGCGGGCGGCGGCGGAATTGGCCGGGATCATGGCGGCCAAGCGTACGTCTGAATTGATTCCGCTTTGTCATCAGATTGCGCTCAGCAGCATCCAAGTGGACATCGCCGCCGATGCATCGGCCAATGCCTTGGTGGTGACGGCGCGGGCTAAGACTTGCGGCCAGACGGGGGTGGAGATGGAAGCGCTGACGGCGGTGTCGGTGGCCTGTCTCACCATCTATGACATGCTCAAGGCCTCCGACCGCGCCATGGTGATCGAAGGCATCACGCTGCTGGAAAAAAGCGGCGGCGCCTCGGGCGACTATCGGCGCGGCGCTGGCCCATAAATTTTCCATGTGCCGACGGCGCACGTTTCAAGCTATTGTGAAGAACCCAGGGATTTTGTTGCATGGCCAAGCTCGTTTTCGGAATGAACCAGTCCTTGGACGGTTACATCGACCACACCAAGTTTGCGCCAGGTCCGGCGCTCTTTCGTCACTTCATCGAGCAAGTGCGTGGCCTGACGGGCAGTGTGTACGGTCGCCGTATGTATGAGATCATGCGTTATTGGGACGAAGACCTTCCGGAGTGGGGCGCGGAGGAACGCGATTTCGCGGCGGCGTGGCGGAGCCAACCGAAATGGGTCGTGTCGCGCTCGCTGAAGTCAGTTGGCCCCAACGCCACGCTTGTCGAAGGCGACCTTGAGGCGGTGATACAGGAGCTGAAGGCTCAGCACGCCGGGGAAATTGACGTCGCCGGGCCAGACCTGGCGCGAAGCCTGACCGACCTTGGCCTTATTGACGAGTATCGACTCTACTTCCACCCCATCGTGCTCGGTGGCGGCAAGCCGTTCTTCGCCGGCCCCCGGCCGTCGCTCCGCCTTGTGGCCAGCGATCCAATGGGCGAGGACGTGATCAGGTTGACATATGTTCCTGCTTGATTGCGCAACGCGCACGCCGGCAAACTCGTGGGAATCTCACATAGGACAATCCACTAGCGCCGGATGAATCCTGTCTTTTCGAAGATCGTGCGCGCTTGCGCGCTGCCCAGGAAATTCAGAAAGGCCCTGGCGCCGGGCGCGGCTGTTTTGGTCAAGGCGGTGGGATAGACGATGGGCGCGTGGCTGTTTTCCGGAAAGATGCCCGCCACCCGCAGATGGGGTGTAACTTTGGCGTCCGTCGCATAGACGATGCCGTAGGGTGCTTCGCCGCGCGCGACATATTCGAGCGCCACTCGCACATTCTCAGCCCTGGCCACTTTGGGCGCGACACTGTCCCACACGCCCAGCGCGGTCAGCGCCGCCTTGGCATATTTCCCCGCCGGTACCGAGGCCGGATCGGCCAGAGCCAAGCGGCCATCGCCCAATGCGCCCGCCAGATCAAAATGCGGCGCGATCCTGGGCACGGGCTTAGCGTCGGATGCGGCAACCAGCACCAGCCGGTTGCCCAACAGATCCTTACGCGTGCCGGCGGCGATCAGGCCTTTCTGTTGGAGATAATCCATCCAATCGGCATCGGCTGAGAAAAACAGATCGGCTTTGGCGCCTTGCTCAATCTGCCGCGCCAGGGTGGAGGAAGCGCCAAAGGACAGAACCACGCGGATCCCGGTCTGGGCCTTATAGGCATCGGCCACCGATTTCAGGCTGTCGGTGAGGGAGGCGGCAGCGAAAACGGTAACAGGGGCCCCAGCCTGGGCCGGTGCAAACGGCATTGCCAGCAAGGCGGCCAGCAAGACGGCGCGGCGGTTGATGGACAAGGCGTTTCTCGCGGCTTAGCGTTTGCGTGTAGCGTTCTATACAATCGGGAATAACGTGTCACAGAGTAGCCATCCTGCCAAGACGGTCATTCCCTCGGTCGCTGCGGCGCGCGCCGCGATGTTGGCGCATGCGCGCGCGCCTGTGGCGGAACCTGTTACTTTGGCGCAGGGACTAGGCCGGGTGCTGGCGGAAACTATTGTCGCCACGCGCGATCAGCCGCCTTTCGCGGTATCCGCCATGGACGGCTATGCGCTGAGAAGCATCGACGCGCCGGGAACATTGTCGGTGTCGGGCGAATCCGCCGCCGGTCGGGGTTTCGAAGGCCGCGTCGAAAGGGGGCAGGCCATTCGCATTTCCACCGGCGCAGCGATGCCGGATGGCACGGATACGGTCGTTATTCAGGAAGATGTTCAGCGCGATGGGGATGGCGTTGTCGTTCCCGCGGTTGCGGCGGGAAAAAATATCCGTCCCCGCGGCGGCGACTTTAAAACCGGCGCCTTGCTGTTGCCGGCGGGGCGGCGGCTGGACGGCGTGGCGCTCTCATTGATTGCGGCGACGGGTGTGGCCGTGTTTCAAGCCGCGCGCGCGCCGCGCGTCGCCATCCTGAGCAGCGGCGATGAGCTGGCGGCGCCCGGCACCGTGCCGGGGAAATTCCAGATTTTCGATTCCGCGACCTTCGGCATTGCCGCCTTGGTGCAAAGCTGGGGCGGCCATCCGCTTCGTCTGGCGGTGGAGAAGGACGATGCCTGCGCCATTGCGCGTGCCGCCGAACAAGGGCTGAAGGACAGCGACCTGTTGGTGGTGATCGGCGGCGCCTCGGTGGGCGATCACGATCACGCGCGGCCCGCATTGACAAAATTGGGACTGGAGCTGGCCGTGGAAAAGATCGCGGTGCGGCCGGGCAAGCCGACCTGGTTCGGCACCACGCCGCAGGGCAAGGTGTTGGGCTTGCCGGGCAATCCCGCCTCTGCTTTGGTCTGCGCCGCACTTTTTCTGCGTCCCTTGATCGAGGCCATGCTGGGGCGCGATCCGCAATCCTGTGTCGCGATGCGCCGCGCGCACTTGTTGCAAGCGCTATCCGCGAACGGCCCGCGCGAGCATTACTTGCGCGCCCGTCTGGACAGCGACGGTCAAGGCCGCCTGACCGTGCGCGCATTTGAGGATCAAGACTCCTCTTTGATCTCGGTCTTTTCCGCCGCCAATGCGCTGATCCGTTTGCCGGCCGGTGCGCCCGCTACAGCAGCGGGCACAATCGTGGACGTCTTGCCGCTGGAAGGTTTTTGATGCTGTCGGCGGCGGAATGGGAAATCCTGGCGACCAGTTTCCGCGTGGCGCTGCTGGCGCTTGTCTGGTCCTTGCCGCTGGCGATTGCCTGCGCCTTTTTGTTGTCGCGCCGTTTTCCTGGAAAATTCACCCTGGATGGCTTGGTGCATTTGCCGATTATCCTGCCGCCCGTTTTGACCGGCTTTCTGTTGTTGCTGCTCTTGGGGCGGCGGGGACCTGTCGGTGCGTGGCTAGAAGATGTGGCGGGCATTCGTCTGGTCTTCACCCAAGAAGGCGCGGCCTTGGCCACCGCGGTGATGATTTTTCCGATTTTGGTGCGCGCCATCCGCATTGCCTTCGAGGCCATGGATGCGCGCTTGTTCCAAGCCGCCTCGGTGTTGCGCGCCGGACCTTGGGACCGGTTCTTCACCATCGCGCTGCCGCTGGCGGCCCCCGGAATTCTGGCGGGTGCAGTCACCGCTTTTGCGGCCGGCATGGGCGAGTTCGGCGCGGTGATCACCTTCGCCGCCAACATTCCGGGTGAAACCCAGACCCTGCCTTTGGCGATCTATACGGTGCTGCAGCAGCCGGGCGGCGAGGCGCAGGCGCTGCGCCTCGCCGCGATGTCTTTCGCTCTGGCGATAAGCGGCCTGATTGGCGCGGAACTGCTCCAGCGCTGGATGCGAAGGCGGCTTGGGGGATGAAGACGCTGGATGTGCATGTTCGTCTGACACGGGGCGCCTTTCATCTGGCCGCCAAATTCACCGCCCCCGGCGATGGCATCACGGCTCTGTTCGGACCATCAGGCGGCGGTAAGTCCAGCCTGCTGGCGGCGATCGCCGGTTTGGTACCGTCCCAAGGCGAGATCCGCTTGGGCGATCGGATGCTGAGCGCGCAGGGAACGCATCTGCCGCCGCACAAGCGTGGCATCGGCCTGGTGTTCCAGGATGCGCGCCTGTTTCCGCATCTGACGGCGCGGCGCAATATCGCTTATGCTTGGACGCGCGCGCCGGCGAATAAGCGTCCCCGCCTCGAAGAGGTTGCGCGCTTCTTCGATATCACGGCTCTGCTGGATCGCCCGGTGGGAAATCTTTCCGGGGGGGAAAAGAGCCGGGTGGCGCTGGCGCGCGCACTCGCCGCGGCCCCCGACTTTCTTTTGCTGGACGAGCCTTTCGCCGCCTTGGACGGGCAACGCCGCCGCGCCTTCATCAAGGTGCTGCTGGAGATGCACCGCGGTTTCCATCTGCCCATGCTGGTGGTCACCCACAGTATCGACGATGCGGCGTCGCTTGCATCGCATCTGGTGGCGCTGAAAGCGGGAGAGGTCGTGTCCAGCGGTCCCTTCGACAGCGCGACCGCCGATCCGGCCTTCGCGGCTTTGCTGGATGCGCGCGATAACGGCGCCGCGATCTCCAGCCTTTTGTTACATACTGTTCATGACAAGGCGCAGCGCTATCTTTGGTTGCGCGCCGATCAGGTGGTGCTGGCGGCAGAGCGCCCCAAGGCGATCTCCACCCGCAATATTCTGGAGGGTGAAATCCTTTCCATTCGGCAGGAGGCCGATGGCGGCCGTATGGTTGCACTGCAAACAAAAGCGGGAAGGGTTTTGTCGCGGGTCACGGCGGAGGCGATAGACGAATTGGCGCTGGCCCAGGGGCGGAAAGCCTGGGCCCTGGTGAAGGCGCATGCGCTCTAAGGGCCGCGCGCGAACAAATCCCCGCACGCCTTGGGATTTGTGTTATCAATCAACAACAAAACCGCGTAAAACGCGGTTCCGGGAGCGCCAAACAGGCCACAAAACGGCAAGAAAACAAAATCTTGGCTGGGAATCCGGCCGGTTTTTGCGTATCCCGGCGGCGCTGCCTCGCCAGTGTGGATTGGGGCGGTTTTTATGGCTCGAGATTTGGTGGGTGACGTCATGCATGGAACACAAAAAACTCAGGGGGTTGCGTTGAGCGGTTTGGATCGGGAAGAGCGCGAGCGGCTGGAAGATGTCGGGTTCATGACCTGCATGACCCTGGTGCTGCTGGGCAATTATGCGCAGACGGGCCATTTCGGCGGACCTTTGGCCTATACGCCTTTCAATGTCGCCGCCCATCTGGTGGGACCGGAACGGGGCGGGTTGCGCTACGACTATCGCCGTCCCAAGCACCCCTTTGGCGACAAGTTCATGATGGCCGCCGGCCACAGCGTGCCCACCTGCTATGCGCTGTACATGGTTTTGGGTCAGGCGCTGGAACGCAAATACAAGCTGACCGGCGACAAGCGCTATTACGCCGATCCGGAAGTCGCGCTGTTGCCGATCGACGCGCTGGGTTTCCGCCGCGGCGCCGGCGCGTTGAAGGATCTGCTGGAGAAAAACGGCCTGGCCGACGATCCTTTGTTCGCGCAAGCCAAGGCGCGCGGCATCAAGGCGCTGTCGGGCCACGCCGAAAGCATCGACAGTACCAATGACGTCAATGGCGGTCCGTCTGGCGTTGGCATCGCCACCGCCGCCGGCAAGGCCGCGTTCTGGGACATGGCGGGCGCGGCGGACATGCCCAAGATCATCGCGCTGGAAGGCGAATTCGCCATGACCGAAGGTCATGCGCAGGAACTGAAGACTCAGGCCTTGGCGCTGCAAGTTGGCAAGCGTTTGCGCGTCATCCTGTCCGACAACAATGCCGGCATCGATGACATCCTTCTGGGCGGGGTGATCCCCAAGAAATTCACCGGCTATAATCTGGTGGACCAATGGACATCCTATGGCTGGAATGTCCTGACCGTGGAGAATGGCGGCGACTACGACCAGGTCGTGGCTATGCTCGAAGCGATGGAGAAGGTCGATCCGGCGGACAAGCGCCCGCTTATCGCCATCGCAAAGACCGTCAAGGGCTATTGGCCCGCGGCGGCGGACGGCCATCTGACCGACAATGTCAAACAGATTGTCAGCTATCAGAGCCATCCCTATGGCCAGAAGATGAACTCGGAATATTTCATCGCTCTGGCGAGCAGCTTCGAGGCGCGTTACGGCATCGAATTCGAAGGCATTCGCAATGGCGCGGTTTCCAACGAGCGCGAGCGCCTGATCCAGTTCAAGACCAATATCGACAAGGTGATGTCGGTGTTCGAGCGCAAAGGGTTGGGCGATTGGCTGGCCGACCGGCTGGTCAGCCTGGGCGAGGAGATCAAGGACGACCGCGATGTCTATTTCGCCAAGAAGGGCGATCCCTTCCAGGACGATCGCCTGCGCGTCGCCAATCTGCCGATGGAGCCGGTGAAGGTCACCGCCACCAACCGCCTTTCCGGCGCCACCAAGGAGGTTTCGGTCGCTCTGTTCCGCAAGGCGGGTGAGCCGGCCGGCGCGCGCCGCGCCATTTCGGAAGTGGTGAAATGGATGAACTATGTGACGGACAATCGCTTCGTCACCTTGGCGGCCGACTTGTCGGAATCCATCAATGTCGAGCACGGCAGCCTGTGGGGTCATTACGATCCGCAGACCAATCCGCTTGGCACTCGCGTCAAGGCGGCGATCCAGGAAGCCGGCAATGTGGCGACCGCGATCGGCTTGGTCAGTCAGAGCGCCAGCGTGGATCCGGAAAAGTTTTCCGGTGTTTGGGCATTGAGCGGCACCTATGGTGCTTTTACGCCCTTGATGTACACGCCGGCGCGCGTCTGGAGCCAGCAAAACCAGGACAGCCGTTTCCGCATGGGCGTGCTGCACATTCTGGCGGGCCATTCGGGTCCGGAAACCGCCGCGGACGGGCGCACCCACTTTGGCATTTTCGCCACCCAAGTCTGGCGGCTGCTTCCGCGCGGTCAGGTGATTCACCTGAACTTCTGGGACTATAACGATGTCGCTTCGGGTTATTTCGCGGCAGCCGAAATCGCGGCGCGCGACCCCAAGGTGGGCATCATCGTGATCGAAGTGGCCCGCCCCGACAATCCGGTCGCCGACCGCAGCAAATTCGCCGACACCGATCCCAAGGCGGCTGCCAAGGGTTTCTATGTGATCCGCGATTTCGCGCCCGGCAAGCCCAAGCAGGGTTATGTGATCACCCAAGGCGCCAGCTCCACCGTCAATCTGGTGAAGATCCTGCCGCGCCTGGAAGAGGCGGGCATCAACGTCAAGATCGTCTCCGCCGTCAGCGAAGAGTTGTTCGACCGTCAGCCCGAGGCCTATCGCAAGTCCGTCTTGCCCCCGGAAGCGATGTTCGACGCCATGGTGGTCTCGACCGGCACGCGCCGCGTGATGCCGGTGAAGAATCTGGGCCCTTTGACCGACGCCTATTCGCTCACCTCCGATTGGGACAATCAGTGGCTGACGGGCGGGCTTGAAGGGGAAGTCATCGCGGAAGCCCATCTGGATCCGGAATCCATCTTCAAGGGAATTTCGCGCTTCGCGTCGGAACGTGCGCAGCGCATTTCCAGCCAGACGGCCGCTTTGACCTGATCTTGTTTTGGAATCGCAAAAGCGCGCGCTCTTAACGGAGCGCGCGCTTTTGTTTGGTTAAGAGGCCATGCTGCGATCAACTTCTGTGCAAAGCCTGCCGCTTTCATAATCTTGTTGCATAGAGAATGTGCATCGCAGCACAAAATATCTCTTATTTATCAATGACCTATTGCAACGCAACAGGTGCTGCGGCAAGGATTGGGTGTTGGATGCGATTCCAACCGGGTCAAAGAAGACCCACGTAAATTCACGAACCGGAGCCTGACGGCTCCATGCGGACAAGGGCGTCTGATCGGCGAGGCATCGCCGGCCAGGCGCTTTTTCTTTTTTGACCTCAGCCATCGGCTGAAAGAAGGGGGACGGTAATGGGTTTTATTTCGAAGCAGGGCGCGGGACTGGCTGTCGGCGCGTTGGGTTTTCTGTGTACGAGTGGCGCGCATGCGGAGCTGCCGCTGGTGGGCATCATCGCCCAGGGGCGGGCGGTGATCGATCTGCGCGCGCGTTATGAAACCGTGGTGGACAACAGCAAGTCGCTGGATGCCAACGCCAACACCATCCGCGCGCGGCTTGGTTACGAAACCGGCTATTGGAACAATTTCCAGCTGGGATTCGATTTCGACCAGATATGGACGGTGGGCGGCGCGACCTACAACAGCACCCGCAACGGCAAGACCACCTATCCCAATATCGTTGACCCATCCATGACGGCGCTGAACCGGCTGGTGCTGTCCTATGCCTCGGACTTCGACACCAAGTTCGCCATAGGCCGCCAGCGCATTTTGATCGGCAACCAGCGCTTTGTCGGCAATGTCGGCTGGCGCCAGCATGAGCAGACCTATGACTCCCTGTCGCTGGTCAATACCTCGATCGAGGATCTGACCTTCACCTATGCCTATCTTTATCGCGTCAACCGCATCGGCGGTCCGGCCATTCCGGTGCCGTCCACCACGGCCGCAGCCGCGACGGGGCAGGCCAATTATTTCAAGAGTGACAGCCATGTGATGGATGCCGTTTATATCGGCGTGGATAATCTCAGGTTGGAAGGCTATGCCTTCCTGCTCGATTTTGCCGCGCCGGGTTTTGCCACGGCGCCGGCACAGTTGCTGGCGACATCCCGGCTTTCCACCGCCACCTATGGCGGCCGCGCCGATTACAGCTTTCCGCTGGCGGAAGGAGTCAATGCCAAGCTGACCGGCGAATTCGCCCATCAGACCAACTATGGCAACAACCCGCTGTCGATCGATCTGAACTATTTCCTGGCCGAGGGCAGTCTCAGCTATGCGGGCCTGACCGGCTTGATCGGTTACGAAGTGCTGGAGGGCAGCGGCACCATCGGGTTCGCCACGCCGCTGGCCACGCTGCATATCTTTAACGGCTGGGCCGACATGTTCCTCACCACCCCGGTCAATGGCCTGAAGGATCTGTATTTCCGCGCCAGCTATGTGCTGCCGGCCGATTTTCTGGAGATGCGCACCCTGACCACCATGGTGACCTATCACGACTATACCACCGACAATCTCTCGCAAGGCATCGGCAGCGAATGGAATTTCAGTACCGAGCTTGCGGTCGATGCCAATGCCTCGGTGCTGCTGAAGTATGCGGGCTATAGCGGCGCTGGCGCGGCGTTCGGCGGCTTCCCCGACAAGTCCATCTTCTGGCTGCAGCTTGGCTACAGATACTGAAACGTCCGAAAGCGGAGACACGATCATGACGAACATCATCAAAGGCGGCACGCGGCGTACCATCCTGAAAGGCGCGGGCACCGCGGCTCTTCTCACCGCCGCCAGGGCGGTGGTTCCAGGCGGCGCCTGGGCGCAAAGTGCTGGGGGGCCGGAAACCGCCACGGCGACCTTGGGCTTTATCGCCCTGACGGACTCTTCCCCCTTGATCATCGCCAAGGAAAAGGGATTTTTCGCCAAACACGGCATGCCGGATGTGAAGCTGGCGAAGCAAGCCTCCTGGGGCACCACCCGCGACAATCTCGAATTGGGCGGCGGACGCGGCGGCATTGACGGCGCGCATATTTTGACGCCGATGCCTTATCTGATGGCGGCGGGCAAGATCACCAAGGGCGGCAAGCTGCCGATGAATATCCTGGCGCGTCTCAACACCAACGGCCAGGCAATCTCGGTCTCCAAATATTATCAAAGCTTAGGCGTGGGACTGGATTGTTCCAAGATGAAGGCCGCCTTTGTGAAACAACGTCAGAACGGTGTCGATCCCAAGGTGGCGGTGACCTTCCCGGGCGGCACCCACGATCTGTGGATGCGCTATTGGCTGGCCGCCGGCGGCATCGATCCGGATCGCGATGTGTCCACCATCGTGGTGCCGCCGCCGCAAATGGTCGCCAATATGAAGGTCAAGACCATGGAAGCCTTCTGCGTCGGCGAACCGTGGAACGCCCAATTGGTCAACCAAGGCATCGGCTTTACCGCTTTGACCACGGGCGAGTTGTGGGCCGACCATCCGGAAAAGACTTTCACCATGCGCGCCGACTGGGTGGAGAAGAATCCCAAGGCGGCCAAGGCGCTCACTATGGCGGTGATCGAGGCGCAGCGCTGGAGCGACAATCCGCAGAATCGCAAGGAATTGTGCGAAATCGTGGCGCGCCGCGAATATTTCAAGGTGCCGGTGGAGGACATTATCGGCCGCACCTCGGGAACGATTGACTATGGCACCGGCAAGAAGGTCGAGAACTTCCCCCTGCTGATGAAGTTCTGGAACAACTTCGCGTCTTATCCCTTCCAGAGTCACGAAGCCTGGTTCCTCACCGAGGATATGCGCTGGGGCTTTCTGCCGCCGGACACCGACGTCAACGCCATGGTCAAGGCGGTCAACCGCGAGGATATCTGGCGCGATGCCGCCAAGACCTTGGGCGTGCGGGATGCGGAGATACCCAAATCCACCTCGCGCGGCGTGGAACGGTTCTTCGACGGCAAGACCTTCGATCCGGCCAATCCCAAGGCCTATCTGGCCAGCCTGAAGATCAAGCGTATCTGAGTGTGGAGGATAGCGTGACGATGACTGGAACGCTCGGCGAGGCGCGCAAGGCGTCACGGCTCAAGCCGTGGCTGGCGCGGTTGCGTCCGATGGAAACGGCGCGCGATGTGGCGGCACAACTGCTGCCGCCCTTGATCGCCATCGGCTTGCTGTTGCTCTTGTGGGAGGTGCTGTGCAGCCAGGATGGCGCCTCGCTGCCGCCCCCCAGCAAGGTGTTGAAAGACACTCGGGAGCTGATTGTCGATCCCTTCTTCGACAATGGCGGCACCGATGTGGGGCTGTTCTGGCAGATTCTGGCCAGCCTGAAGCGCGTCGCCATCGGTTTCAGCCTGGCGGCGTTCTGCGGTGTGGCTTTGGGCGTGTTGGTGGGGCAAAGCACCTTCGCTTATCGCGGACTGGACCCGATCTTTCAGATTCTGCGCACTGTGCCGCCCTTGGCCTGGCTGCCGATTTCCTTGGCCGCCTTCAAGGACTCCAATCCGTCGGCGATCTTTGTGATCTTCATCACCGCCATCTGGCCGGTGATTTTGAACACCGCCGTCGGCATACGCCAGATTCCGGAAGACTATCGCAACATCTCGCGGGTGCTGCGGCTCAATGGCCTTGAGTATTTCTTCAAGATCATGCTGCCGGCGACGGTGCCCTATATGTTCACCGGTTTGCGCATCGGCGTGGGCTTGTCCTGGCTCGCCATCGTGGCGGCGGAAATGCTGGTCGGCGGGGTGGGCATCGGCTTCTTCATCTGGGACGGCTGGAACAGCTCGCTGATCAGCGAGATCATCCTGGCGCTGATCTATGTCGGCATTATTGGATTTTTGCTGGATCGCACGATCGGCTTTATCGGACGGCTGATCGCCGGCCGCCCGATCTGAAAGGAGGCAGAGTCATGAAAGGCTATCTGACCATCGAGCAGGTGGGAAAAACCTTCGACACGGGCAGCGGACGCTTTATCGCCATCACTGATGTGACGCTGGCGATCGAGAAGGGCGAATTTGTCTCCATCATCGGCCATTCCGGTTGCGGCAAATCCACCTTGCTCAATATCGTGGCGGGGCTGTCGTTACCGACCACCGGTGCGGTGTTGCTGGATGGTGCCGTGGTGGATGAGCCGGGACCGGATCGCGCCGTGGTGTTCCAGAACCACAGCCTGCTGCCCTGGCTTACCGCTTACGCCAATGTTCGCCTGGCGGTGGACAAGGTGTTCGGCAAAACCAAATCCTCCGCCGAACGCGACGAATGGACCAAGCACAATCTCTCGCTGGTTCATATGGAGCATGCCTTGAACAAAAAACCCGGGGAATTGTCCGGCGGCATGCGCCAAAGGGTGGGCATTGCCCGCGCGCTTGCCATGCAGCCCAAGATACTGCTGCTGGATGAACCTTTTGGCGCCCTGGACGCGCTGACCCGCGCGCATCTTCAAGATACGGTGATGGAAATTCACCGCGACACCAAAAGCACCGCCATTATGATCACCCATGATGTGGACGAGGCGGTGCTTTTGTCCGACCGCATCGTGATGATGACCAACGGGCCGTCGGCCACGATCGGGGAGGTCTGCGAGGTCCGCCTGGACCGTCCCCGGCGCCGGCTGGAGGTGGCCGACACGGTCGAATATGCCCGTTGCCGCAAGCAGGTCCTGCAATTCCTCTATGAGCGGCATGCCAAGGCTGCATAAAGGCTGCGTGATCATGTCTCGATTGTGGCGCACACAAGATTTGCTAGAGTTGGTCCGCGGGGAGGGCGTAGCAGATTTTCATGATGGATCAGGCGAGCATACTGATCATCGATGAGAACCATGTGCGCGCCGCGATCATTCAGGACGGACTGCGCGAAGCAGGTCACGCCAATGTCCGGTGGCTGAATGAAACCAGCAATCTCCTCCAGCGCATTGCCGATATCGATCCGGATGTCATCATCATCGATCTGGAAAGTCCCAACCGCGACGTCCTGGAGCAGATGTTTCAGGTCAGCCGCCTGGTCAAGCGGCCCATCGCCATGTTCGTGGATCAAAGCGATAGCGCCGCGATTCGCGACGCCATGCTGGCCGGGGTTTCCGCCTATGTCGTGGATGGGCTGAGAAAGGAGAGGGTCAAGCACATATTGGATATGTGCATTCAACGCTTCGATGTTTTTTCCCGGCTGGAGGAAGAGCTCCACGAAGCCAAGACCGCGTTAGCCGACCGCAAAGTGATCGAACGCGCCAAGGGCATTGTGATGACGGCGAAAGCTTTGAGCGAGCAGGATGCCTATGCCCTGATGCGCAAGACGGCCATGGACCAGAAACGGCGACTGATAGAGATCGCACGCGCCATCGTGATGGCGGAGGAAATGCTCAAATGAGGCGGCCATGAAAACCGTCAAGGTCGGATTTATGCCCTTGATCGATGCCGCCATCCCCATCGCGGCGGTGGAATGCGGTTTTGCCGAGCGCGAAGGCCTGGAGATCGCGCTGGTGCGGGAAACCTCCTGGGCCAATATCCGCGACAAGCTGATCCACGATCTGTTCGACGCCTCCCATATGCTGGCGCCCCTGGCCGTCAGCACCAGTCTGGGGATCGGCAATGCCAAGGTACCGCTGGCGGTGCCCTTCGGCCTGAACGCAAACGGCAACTGCATTACCTTGTCGGCGCGGCTCTATCGGGCCGTGGAAGAGGTGCTGGGTCACTCCCCGATAGATGCCCGCCAATCCGCTCAGGCGCTCAAGCGGGTGATCGACAAGCGCAAACTATCCGGCGCACCCTTGATCAACTTTGCCGTGGTGTTTCCCTTCTCGGTTCACGCCATCATTGTGCGCCATTGGCTCAGGCTGGGCGGGATAGATCCCCATAACGATGTCCTGTTTCAGGTGGTGCCGCCACCATTCATGGTCGCAAATCTTTCCGAGGGGGTCATCGACGGCTGCTGCGTGGGAGAGCCCTGGAACAGCCGCGCGGTGGAAAGCGGGGTGGGAAGTATCGTCGCCTTTGGCGCGGATATTTCGCGCTGTGCGCCGGACAAGGTGCTGGCGCTGCGCGACACCATGGCCGCGCAGGAGCCGGAGACCATCTATCGCCTGCTGCGTGCCTATAAGGCGGCGGCGCGCTGGTGCCAGGATCGCGAGAACCACGGCAATCTGGCCCATATGCTGTCGCAGCCCCAGTATCTCGGCGTGGCGCCGAAGACGGTGTTGAATGCGCTGTCCGGCACGTTGGCGGTCAATCGCACCGAAGCGCGTTCCATGCAGGATTTTTTGGTTTTTGAAGGGGACGATATCAACCGGCCCGATCCCCGCAAGGCCCGCTGGCTTTACGCCGAGATCATGACCGGTCTTCGCAAACCCTTGGACGGGATTGAGGCTCAAGAGGCTGCCGCGGTGTTCCGTCCGGATCTGTTCGATGCGGCCACGGGCAACAACGCGCTGCCGGAGTCGCAGGATCCCATCGGTCTGAAATTCGGTCCAGTTTTCGATTCCGATGATCTGCAGGCCTATGCGGGGGCACTCATGCAGGCAGCGGAGTAGTATGGCTAGGCATAGTGAAACACGGCCACGATGCCCAGAACGGACAGCCCCATCGCAAAGGACCAATAGGCGCTCAGCGCCAGCGCAAAGGCGTAGGCGGTTTTTGAGCACCGGTTTTCTCGGAAGGATTTGGTGCTGTTGCCCGCCAGCACAACGGGCCCGGCAAAGGCCATGACGGCATAGTGCAAGGCGTGCCCCAGTTTGGTCTGGGGCGCGATCGCAAAGAGGCGATAGGTATTGGCGGTCAGGCCCGAAAGCGTCAGCCCTGCGGGCAGGGCGAAAAGAAGAACCAGATACTCCCGCATATTTCCCCACAGCGTTTCAAATCGGACCACAAACGCCGGCCCGGTGGGGTATTTGCAATATCCGGGCAAGCGGGCCCGGGGCACGTGTTTGGCACCGCCATTGCAGCGGTCGCAATGCGTCCGATTCCAGTGTTTCGGCTTGGAACAGGTTGTTTGGAAGTGCCCCGCCAAACTGGTCATGAGCCGCTGCTGCAGCGCTCAAAAACCTAAAGCCAGACGAAATTCCCGCGCGCGGGCGTTACCCGCCGGTGGCGGGGATGCAGAATAATCTGAAACCGTAATCCCAGATCGTCGGACGTTACGTTCAGGCCGGCGCCGATTTTTTGCAAACTCCCACGAACCGCCGCCATGCCGTTTCCCGCGTCACGCCATTCGGCGAAATCGGATGGCAGGCCGACCCCGTCATCGCCGATATCGATCACAATTTCGCCATTGCGATTCACCACGCATTCCATTGTGATCTCGACCGAAGTTCCGGCTGGATGGGAGTAGTGATAGGCGTTGGTGACGATCTCGCTGACCACGAAATTCAAGGTGTCGGATTCACGTGCGGTGATGGCAACCCCTTCGCCCAATTTGGCGCTCAGGCCGATGGTGATGCCGGGCGCGACTTTGTGGCCGCAACGCTCCACCAATTCAATCAATAAAGCGCCCAAATCGATTGCGCTGGGTGGCGTTTGCGTATCCGCAGCATGCGGCGCGGGAAACAGAATCACATTGTTGCCGCAATCCTTGCGCGCAGCTTGTTGGGGTTCTGATCTAAGCACCGTCATTTGGTAAGTTCCCAATGCGAAGTGCAAGTCCCATGTTCTGTGACTTTCCTGAAGAGAGTGCGGTAATTTCCCCACAGTTCCCTTGCGCCAATGCCACATATCAACGGCCCAGCGATCATGGAGTTCCAAGGAACTTCCTTCAAGACGGCATCATGCGAATCACTTGGCCGCATTAAGCTTTGCTTGTCTATTGATCCGTCATCATGAACAGGTACGATTGGGACGGTTTCCTCATCCTTTTCGATTTCGGATAGGCAAAACCGCCAACAAAAAAACGATAAAAACAGCGGTAAGGGTGGGCGTATCGGCCCAAAAGATAGGAGCTTTGCGTGTCGTTTGAAAATATTGAGAGGGATCTGTCATGGGATAGATCCCCGACAGGAGCGCCGTCGTCCTTCGGAAACGATCAATGCCCTGTGAGGCGATTCGATACCTATTTTCATCTGGTATCGGCCAACACGCGGGAACTTATCGAAATAGCTTTTGCCCTGCGCTACCAAGTTTATTGTTTGGAGCGCCAGTTTGAGGATCCCGCGCAACAGCGCGATGGCCTGGAAAGCGACGGGTTCGACCAGCACGCCGTGCACAGCCTGATTTTCCATCGGCCACAAGGGGAGGCCATTGGCACGGCCCGGCTGATCTTGCCGCAGGCCGCGCGCCGCAACAGCCTTCCCATCCAGCAATTGCTGCAAAAGCAGGGTATCAACCCGACAGACTTTTTTCCCAATGACAGCGTGGCGGAAATTTCCCGCTTCGCGATTTCCGACGCGTTCCGCCGCCGCGCGCCGGCATCGGCTCATGCCCCTAACGCCCCATCCAAGCGCGAGTTGCGCAGCAATTTGCCGTGTCTGGGCCTGTTTCAGATTTTGCTGCGCCAGAGCATCGAATTGGGCATCGACTATTGGAGCGCGGTCATGGAACCGCACCTGATGCGGATGCTCGCAGGTATGGGCATCCGGTTTCAGCCCATCGGTCCGGTGGTGTCCTATCACGGTTTGCGGCAGCCCAGCTATTGCCATGTGCCGCTGATGCTGCGGAATTTGGCATTGACCAAGCCGGAATCCTGGGCGGTGGTGACCAACAATGGCGCGCTGATGTACGCGCCGGCGGCTCAGGAACTGCGTAAGGTCGCCTAATACCGGGTGGCTTAGGCCGCGTTGCCGATTTCGCGGACATACTGGATGGCAAAGCCGTCCTCATGGTGACGCACCACGCGTCCGCGCGTGCGGCCCAGATTCACGATTTCGCCCACCGGCAAGCGTATCTTGGTCCTGACCGAAACGCCGTCCAGGGAGATATCCAGCACATCGCACAGAATATGTTCGCCGTTCTGGCGCGTGATGCTGCCGCTGACCAGGGACGGGATGCGGACATGCTTTCGCATTTCGGTGACGCCTGCCACACCTTCGGCGGCAAAAGATTTGATCATTTCCTTCAGGCGTCCGCGCTTGGTTTCCCCGATGGAAAATTCCAGCGCCAATTGGCCGTTGGAATGGACGATAGTCTTGCCCTCGAAGCGTCCGAAATTCTCAATATAAAGAACCAGCGCAAGATCGCCGGGGAATTGCGTGTCGCATTGCAGAGCCGCGCCGCCAGCGGATAGGTTCAGAACCTTGCATTCCGTCGACTGTTCATTTTTGGGGTTGAACAGCTGACCGGGCAGGAAGAGCTGGACCCGCTCATATTTGCGATTGTCGGCTCCGGTTCGGAGGGCTGGTGCGTCAGCCATGAAAACTGCTCCACTATGACGGAAAACAGTATGCCGCTTAGGAATTAGAGCCGGGTTTTTCCAAACCCTAAAATTCCAGAATCAAAGTTAACCTCTACGCGGCGGCAGTGTCTTGCTACAGAACGAAACAATAGCTGCTTCAGAAGTGGGCTGCCACCGGCCTCGGGGTCATTTCCGGCTCCTGACGAAAGAGCCAGAGTTCCCGCCGTTAAACTTGAGGGTTAACCTTTAAAGTCCGCTTTCATGGGCGCGGCATCAAGTTTGCTACATCGTTTCTTGATGACCAAGAAACGTGTCAAACTGGGCCTGGCCGCATTGGGCATTTTGTTCGCCCTCATTTTGGCGCTGGTCGGGCTGTTGTTTGCGCCCACTATGGCGTCTGCCGAAAAGAATTCCGGCGCCACCAACGGCTATGTCGCCCAACCGGGATCGGGAAACAGCTTCGGGTCCAATTACTCCGAGCATGCCAGCGGCGAAGTATCCGACAAGGGATCCGATGCGGACGAACAATTGGCCTCCAACGCCGATGCCTGTGCGGGCGGGTTTCTTTCCTGCACCGATCCGGCGGCCTCTTGGGATACCGAGACTTTTGGCGGCGGTTCGTTCCCCGGCAGCTCCTCCCATAGCGTGGGCGAGGATCAGCAAGGTGAAAATGAGCAAAACCAAGGCGGCAATCCGCCTTCCGGTTTTCCCCCGTCGTTTTTCGCGGGCGGTCCCAGCGGCAATGGCCCGTCTTTCTCCAATGCGCCGGACTTCAACGCGCCAGAGAATGAGAACTCTCCCAACGAGTCCGCGGAGACGGACGAAATCACCGATCCCGGTTCGAACCAGGGCGGTCCCGATCCTGACTCCAGGAGGATCCCGTTTGACGACGATCCCGAGAATCCGCTGGCCCCTCCTGGCGATGGTAGCAAGCCCGACACCGGCCCCCCTCCGAGCGGCAATCCACCCGACGAGAATCCGCTGCCGGAAAACCCGCCGCTATCCATCGCAAGGACCACCCAGGTCCCCGAACCCCTGACTGTTTCGCTCTTTGCCGTTGGCTTGGCAGGCTCGGTTGTCCTGCGCCGCCGCGCCAAGAACAAACCGGTAGACGCCAGCGCCTAACTTCTGCTCATGGCAGCTTGATGGTGTGATGCGCCTTTGGGTTTTGGGATGTGAGCGCGTAATTCCAGCTGCGCGCCCCCTGCGCGCGAAATTCTAATCGTCCAGACGGAATTGGTTTTGCAGCTCGCTCAAGGCCGCGCGGGCGGCGAGATCGTTGACCAGCGGAAGCGCCGGTTCGATTTCCGAGACGAACCAGTTGCGCACCGGATTGGCACGGCGCGCCACCGTGACCCGCTCGACTTTGCTGGTTCGCGGCAATTGGCGCAGATAGAGCGCGCAGATGCGTTCCAGTTTCGCCTTTTCGATTTTACTTTTGGCGATGCTGACGATGGCTGCCATGTCTCTGCCCCAAAATAGATCGGTATCGGACGGATCATGCAGAGGTTGGGCCATTGCGATTGTACGATATAGGACGGTTGCGATGTGCTGGCGGCGCGGGTGTTTGAACCGCTGGGCCGTTTGGGCGTTAGAAAACTGGTTGTTGAGGAAAACCCTATGGCCTCGACCTATTATGACAGGGTGTTTTACGCGCCACGGACGTGCCAGGGCCGGCGTGCTGTGCCCCAACAACGCCGGCCGGGTCCTGAACGCGATTTCAGCGAGGATTTTCGTAATCCGCGTTTTATGCCGGGGTGGTTCATCCTACCGTCGTTTGCCTTAGCGGTCCTTATTGGAGGATTCTACCTTCTCCTGACCTAATCGGTTCACGCGATAGGACGATAAACCTACCATACTTTTTGGAACTTTCGCGGAACCCGCACGTTCGCCCCAATATAGGGGTATGAGTGAAGGGGGTTGCGTTGCCATATATGCTCTTGCTCAAAACCTCGCGGCGCGCACGCGATCTCGCTTGGTTTGGAGCGATGTGATGAGTGAGGCCCATTCTCCCGCAGTCAAGAAAAACGGCAATCACGCGCCAGTGCCCCTGGAAATCGGGGCACGCTCGGATCAGGGCGCTTCGGCTGCCGATCTTGAGTCCTTGCTGATCGCGCTTCAATCCATGCAGAACGGTGACTTCACCGTTCGCCTGTCGGGCAGCCGCACCGGAATCATCGGCAAGATCGCCGACACCTTTAACGAGATCGTCTCCACCAACCAGAAGATGGCCCAGCAGCTGGATCAGGTTGGCGAGCTGGTCGGCAAGCAAGGCAAGACCCGCCACCGGGTGAAACTGGGTCTGACAAAGGGCTCCTGGGGCGAGATGGAAGCCTCGGTCAATACACTGGTGGACGATCTGCTATGGCCCACCGTTGAGGTGACCCGCGCGATCTCGGCGGTGGCCAAAGGCGATTTGCTGCAGACGGTGAATTTGGACGTGGAGGGCCGCCCCTTGAAGGGCGAATTCCTGCGCGCCGCCAATATCGTCAACACCATGATCAAGCAGCTCAGCGTGTTCACCTCCGAAGTGACGCGCGTGGCGCGCGAAGTGGGCACTGAAGGCAAGTTGGGCGGGCAAGCCCAGGTGAGTGAAGTGACCGGCGTATGGAAGGATTTGACCGAAAGCGTCAACTCCATGGCCTCCAATCTGACCGGCCAAGTGCGCAGCATCGCCGAAGTGACCATCGCGGTGGCCAATGGCGACTTGTCCAAGAAAATCACCGTGGACGTGCGCGGCGAAATTTTGCAGCTCAAGGAAGCCATCAACACCATGGTGGACCAGCTGCGCTCTTTCGCATCGGAAGTGACGCGCGTGGCGCGCGAAGTGGGCACCGAAGGCAAGCTGGGCGGTCAGGCGCTGGTGCCCGGCGTGGCGGGCACCTGGAAAGACTTGACCGACTCGGTCAATGCCATGTGCGGTAATCTTACCGACCAGGTTCGCAACATCGCGCAAGTGACCACCGCGGTGGCGCGCGGCGACCTGTCGCGCAAGATCACCGTGGATGTGCGCGGCGAAATTCTGGAATTGAAAGACACCATGAACACCATGGTGGATCAGCTCAATGCTTTTGCCTCGGAAGTGACGCGCGTGGCGCGCGAAGTGGGCACCGAAGGCAAGCTGGGCGGCCAGGCGCAAGTGCCGGGCGTCGCCGGCACCTGGAAAGACTTGACCGACAATGTCAACTTCATGGCGTCCAACCTGACCGGACAGGTGCGCAATATCGCCGAAGTGGCCACCGCTATCGCCGGCGGCGACCTGTCCAAGAAAATCACCGTGAATGTGTCGGGCGAAATCCTTCAGTTGAAGGAAACCATCAACACCATGGTGGACCAGCTCAACGCCTTTGCGTCGGAAGTGACGCGCGTGGCGCGCGAAGTGGGTACCGAGGGCCGTCTGGGTGGGCAGGCCAATGTGTTGGGGGTCGCGGGTACTTGGAAAGACTTGACCGATTCCGTCAACTCCATGGCGTCCAACCTGACGGCGCAAGTGCGCAACATCGCCGAAGTCTCCACCGCCATCGCCAATGGCGACTTGTCCAAGAAGATCACGGTGGACGTGAAGGGCGAAATTCTCAAACTCAAGGAAACCATCAACACCACGGTGGACCAGCTCAACGCTTTTGCCTCGGAAGTGACGCGCGTGGCGCGCGAAGTGGGCACCGAAGGCAAGCTGGGCGGCCAGGCGGTGGTGCGCGGTGTGGCCGGCACCTGGAACGATTTGACCGATTCGGTGAACTCCATGGCGTCGAACCTGACCAACCAGGTCCGCAACATCGCCGAAGTGGCAACCGCGGTGGCGCAAGGCGACTTATCCAAGAAGATCACGGTGAATGTGTCGGGCGAAATCCTTCAATTGAAGGAAACCATCAACACCATGGTGGACCAGCTCAATTCTTTCGCCTCGGAAGTGACGCGCGTGGCGCGCGAAGTGGGCACCGACGGAAAACTGGGCGGCCAGGCCGAGGTGCCCGGCGTTGCCGGCACGTGGAAAGATTTGACCGACTCCGTCAACTCCATGGCGGGCAATCTGACGGCCCAGGTCCGCAATATCGCCGAAGTCGCCACCGCCATCGCGGGCGGCGACCTGTCGCGCAAGATCACCGTGGATGTGCGCGGCGAAATCCTTCAGCTGAAGGAAACCCTCAACACCATGGTGGACCAGCTCAACCGGTTCGCTGGCGAAGTGACGCGCGTGGCGCGCGAGGTCGGCACCGAAGGCCGTCTGGGCGGCCAAGCCAATGTGCCGGGCGTTGCCGGCACCTGGAAAGACGTGAACGACAACGTCAATCTTTTGGCGGCGAACCTGACCACCCAAGTCCGCAACATCGCCGAAGTGACCACTGCCGTGGCGCGCGGCGACCTGTCGCGCAAGATCACCGTGGACGTGAAGGGCGAAATTCTGGAGCTGAAAAACACCATCAACACCATGGTGGACCAGCTCAACGCCTTCGCCGCCGAAGTGACGCGCGTGGCGCGCGAAGTGGGCACCGAAGGCAAGCTGGGCGGTCAGGCCCAAGTGCCGGGTGTGGCGGGCACCTGGAAAGATTTGACCGATAACGTCAACTTCATGGCCTCCAACTTGACCGCGCAGGTGCGCAACATTGCCGAAGTGGCCACCGCCATTGCAGGCGGCGACCTGTCCAAGAAAATTACCGTGGACGTGCGCGGCGAAATCCTGCTGCTCAAAGAAACCCTCAATACCATGGTGGAGCAGTTGCGCTCCTTCGCCGCCGAAGTGACGCGCGTGGCGCGCGAAGTCGGCACCGATGGCCGCTTGGGCGGCCAAGCGGTGGTTCCGGGTGTGGACGGCACCTGGAAGGACTTGACCGACTCGGTGAACTCCATGGCCGGCAATCTGACCGGCCAAGTGCGCAACATCGCCGAAGTGACCACCGCCGTGGCGCGCGGCGACCTGTCGCGCAAGATCACGGTGGACGTGAAGGGCGAAATTCTGGAGCTGAAGAACACCATCAACACCATGGTGGACCAGCTCAACGGCTTTGCCTCGGAAGTGACGCGTGTCGCCCGCGAAGTGGGCACCGAAGGCAAGCTGGGCGGCCAGGCGACGGTGCCTGGTGTCGCCGGTACCTGGAAGGACCTGACCGACACCGTGAACGTCATGGCGGCGAACCTCACCGAGCAGGTGCGCGGCATCGTCAAGGTTGTGACCGCGGTGGCCGATGGCGAGCTCAAACAAAATCTGACCGTGAAGTCCAAGGGCGAAGTCGCCGCGCTAGCCGAGACCATCAACAACATGACCGCGACGCTGGCGACCTTTGCCGATCAGGTGACCAGCGTGGCGCGCGAAGTGGGCGTGGAAGGCCGCTTGGGCGGCCAAGCCAACGTGCCCGGCGCCTCGGGCACCTGGAAGGATTTGACCGGTAACGTCAATCTTTTGGCGGCCAACCTGACCACCCAAGTGCGCGCTATCGCGGAAGTCGCGACCGCGGTGACCAAGGGCGACTTGACCCGTTCGATTCAGGTGGACGCGCGCGGCGAGGTGGCCGAGCTCAAAGACAATATCAACACCATGATCGACAATTTGCGCCTGACCACCGAGCGCAATACCGAGCAGGACTGGCTGAAGACCAATCTGGCCAAGTTCACCAACATGTTGCAGGGCCAGCGCGATCTGGAAACCGTCGGCAAGACCTTGCTGAGCGAACTCACCCCGCTGGTCAATGCCCAGATGGGCGTGATTTATCAGATGGATTCCGCCGACCCGACCGTCTTGAAGCTGATGTCGGCCTATGCCGACCATCCGGTGGACGGCTATCCCAAATCCTTCCGCGTCGGCAGCGGGTTGGTGGGTCAGTGCGCCGCCGACCGCCGCCCGGTGCTTGTCACCCAAGTGGAGCACGCGGTTCCCATCGCCTCGGCTTTGCTGCAGGTGACGCCCAGGAACATCATCGTTCTGCCGGTCCTGTTCGAAAGCCAGGTCAAGGCGGTGATCGAACTGTCTTCTTTAAGCGAGTTTACCAGCCTGGAAGTCGCCTTCCTGGAGCAGCTGACCTCCAATATCGGCATCGTGCTCAATAGCATTGAAGCGACGATGCAGACCGAAGGTCTGCTCAAGCAATCTCAGCAGTTGGCCGGCGAATTGCAGACCCAGCAGCGCGAATTGCAGCAGACCAACGAGCAATTGGAGCAAAAAGCGCGCGAGTTGGCCGAACAGAATGTCGAGGTCGAGCGCAAGAACCAGGAAATCGAACAGGCCCGCCGCGCCTTAGAAGAAAAAGCGACCGAGCTGGCGCTGACCTCCAAGTATAAGTCGGAATTCCTGGCCAATATGAGCCACGAACTGCGCACGCCCCTGAACAGCATTCTGATCCTGGGTCAGCAGCTTTCCGAAAACCCCGATAGCAACCTGACCCCCAAGCAGGTGGACTTCGCGCGCACCATTCACGGCGCCGGCACCGACCTGCTCAATCTCATCAGTGACATTCTGGATTTGTCCAAGATCGAATCCGGCACCGTCACGGTGGACGCCGAAGAAATCAGCTTTGTCAGCGTATTGGACGCCGTGGCGCGGCCATTCCGGCATATCGCCGAAGGCCGCTTGCTGGATTTCTCGGTCAAGCTGGATGCCAATCTCGACCGCACCATGCTGACGGACTCCAAGCGCTTGCAGCAAGTGTTGAAGAATCTGTTGTCCAATGCCTTCAAGTTCACCACCCAGGGCGAGGTGAAATTGGCGGTCTCGGCGGCTTCCGAAGGTTGGACGCCCACCCATCCTGTGCTCAGCCAAGCGGCCTCGGTCGTGGTGTTCGAGGTGTCCGACACCGGCATCGGTATTCCGGCCGAAAAGCAGAAACTGATCTTCGAAGCGTTCCAACAGGCGGACGCCTCCACCAGCCGCAAATATGGTGGCACGGGCCTGGGCCTGGCGATCAGCCGCGAACTTTCCAACCTTTTGGGCGGCGAAATTCAGCTTCGCAGCGCGCCGGGCGTGGGCAGTACCTTCCGTCTCTATCTGCCGGTGCGTTACACCGGCGCCACCACCGTGATGGCACGGACCACGGCCAGCCTCAAGGCGCCCGTCACCTTGCCGGATCGTCCCGTCATCGAGCATTTGATCGACGACCGTTCGGTGGTGACGCCCGACGACTGCGTGCTTTTGATCGTGGAAGACGATCCGCATTATGCCCAGATTTTGCTCGATCTGGCCCATGATGAGGGTTTCAAAGCGATCGTGGCGATGCGCGGCGACGACGCGCTGGAATTGGCGAACGAGTACAATATCGCGGCGGTGTCGCTGGATATCTTCCTGCCCGACATGCTGGGTTGGACGGTGCTGAGCCAGCTCAAACAGAATCCCAAGACGCGGCATATCCCGGTCCAGATCATCACCTTAGACGAGGATCGCCAGCACGCTCTCACCCGCGGCGCCTTCTCCTTCGTCACCAAGCCGACGTCGGCGCAAGGCGTTCAGAAGGCTCTGGCCAAGATCAAGTCCTATATCCAGCCGCGCCAGAAAGTGCTGTTGGTGGTGGAGGACAATCCGGCCGAACAGCTCAGCATCACCGCGCTGTTGGAACATGACGATGTGAAAATCGAAACGGTGGACACCGGCGCCAGAGCGCTGGAGGTGCTTCGGGAAAAGCCGGTGGATTGCGTGGTGCTTGATCTCAGGCTGCCGGATATTTCCGGCTTCGACCTTTTGAATCAATTGAGCGCCGACCCCAAACTGTCCGATGTGCCGGTGGTGGTGTTCACGGGGCGGGAGTTGAGCGCCGAGGAAGAGGGGCATCTGCACTCCGTGGCCCGCAGCATCGTGGTCAAAGGCGCGGAATCGCCGGAGCGGTTGCTGGATGAAACCGCCATCTTTCTGCACCGCGTGGTCAGCGAACTGCCAGCCGACAAGCAGCGGATGCTGGAACGGCTGACCAGTTCCGATGAGGACCTGGTGGGCCGCACCGTCCTGTTGGTGGACGACGATGCGCGCAACATCTTCGCCCTCTCCAGCGCGCTGGAGCGGCGCGGCATGCGGGTTTTAACGGCGACCACCGGCATGGAGGCGATCAATATCGTCAATTCCTCGCCGGAAATCGCCATCGTGCTGATGGACATCATGATGCCGGAAATGGACGGTTATCAGACCATCGGACGCATCCGGGAAAATCCCGACTTCCGCCGCCTGCCGATCATCGCGCTGACCGCCAAGGCGATGAAGGGCGACCGCGAAAAATGCCTGGAGGCCGGCGCTTCGGACTATCTGGCCAAGCCGGTCAACACCGAGCAGCTGCTTTCAGCCCTGCGCATGTGGTTGCACCGCTGATCTCATGGAGAACAAAGAGCCCGTCAATGTTCTGCTTGTGGACGACCAGCCCGGCAAGCTGCTCAGCTACGAGGTCATGCTTTCCGAGCTAGGAGAGAATCTTATCGCCGTCAGTTCGGCGCAGGAAGCCCTGGCGTGTCTGCTGAAAATTGAAGTCGCGGTCATCCTGGTGGATGTCTGCATGCCGGAACTGGACGGATTCGAATTGGCGCGGATGATCCGGGAGCATCCCAGGTTCCAGAAAACCGCGATCATCTTCGTTTCCGCGGTCCATATGTCGGAATCCGACTATCTGCGCGGCTATGAAGCGGGCGCGGTGGATTATCTTTCCGTGCCGGTGGTGCCCGAATTGCTACGTGCCAAGGTGCGCGTCTTTGCGGAACTGTTCCGCAAAACCCGGCAATTGCAGCAATTGAACCAGGAGCTGGAGACGCGGGTCGCGGAACGCACCGAAGCCTTGGAGCGCGCCGCCGCCACCTTGCGCAGCAGCGAGCAGGGGCGGACCCTGGCGCTGGCGGCCGGCAATATGGGCTCCTGGGCCTATGAAGTCGCTTCGGGAAAATGGTTCTGGGACGAGGGGCTCAGCCAGATCCTGGGCGTGGATCATGAAA